>NZ_JACBZA010000001.1:623507-935261 GCF_013408535.1 Actinopolymorpha cephalotaxi
GCCGACGGCTCCGGTCAGCGACCGCCCCAACCGGTCGAGGTGGCGGCCCAGCCGGCCGAGCCGCTGGTAGAGCTCGCGGCCGAGTTCGAAGACCTCCCGGGCGTTGTGGGTGAGGGCCTGTTCGGTCCAGGCGTACGCCACCGTCCGGAGCAGGGCGATCAGGGTGCTCGGGGTGGCCAGGATCACCCGGCGCTCGGCGGCGTACTCCAGCAGCGTGTGGTCGGCCTCCAGCGCATGGGACAGGAACGCCTCACCCGGCATGAACAGCACCACGAACTCCGGCGTCGCCGGCAGCCTGCGCCAGTAACCCTTGCCCGCGAGCGCGTCGACGTGGTGACGGACGTGCCTGGCGTGCCGGGCCAGCCGCTCGGCCCGGACCTGGTCGTCGCCGGCCTCGGCCGCATCCAGGAACGCCTCCAGCGGCACCTTGGCGTCGACCACCACGTGCTTGCCGCCGGCCAGGTGGACCACCAGGTCGGGCCGGTGGACGGCGTCGGTGTCGCCGTCGGTGTTCGTCGCGCTGTGCTGGAAGCTGAGATCGACGTGGTCGACGAGGCCGGCGAGCTCGGTCACCCGGGCGAGGTGCAGCTCTCCCCAGCGCCCGCGCACCTGTGGTTTGCGCAGCGCGGAGGCCAGGGCGCCCGTCTCCTTGCGCAGGGCCTCACCGGTGAGGCGTACGGCGTCGACCTGCTCGCGCAGCGACGACTGCAGCGCCACCCGGGACTCCTCCAGCTGGCGAAGCCGCCCGTCGAAGCGGTCCAGGCTCTCCTTCACCGGCGCCACCACCGTCTCCGCGGCCCGCACCCGGGCGTCGGTGAGGTCGAGCAGTTGCCGGCTGGACTGGGCGAGCGCGTCGGCGGACAGGGCCTTGAACTGCTCGGCCAGCGAACGCCGGTCGGCCGTCAGCTCGGCGAGCCGGCTCTCCGCGGCGTCCCGCTCGGCGCCCGCCCGGGCGAGGGACTCCGCGATCCGGACCCGCACCAGCAGCGCGCCGATGGCCAGCCCGACCGCGATCCCGACGACGAAGGCGAGGAAGATCGTCCCGTTCATGGCGACCACTGTGACGGAGACCACCGACAAGTCCCTGTCCGGCGCGCCGGGCGCCTGCTCGCCGGAGGTACGGCCGCCCAGGCAGTGACCGTGCGCCCGCTGTGCCGGTCACCCGCTCGCGTAGGCTTGCGGCCCGTGGCCCTGTCGATCGGAATCGTCGGACTCCCCAACGCGGGGAAGTCGACCCTTTTCAACGCTCTCACCGCAAATGACGTGCTCGCCGCCAACTACCCGTTCGCGACGCTGGAGCCGAACGTCGGCGTGGTCGGCGTACCCGACCCGCGTCTGGACGTGCTGGGCCGGATGTTCGAGTCGGCGAAGCTGGTGCCGGCGACGGTGCAGTTCGTCGACATCGCGGGCCTGGTCCGCGGCGCGTCGGAGGGGGAGGGCCTCGGCAACCAGTTCCTGGCCCACATCCGCGAGACCGACGCGATCTGCCAGGTCACCCGGGCGTTCCGCGACCCCAACGTCGTACACGTCGACGGCGAGGTCTCTCCGGCCGGCGACATCGGCACGATCACAACCGAGCTGATCCTCGCCGACCTGCAGACCATCGAGAAGGCGCTGCCGAGGCTGGAGAAGGAAGCCCGGCTGAAGAAGGACCTGGTCGAGACGATCGAGGTCGTACGCCGGACGCAGACCGCCCTGGAGAAGGGGGTCACCGCGTTCGCCGCCGGTGTCGATCTGGCCGCGCTGCGCGAACTCAACCTGCTCACCGCCAAGCCGTTCATCTACATCTTCAACTGCGACGAGGGCGAGCTGTCCGACGAGGCGATGCGCGCCGAGCTGACCGAGCTGGTGGCGCCGGCGCAGGCGATCTTCCTGGACGCCAAGATCGAGTCGGAGCTGCTGGAGCTCGCGCCCGAGGAGGCCGCGGAGCTGCTGGCCTCGACCGGGCAGGAGGAGTCCGGGCTGAAGATGCTGGCGACGGTCGGGTTCGACACCCTCGGCCTCCAGACCTTCCTTACCGCCGGGCCGAAGGAGTCGCGGGCCTGGACGATCCGCAAGGGGTCCACGGCACCGGAGGCGGCCGGCGCGATCCACACCGACTTCCAGCGCGGGTTCATCAAGGCCGAGATCGTGTCGTACGACGAACTCGTCGACGCCGGCTCGATGAACGAGGCGCGGGCGCGCGGAAAGGTGCGCCTGGAGGGCAAGGACTACGTCATGGCCGACGGTGACGTGGTGGAGTTCAAGTTCAACGTCTGAGCCCGGACGGCAGAAGCCGCAGGTATCGACGTGCGCTTCCCCGCGGGGTTGGGCTAGCATCGATGCATGCACACGCAGGTATCCCGGTCCGAGGTGTCGTCCGGCGCGGGGGCGAGCTCCGCGTGGTCGAAGGTCGCGGCGTTCGCGTCCGCGGTCGACGCCGATCTGGACAGGTGGCTCGCGGACCAGTATCGGATCGGGCTGACCGACTGCCGCGCCCTCGCGTCGTTGGGCCAGGCGCCGGACAAGGAGCTTCGGGTCAGTGAGCTCGCACAGCGGCTGGGCCTGAACCAGAGTTCCGCGACCCGCCTGGTGAGCCGGCTGGAAGCCAAGGATCTGGTGCGCCGCGACACCTGTCCCGACGACCGCCGGGGGATCTACGCGGTCCTCACCAAGCGGGGCGAGGTGCTGCTCGGCGACCTGCGAGCGCCGTACGAGGAACGGGTGCGAGAGCTGCTCGTCAAGGCGGGCGCACACTTCCCGGACGTCGATCTGCGACGCCTGGTGGACGCGATCGGTGAGGTACGGGCACTGCTCGACCGCTAGGGAGTGGGGTTCTCCTTCCGGGGCCGCACCTTGCACTAATAGCTGCATGTACAGACAACTACAAGCCCGCAAACATCACGAGAGGACACCGCAATGAGCTGGCTCTACCTGGGCATAGCCGTCATCTTCGAGGTCGCCGTCGGCCTCTTCGCGAGCAAGGCGCAAGGGTTCACCCGACTGTGGTGGACACTCGCCACCCTCGCCAGCGGCGCGGTCGGCACCTTCCTCCTCAGCCTCGCCCTGCTCACCTTCGACGTGGGCGTCGGCTACGCGATCTGGACCAGCGTCGCGGGCGTCGGGATCGTCGTCGTCGGCGCGATGCTCCTCGGCCAGCGCCTGGACTGGAAGAAGGCCCTCGGCATCGCCGTCGTGATCGGCGGGGTCGTCGGCCTCCAGCTCAGCGGCGCCGCATGATCCCGCCCGAACCAACCACCACGCGTACCGAAAGGACATCGGCAATGACCATTCCGAACGCCACGACCACTCCGAACGCCACGCCCTCCGCAGCCGCCACGACCACTCCGAGCACCGAGAGACGGCTGGGGCCCTGGGTCGTACTGCTCCTCGCCGGAGTCTTCGAGATCGGGTACGCACTCAGCGTCGGCGGCAGTCACGGATTCACCGCACTCGGCTGGTCCGTCTCCGCGGTCGTGTTCTTCCTGCTGACCCTGTTCGCCCTGAGCGTCGCGCTCAAGCGCATCGACGTCGGGATCGGGTACGCCGTCTGGGCCGGCATCGGCGCCGTCGGCGCAGCGCTGCTCGGCCCGGTCTTCTTCGACGAGACCCTCACGCAAGTCCGCGCGTTCTGGCTCGCCGTCATCATCGGCGGGGTCGTCTGGCTCAAGCTCACCGACAGCACGAAGATCCGGCGGCCGTCGGGTCAGGACCGAGTCGCCACGTACCGGACCTGCTGGCTGGCCGGTCCGCGCCTATCCTGTGCCGCGTGCATCTGGAGTTCAGCGGCGAGCTGTGGTTCTGGCGCGGGCCGGCGCCGTGGCACTTCGTCACCGTCCCCGAGGAGGAGTGCGGCGAGCTGGCGGCGACCTCGTCGTACGTCACCTACGGCTGGGGGATGATCCCGGTCGCGGCCCGGATCGGGGCGACGGAGTGGGCCACGTCGCTGTGGCCGAAGGACGGCGGGTACATCGTGCCGGTCAAGGCCGGGGTACGCCGGGCCGAGGGGCTGGAGCTCGGCGACGTGGTGACGGTCGGTCTCGACGTCGGCGCCTGACCGGGACGGGCCCGCTACGGTGTGATCGTGCCTGACGCGCTGTTCGCCGAATCCCGCCTCGCCGAGATCTACGACTGGGTGGACGCCGACCGCAGTGATCTGGACGTGTACGCCGCGATGGTCGCCGAGTTCGGTGCCCGCAGCGTGCTCGACGTCGGATGCGGTACGGGAACGTTCGCCTGTCTGCTTGCGGAGCGGGGCGTCGAGGTCATCGGCGTCGACCCGGCGGCGGCCTCCCTGGACGTGGCGTGGCGCAAGGCCGGAGCCGACCGGGTGCGCTGGCTGCACGGGGACGCCACCACGCTGCCGCCGCTGCAGGTGGACCTCGCCACGATGACGGGCAACGTCGCGCAGGTCTTCCTGACCGAGGACGACTGGGCGGCGACGTTGCGCGGGGTCCGGGCGGCGCTTCGCCCGGACGGCCGGCTGGTGTTCGAGACCCGCGTGCCGGAGCGGGAGGCGTGGCGGGAGTGGCACCCGAACCACTCCCGCAGCCGTACGGACGTACCGGGAATCGGCGCGGTGGACACCTGGGTGGAGACCACGGAGGTCGACGGGTCGCTGGTCAGCTTCCAGGGGACGTACGTCTTCGAGGCCGACGGCTCCGTGCACACGTCCCACTCCACGTTGCGCTTCCGGAGCCGCGAGGAGGTCGAGGAGTCTCTGGACGCGGCGGGATTCGCCGTCGACGAGGTCAGGGACACACCTGACCGGCCCGGGCGGGAGTACGTCTTCGTCGCCCGCCCGGCCTAGCTCTCCTGCCCCCGCGCCCGGGTCAGCCCTCCTCGATCTGGCGTACCTCGGCGCTGACGGTCCAATGCTCGGGGTGGATCTCCAGGAACCGGCGGGTCCACTCCACCGCCTCGGCCTTGTCCCTGGTCTCGGTGATGGCGTAGCCGCCGACGACCTCCTTGGTCTCGGTGAAGGGGCCGTCGGTGGTGCTGATCTTCCCGTCGGACCAGGTGAGCCGGGTCCCTTCGGCGGTGGGGAGGAGACCATGCGTCTCCCGCATCACGCCGGCCTTGTTGATCTCCTCGAACAGCGCCGCCGCGCGCTCCCCGAATCCGGGGTCGGGCTCCTGGCCGGGCAGAGTCTGTTCGTCGATACGGATCATGGTCAGGAAACGCGGCATGGGTGTGCTCCTCGATGTGTCGGGACGGCGGGCCGACCCCGCCGCTCACCCCTCCTTCGAACAACGAGCGGCGGGATCGACACCGCTCCCGAACCTTTCTCGAGGAATCTGCCGAGCTGCCGGAGCCGGACCTAGCCGGGCACCAGCCGGTGGAGGTGCCGGTCACCGGGATGTTCTTCCTCGGGCCGCGCCCGAGGCAGCCGGAGGCGGTCGCGTACCCGCGGCCGGCGGTTGGGGTCGGTCTCCTCGGCCGGTGGTGATCCTCCGCCGGCCGTACCGCCGGGGTGGCGGTCCCGCTGCCGGCTCAGGTCGGGCCGGCCGAGCAGGGCGATGGCGACCGGCTTCGCGGTGGAGACGTCGACGTCCCCGCCTCTGAAGACGCGGACGCGCACACTCGCGACGAGCCGGGCCGAGTTGGCCCGCTCTGGTTTGCCGAAGGCATAAATTTGGCCGCTGGTGAGGCGGCCACGGTAGTCGAGAATCCAGCTCTCCATCAGTCCGCGAGCGATGGATTCGGGGTCTCGGCTGAACCAGCCGGTGCGGATCACGACCGGCGTCCATCGCCCCTCAGGAGTCGTGGACGCGATCTCGTAGGTGTAGAGCTCCCTCATGAGAACCCCCTCGGGTTCGCGGTCGGCACGCTTCGTCGGGAGCCGTGACCGTCGCCTGACACCAGCATCGGCGCGAAATGACCGACAGGTCAACGCGTTAATCGAAGAGATATGTGAGCGCATATTCATCCCGGCCGGGATTTCACCTCACGTTGACGGCCGGCGAATGCCTACACGATGGCTGCCTTCGGTCACGGCCTGTCCTCTCCTGATCAACATCACATAGATTCGGCGCGCCAATTCCCACGCACACGTCGTCCGAAGCCGGGGAGGAGCATGGGAACCCGCCAGACCGGTGAGATCGGCGAGATTGCTGGGATCCGCGGGATCCGCGGGATCCGCCGGACCGACCGGATCAGCCGCCGGGGGTTTCTTCGCGGCGCCGCGCACACGGCCGGGGGCGTCGCGGCGGCTGCCGGACTGGCCGGCGCCGGGACTCTGACGGCCGGTTGCGGGCTGGACCGCGACGGCGCTCTCGGCGACGGCACCGGCGAGATCACCGTGTGGACCTGGCCCGACAACGACCGGATGTTCCTCCAGACGATCCCGTCGTTCGAACGTCGGTATCCGCGGATCAAGGTTCGCGTGCAGGGGTTCAGCGGGACGTTCAACAGCAAGCTGCTCGGCGCCCTGGTGTCCGGCACCGGGCCCGACGTCGCGATGGTGGAGATCACCAACGTCTCCAACTTCAAGAGCAAACCGGGGTTCGTCGACCTGTCCCGCAAGCCGTTCGGCGCGGGCTCGATGGCCGGGAAGTACGCCGACTTCTCCTGGAAGTACGTCGCGGACGACCGGTCCGGCCGCATATTCGCGCTGCCGAAGAACACCGGTCCGGGTGGCATGTTCTACCGCCGCGACCTGTTCCGGGCCGCTGGTCTGCCCACCGAACCCGCGGACGTGCATGCCGCGATGCGGGACTGGCCGACGTTCGTGTCCGCCGGCCGCAAGCTCGCGGTGAAGGGCGAACGCTGGTTGCTGGACGATCCCGGCCAGCTGGTCGCCGTCCTGCGTAACCAGGCAGGTGTGTCGTACTTCGACGAGTCCGGTACGCCACAACTGGACAGCGACATCGTGAGGAACGCGCTGGAGTTCGCGGTCGGGCTACAGAAGGACGGCCTGCTCGCGCCCGACATGTCCTCCCAGGAACGCGGTGCGGCGATCAACGAGGGCTCGATCGCGACGTTCTTCTCCGGCAACTGGTTCGGTGGCCTGCTCAAGGCGCAGTACGCGCCGAAGAGCGCCGGGAAGTGGGGTGTGGCGCTGGCGCCGGCCACCGACGGCGTGAGCGCGTTCAACTACGGCGGCGACTTCATCGGCGTGCTGCGGGCGAGCGCGAACCAGTTGGCCGCCTGGGAGTTCGTCAAATGGGTCACCCAGGATCCGGTGAGCCTGGCGGCGATGTACGGCCGCGATCTCTACCCCGCCTGGAAACCGGCGTGGAAGAGCGACTGGATCAACAAGCCCGACGCGTACTACGCGAACGAGAACGTCAACACCGTCTTCAGCGAGGTGTCCGCCACGATGCGACCGCCGGTGACGAACCCCAACGACGCGCTGGCCAGCACGGCGCTGAGCAACGCCGTCACCGACGTCGTGCACGGCGTCCGGACGGTGCGGGCGGCGTTGCGGAAGGCGCAGTCCGACCTCGAGGACAAGATCTCGTGAACGGGCGACAGGTCGACACCCGGACGGGGTCCGGTCGCGTTGCCGCCGGCTCCGGCTCCGGTAGTGCGGTGGCGTCGCCGGCCGGCCTCGGCGACCGGGTGCGGGCGCACCGCAACTTCTACCTCATGGTGGCGCCGTTCTTCGTGCTCTTCGGCGTCTTCGGGCTGGTGCCGATCGTGGCGGCCTTCTGGATCGGCTTCACCGACTGGGACGGGCTCGACCCGGCGCACTTCGTCGGGTTGGACAACTACGTGTCCATCGTCACCGACCCGACGTTCGGCAAGGCGGTCTTCAACACCGTCTACATCTGGCTGGGCTCGACCCTGGTGACGGTGGGCGCGGCGTTCGTACTCGCCTATCTCATCAACGAGTACGTCGTTTTCGGGCGGAGCTTCCTGCGGATGGTGTTCCTGCTTCCGCTGCTGGCAGCTCCTGCGGTGATCGCGATCATCATGAGTGTGCTGTTCTCCACGAACGCGGGCCTTGTCAACGCGTTCTTGTCGTTCGTCAGCGGCGACCGGGTCACCCTGGACTGGCTGGCGTCGACGGTGTGGATCAAACCGATCATCATCGTGATGATCACCTGGCGGTTCCTCGGTTTCCACATGCTGTTGTTCGTCGCCGGGCTGCAGTCGATCCCGCGGGAGCTGTACGACGCGGCGCGGGTGGACGGAGCGGGCGGGCGGCAGGTGTTCGCCCGGGTGACGGTGCCGCTGATGCTGCCGATCATCTTCTTCAGTGCCACGTCCTCGACCGTCGGCGCGTTCCAGCTCTTCGACGAGCCCTTCGTGCTGACCAACGGCACCGGCGGCACCGACCAGGCGGCCGAGGTGCTCGGCACGATGCTCTACCGGACGGCGTTCACCGACTTCCGGTTCGGTACGGCGTCGGCGCTGTCGTGGGTGATGTTCGCGCTGATCGCGGTGTTCACCATCGTCAACAGCAGGTTGCTGCGGGTGCGGACATGACGGCGGCTGCGTTGCTGACGTTGCTGACACTGCTGACGCTGCCGGCGTGGAGGGGAGTGGGATGAACGGTACGGGATCGCCGGTGACCCGCCGGGCCATCACGGTGCTCATCTACCTCGTGGTGCTGGTGTTCGTCCTGCCGTTCTACTGGATGGCCGTCCTCGCCACGCACGACAACGCGTCCATCTACCACTTCCCGCCGCCCCTGCTGCCCGGCGGGAACCTCTCGGCGAACTGGACCCGGCTGGTCGAGGTCGTTCCCGTCCTCCGCGCGATGGGCAACAGCATCCTGGTCGCGGTCACGCACACCGCGCTCGTCCTGGTGCTGGCCTCGCTGGTGGGGTACGGCTTCTCGCGCTTTCGTCAGGCGCCCGGCGCGCGCTGGATGTGGCGGATGCTGCTGGCGACGATCTTCATCCCGGGCCTGGTCGGGCTCATCCCGTGGTACGTCCTGATCGCCCGGCTGGGCTGGATCGACACGCTGTGGCCGCTGATCATCCCGGGCGCGGCGAACGGGTTCGCGGTGTTCTGGATGCGGCAGGTCATCACCCAGACCGTCCCGACCGATCTGTACGACGCGGCGCGCATCGACGGCGCCTCGGACTGGCGGACCTACTGGACGGTGGTGCTGCCGCTGATCCGGCCCGGCCTCGGCGCGCTGGGGGTGTGGACGTTCATGGGCACCTGGACGGCGTTCCAGATCCCGTTGATCGTCCTGAACTCCCAGGAGAACTTCACTCTCCCATTGGCGATGGCCAACCTGAACACGTTGTACGGACAGGACACGGCCGCGGTGATGCTCGGGAGCGTGATCAGCGTGCTGCCGATCTTCGTGGCGTTCCTGCTGGCGGCGAAGCAGTTCATGGCCGGGCTGACCGCGGGCGCGCTGAAGGGCTGATCCGTGCGGCGCGCGCCCGGGCGTGCGCTAACCGGGGGTGTCCTCGGCCAGCGCGCTGATCCGTCCGGCCAGCTTGACGTCGTTGTCGGTCACCCCGCCCATGGCGTGCGTGGTCAGCGAGAAGGAGATCGTCGTCCAGCGGATGTCGATGTCGGGGTGGTGACCCATCTGTTCGGCGGCCTGCGCCACCCGGTCGACCAGTCCGATGCCGGTCATGAAGCTGGGTGCGGTGACCGCGCGGAACAACGCACCCGGACGCGCCTCCCAGCCGGGCAGGTCGCGCAGGGCTTCGGTGATCTGGTCGTCGCTGAGCAGTTGTGCCATGACTGAACGTTGTCCTGTCCGTGCGTCGCGGTCAAGTTTCCACAGGACACGCGAGCGGCGTGGTTTTCCACAGTGCGCGGATCTTGGCCGTACGCGCTGTGGCATCGAGCCGTTACGGTTCCGGCATGTCCGCAGCGAGGACCTCGCGGGCGCGATCCAGGAGGCGGTCAACGCTGCCATCGACGCGCACAACGAGCAGGCGACCGTCGGTCTGCCGGGCGTACCGCCGCTTGCCGAACTCAGCCGAACGCTGGACGAGGTGACCGACACGTCCCGGCGGGCGATGGCGGAGTCCGCGCAGGCGATGCGCGAAGCGCTCGCAGGCGTTCAACGAGTTTCCGACCTCCACCGGCGGCGCGCCGCGGGGTGAACCGGCCACCGACGGCGAAGGGGCGTGGATTCTTCCGCGGAAGAATCCACGCCCCTTCGGCTTCGTCAGCCCCGGGCGTACCGAACCGGGTCTCAGACCTCTTCGCGCTGGTCGCGGCGGAAGATCTTCGAGCCCAGCCAGACCAGCGGGTCGTACTTGCGGTCGACGACGCGTTCCTTCATCGGGATGATCGCATTGTCGGTGATCTTGATGTGCTCGGGGCAGACCTCGGTGCAGCACTTGGTGATGTTGCACATGCTCAGGCCCGCCGCCGACTGTGCCAGCTTGCGCCGGTCGTTGGTGTCCAGCGGGTGCATGTCGAGTTCGGCGTACCGCAGGAAGAACCTCGGCCCGGCGAACGCGGGCTTGTTCTCCTCGTGGTCACGCACCACGTGGCAGGTGTCCTGGCACAGGAAGCACTCGATGCACTTGCGGAACTCCTGGCCCCGCTCGACATCCACCTGCGACATCCGCCGCTTGCCGTCGGCGTCCGGCGCGGTCGGCGCGAACGCCGGGACCTCCTTGGCCTTCTCGTAGTTGAACGAGACGTCGGTCACCAGGTCCTTGATCACCGGGAACGTCCGCAGCGGCGTCACCGTGATCGTCTCGGACTGGTCGTACTCCGACAGCCGGGTCATGCACATCAGCTTCGGCCGGCCGTTGATCTCCGCGCTGCACGAGCCGCACTTGCCGGCCTTGCAGTTCCACCGGACGGCGAGGTCACCGGCCTGGGTCGCCTGGACGCGGTGGATCGCGTCGAGGACGACCTCGCCCTCCTCGACCTCGACGGTGAAGTCGGCCAGCGAGCCGCCGTCGACGTCGCCGCGCCACAACCGCATGGACAGGTTGTATCCCATCACTTCTCCTCGAAGAGCGCCTTGAGCTCGGCCGGCATCTGCGGAAGCGGCTGGATCGCGAGTTCGACCGAGTCGTCGTGCCGCCGCAGCACGATGTTCTTCGTGCCCCAGTCCTGGTCCGTCATCGGGTAGTCGTCGCGGGTGTGCCCGCCGCGGCTCTCGGTCCGCGTCAACGCCGCCTTGGCGATGCACTCCGACACCCAGAGCATGTTCTGCAGGTCGATCGCGAGGTGCCAGCCCGGGTTGTACTGGCGGTTGCCCTCCACCGTGAGGTGCCGGGACCGCTCGGCCAGCTTCTCGATCTCCCCGAGCGCCTGCTCCAGCTCCTCCGCGGTACGGATGATGCCGACCAGGGTGTGCATGACCTCCTGCAGGTCCTTCTGCACGGAGTAGGGGTTCTCCCCACCCTCCTCCGAGAACGGCGCCAGCGCCGCGTCCGCCGCAGCCACCACCGCGTCCTCGTCCACCGTGACCGGCGCGTCGTGGGTGCGCGCGGCGTAGTAGGCGGCGTTCAGGCCCGCCCGGCGGCCGAACACCAGCAGGTCCGACAGCGAGTTGCCGCCGAGCCGGTTGGAGCCGTGCATGCCGCCCGCGACCTCGCCCGCGGCGTAAAGCCCGGGCACGATCGAGACGGCGGTGTCCGGGTCGACCTCCACGCCACCCATCACGTAGTGGCAGGTGGGCCCGATCTCCATCGGCTCCTTGGTGATGTCGACGTCGGCCAGCTCCTTGAACTGGTGGTACATCGACGGCAGCCGCCGCATGATGTACTCCGGGTCGCGCCGGGAGGCGATGTCGAGGTAGATCCCGCCGTGCGGGGTGCCCCGGCCGGCCTTCACCTCGGAGTTGATGGCCCGGGCCACCTCGTCGCGGGGGAGCAGCTCAGGTGGGCGCCGGTTGTTCTTCTTGTCGGTGTACCACCGGTCGGCCTCCTCGATGGAGTCGGCCGTCTCCGCCTTGAAGAAGTCCGGGATGTAGTCGAACATGAACCGTCGGCCCTCGGAGTTCTTCAGCACTCCGCCGTCACCGCGCACCGACTCGGTGACCAGGATCCCGCGCACCGACGGCGGCCACACCATGCCCGTCGGGTGGAACTGCACGAACTCCATGTTGATCAGGCTTGCGCCCGCCCGCACCGCCAGCGCATGCCCGTCGCCGGTGTACTCCCAGGAGTTCGACGTCACCTTGAACGACTTGCCGATGCCGCCGGTCGCCAGCACCACCGAGGGAGCCTCGAACGTGATCAGCCGCCCGCTCTCGCGCCAGTAGCCGAACGCGCCGGCCACCCGGTCGCCGTCCTTGAGGATCTCGGTGATCGTGCACTCCATGAACACGTCGATCCCGAGGGCGACCGCGCGCTGCTGCAGGGTGCGGATCATCTCCAGGCCGGTACGGTCACCGACGTGCGCGAGCCGGGCGTACCGGTGGCCGCCGAAGTCGCGCTGGGAGATCAGCCCGTCGTTCGTACGGTCGAACAGCGCGCCCCACTCTTCGAGCTCGAGCACCCGGTCGGGCGCCTCCTGGGCGTGCAGCTGGGCCATCCGCCAGTTGTTCAGCATCTTCCCGCCACGCATGGTGTCGCGGAAGTGCACCTTCCAGTTGTCCTCCGGCCAGGCGTTGCCCATGGCCGCGGCGATCCCGCCCTCGGCCATCACCGTGTGCGCCTTGCCGAGCAGGGACTTGCACACGATGGCCGTCCGGGCGCCCGCGTCGTGCGCGGCGATCGCGGCCCGCAGGCCCGCGCCGCCGGCGCCGACCACCACCACGTCGTAGGAGTGCCGCTCGCCTGTGTTGCGTGGTTCGACTGTGCTCATGCGATGTACCTCGGTCTCCTCAGAAGAACCGGACGTCGGTGATCGCACCGGTCGCCAGCAGGTAGACGTAGAAGTCCGCCACGGCGACCGAGATCAGCGAGGCCCAGGCGAAACGTGCGTGGTGGCCGTTCAGCTTCGACACGAACGTCCAGAGGCGGTAGCGCAAAGGGTGCTTGGAGAAGTTGCGCAGCCGTCCGCCGGTGATGTGCCGGCAGGAGTGGCACGACAGCGTGTAGAGCCAGATCAGCACCACGTTGGCCAGCAGGATCAGGGTGCCCAGACCCATGTGGCCCCACTCGTGCTGCGGGTTGCGGAACGCGATCACCGCGTCGTAGGTGAGAATCAGCGCGATCACGAACGCCGCGTAGAAGAACCAGCGGTGGACGTTCTGCAGGATCAGCGGGAACCGCCGCTCACCGGTGTACTTCTTGTGCGGCTCGGGCACCGCGCACGCCGCCGGCGACAACCAGAAGGCGCGGTAGTAGGCCTTGCGGTAGTAGTAGCAGGTGAGCCGGAAGCCCAGGGGGAAGATCAGGATGACCAGGGCGGGGGAGAACCACGTCGGCAGGAAACCGAGCGGCTGCCCGAAGTCGCTGGCCCCGGCCACACAGTGGGTGCTCAGGCAGGGCGAGTAGAACGGCGAGAGGTACGGCGAGGCGTAGTAGTTGGCGCCGGAGAAGGCGCGCCAGGTGGAGTAGACGATGAACGCCGTGAACACCACGAAGGTCACCGCCGGGGAGATCCACCAGCGATCCTGGCGCAGCGTGCCCTTGCCGATGTCCGCGCGTTCGGGACCCAACACTCCCGTTGCCATCTCGCCCAATTCCTCTCGCGTGCCGGTCCGGCCGCCGGTGGAGCGTCCCGGGCGTGGTCCCCGGGTTCGAACGCCGACGGTGCGGGTGGGGAGAGTCTGCCGCACGGGCGGCCACCGTGATCGCCCAGGTCGTCACCCGCGGTCAGGGAGACCGACAGGGCCGATGACAGGGCCGATGTGACGGACGCCACCCGTGTGTCAGCTTCGTCTGGCATGGTGCACCCTTCCGGCGGCACATAGTGGGCGGCGGGGCCAGGTCGGAATGTGTGATCGGCCACACTCCGGCTCCGGGGGTTCTCCGCGCGCTGCGTACGCGCTCCGAACGCATGGCGAAAAGCGGCCAGGCCGGGCGTTGCCGCGGTGTCCGACAGGTAGTGTCCGGTCACCTTCTGCCACCAAGCCGGACCCGGGTGTGCCCGGGGTTTCGCCAGGCGGTGGCCCGGACGTGAGCCGCGGAGCCGCCGCCATGACAAGGACGTCACCCTTCCGAATACAGCCCGGAACCCAGCCCGGAGCCCAGCCGCGAACCCAGCCCGGAGCCCAGCCGCGAAGCCGGCCCTCCCGACGGGCGTTCCTGGCCGGCGGGCTCGCCGCCGGTGCCGCGGGCACCTTCCTCGCGGTTCCCTCACCGGCGTACGCCGAGCAGGCGCACGGGATCTCCTGGCCGGCGCGGCGGGAGCTGCCGGCGTTCACCCGGCCGAGTCACCTGGACGCGCTGATGATGGCCGGTGACACCGCCGAGGACGTGAAGTTGCTGGTCACCACGCTGCAGGGGCTGGTCAACCGCGAGCGGCCCCGCATCTACGTCGTCGTGGGCAAACCCAGCGAGGGTGCGGACACCTGGCTGAAGGACACCCACGTCCCGTACACCACGTTCACCGATCCCTGGCAGCTGCTCGACCGGCACCTGCACCGGGCGAAGGGGATCGTCGTGTACGACCCCGAGGTGGTGGAGACCGTCAACGTCGCCACCACGATCGGCGCGCTGCGGGGCGGGGTGATCGCCAGTCCCGAGCTGGCCGGCAAGCTCACCGCCGCGCCGTACGACCTGCCCGTGCTGGACGACCTCCGCGGCCGGTTCGACTCCAACCTGGCGGCCACCACCTGGGCGTTCGAGCACCTGTGGCCGCGGACCAGCCACCGGGTGCTGTTCGGCGTCAACCCCGGCCAGAGCGTCCCGATCCCGCCGGACAACTGGAAGGACTTCGAGGAGGTCGCCCGCGAGGACCGGCCGATCCGCGACTCGTCCAACCGCGCCGTGCACGACCTGGACCTGTCGGCGTTCCTCGGCGGGGACGCCGTCTACCTGCGGTTCGCGGACTCCCAGCCGGCCGACGGGTGGGGCGCCGCGGTGCACCAGGTCACCGTGCGGGCCGACGGCACGGTCGTCGCCGACCTCACCGCGGGCACCGACCCCGAGCGGGCGGCGCTGTTCGACAAGGGCGGGTCGACCCTCAAGCCGCAGTCGGACACCAACGACGCGCACCGGTTCGCCGACGGGACGAACTACTTCGTCTACCGGCTGGCCGTCCCTGCCGGCACCGCGAAGCTGGTCGTCTCGGTCGACATGTGGAACCAGTACCTCGTCTCCGCCTCGATGACCGCCCCGGCCGTGTCCTCCGACGACCGCCGCCCGGCTTCCCAGCAGCTGCGCGACTACGCGGTGGCCACCCAGGCGATGCCGTTCTGGCTGGCGTCGAACGACAGCCCGGAGGAGACCGCGCTGATGGAGCGGATCTTCGCCGCGGTCGACATGGGTACGCCGTACCTCGGCTGGTTCACCGACGAGTTCAACGGCGTGCGGCTCGCGTCCCGGCACGGCGTCTACGTGCTGGCCGCGGACTTCCTGGAGAACGCCTCGGTGTTCGGCGGGGTGCGCGCGCCGATCCGGCCGCAGCGGGTGCCGGCGGCGCCGAAGCTCGCCAACAAGGTCTACCTCAGCTTCACCTTCAGCGAGGGCGACAACCTGCAGTTCGACCAGCACCGGATGCGGCAGCTGTGGGACCACCCCGACCGCGGCAGGGTGGCGCTGAACTGGTCGGTCAGCCCACTGCTGGCCGACGTGGCACCGGTGATGATGAGCCACTACCTGACGACCGCGACCGCCGCGGACACCCTGGTCGCCGGGCCGAGCGGTCCGGGCTACTTCTTCCCGTCGCTGTGGCCGGAGAAGGAGCTGCCGAAGTTCCTCGCCGCCACCCGGTCCTACCTCGACCGGCCCGGCCTGGACGTGATGTACGCGCTGGACGACCGGCCGGCGCTGACCGACGCCTCCGCCGCGGCGTACAACGACAACCTCGACCTGCGCGGCATCTTCTACAACATGTGGTTCGTACGCAGCGACACCACCGTGATGGACGGCGACCTGCCGGTCTCGACCCAGCTCGCCATCGGGGACCGCGCGGTGATGCGGGACCGGATCCTGGCCAACGCGGAGGACTTCGACGGCAGCGCACCGGTGTTCGTCGCGGTGGGCGTACCGGCGTGGGACCTCACGCCGGGGGACATCGTCTGGGTGGTCGAGCAGGTACGCGCGAAACTGGGCGACAAGGTGGCCGCGGTGCGCGGCGACCACTACTTCACGCTGCTCCGCGAGGCGAAGGGCCTCGACGGGTGATGGCCCGGCTCCCGGCCGGTGGCGGACCCGCCGGCCGGGAGCAGGGCGGTCGGGTCAGCCGAGCGCCTCGCGCAGGAAGTCCAGCTCCAGCAGCAGGAGGTTCTCCGCGACGACCTCCTGCGGCGTCATGTGGGTGACCCCGGTCAGCGGCAGCACCGTGTGCCGCCGGCCCGCCGCGAGCAGCGCGGACGACAGCCGCAGCGTGTGCGCGGCCACGACGTTGTCGTCGGCCAGGCCGTGGATGAGCAGCAGCGGCCGCTCCAGCCCGGCGGCCGCGTCGAGCAGGCTGTTGCGGGCGTAGACGTCGGGCTGCTCGTCGGGGTGGCCGAGGTAGCGCTCGGTGTAGCAGGTGTCGTACAGCCGCCAGTCGGTGACCGGCGCGCCCGCGACGCCGGCGTGGAAGACGTCCGGCCGGGCGATCACCGCGAGCGCGGACAGGTAGCCGCCGTAGGACCAGCCGCGCATCGCCACCCGGCCCGGGTCGACGTCGTCGGGGTAGCGCCGGGCGATCTCCTGGACCACCTCCACCTGGTCGTCGAGCGTGCTCCCGAAGTCGTTCAGCACCTCCCGCTCCCAGGCCGGCCCGCGGTTGGGGGTGCCGCGCCCGTCCGCGACGACGACGCAGAACCCCTGGTCGGCGAGCCACTGGCTGGCGAGGAACGCCGCCCGGGCCGAGCGGACCCGCAGCGCGTGCGGTCCGCCGTACGGGTCCAGCAGCAGCGGCAGCCGCCGGGAGCCGGGCGTGTGGTCGCGGGGGAAGAGGACGGCGGTCCGCAGCTCGCGCGGCCCTAGGCGCAACAGGGTGACGTCGGGTGTGAACGGCGGCTTCTCCTGCCGGGACTCGATCCGCCCGGCCTCGGCGCCGCCGCGCAGCACCCGGACGACCGACCCGTCGTGGTCCAGCGACTGCGACACCAGCAGCACCGTGCCACCGGACGCCCGGCCCAGGTGCACGCCCGGCTCGCGGGTCAGCGGCGTGACCGTGCCGTCGAGCCCGACCCGCAGCACGTGCTGCTCGGTGGGTTCGGTGGTGGCCGAGACCAGCACGCCGTCGTCGTCGACGTCGAGGACGGCACCCACCTGCAGGCCGACCGGCGTCACCGGCTCGCCGTCGAACGCGAGCTGACGGGTCTGCCCGGTGTCCACCGTGGTGAGCAGGCGGCCGTCGGGCAGCCAGCGCGGCGTACCGGAGACGATCTCCACCCACGCCGGGTCGCTGTCCTCGCGGATCGCGGCGGTCGCGCCGGACGCCAGGTCGACGGTCAGCACCCGCGCGGACTTCTGGTCGCGGCTGAGCACGCGCAGCAGCGGCGGGCCGTACGACGTCCAGCTCACGTCGACGAGGTAGGGGTACGCGGCGGAGTCCCAGCGGACCTCGCGGCGCTCACCGGCGAGGTCGACCAGCCACAGCGAGACGTCGGCGTTGCCGGTGCCGGCGGCGGGGTAGCGCACCGGGACCGGCGGCTGGTCCGGCTGGGCGGGGTTCGCGATGTGCCACTGCGGGACCGGCGCCTCGTCGTAGCGCTCGACCAGCAGGGACGTGCCGTCGGGCGCCCACCAGTAGCCGCGTACCCGGTCCATCTCCTCCGCGGCGACGAACTCCGCCACGCCCCAGGAGACGGTGGTCTCACCCGGCTCGGGTCCCACCAGCACGCGCTCCTCCGGCGTGCCGTCACCGGAGCCCGGGGACGCCTGGGTGTCCACCAGCCGCAGGCCGGCGTTGGAGGCGTACGCGACGTAGCGTCCGGTCGGGTCCGGGCGCGGGTCGACCACCGGCGCCACCGACGGAAGCTCGCGGACCTGCCCGCTGTCGAGGTCGGCCAGCCACAGCCGGGACGACAACGCGAACGCGGCGTGCCTGACGTCCCGGTCGCAGGCGTACCCGACGATGCCCGCGGCACCCTCCCGGGAGCGCTCGCGGCGGGCGCGTTCGGCGGGGGAGAGGTCCTCCCGGCCGTCGGTGAGCAGCGTCGCGGGGTCCGCGACCCGGTGCTCGGTGCCGGAGTCGACGTCGTACGACCACAGCTCGATGCCCCGGTCGGTGCCCGAGGGTGCGCGCAGGAACACGATCCGGCTTCCGTCCGGCGCGATGCTGAACGTACGCGGCGCGCCCAGGGTGAACCGGAGGGTCCGGGCGTTCAGCCGGGGATAGGTCGGGGCGGAGGTGGCGCCCGCGGACTCGGCGGGTCGCGGCTGCGGTGTGGTCACGAAGGTCGATCCTGGCATGCCCGGACCCCGGCGTGCTGGGGGAGCCGGTTGGGGGAGCCGGTCCGTATGGTTGCCCCATGGCAGACCGCAGAATCCTGCTCGTGCACGCGCATCCGGACGACGAGACCATCGGCAACGGTGTGACGATGGCGAAGTACGCCGCCGAGGGTGCGCAGGTCACCCTCGTCACCTGCACCAGGGGCGAGGAGGGGGAGGTGCTCGTCCCCGAGCTCGCCCACCTGGCCGCCGACCGCGACGACACCCTCGGTGACCACCGGGAGAAGGAAATGGCCGCGGCCATGGCCGAGCTCGGTGTCACCGACCACCGCTGGCTCGGCGGGGCCGGCCGCTACCGCGACTCCGGCATGATCGGGACCCCCGCCAACGAGCGGCCCGACTGCTTCTGGCGGGCCGACCTGTGCGAGGCGTCCGACCACCTGGTGGCGGTGATCCGCGAGGTTCGCCCGCAGGTGCTGGCCACCTACGACGAGTTCGGCGGGTACGGCCACCCCGACCACATCCAGGCCCACCGGGTGGCGACCTACGCGCACTTCCTGGCCGGGGCGCCGTCCTACCGTCCCGACCTCGGCGAGGCGTGGAGCATCCCGAAGGTCTACTGGGGGGCGATGCCGGAGTCGATGATGCGCGAGGGGCTGCGCCGGCTCCGCGACATGGGGGAGACGGCGTTCGAGGGTATGGACCCCGACGGCGAGCTGCCGCGGACGTTCGTCCCCGACGAGCTGATCTCGGCCCGCATCGACGGCAACCACCACGTCGAGCGCAAGCTGGCCGCGATGCGGGCGCACGCCACCCAGATCGCGGTCGACGGGCCGTTCTTCGCGCTGTCCAACAACCTCGGCAACCAGGTCTGGGGCACCGAGTGCTACCGCCTCGTACACGGCCGCCCGGGACCGGCCGATCCGGCGACCGGTCAGGAGAACGACCTGTTCGCCGGGGTGGCCTGATCGTTTCCCGCTGCGCGTAAGGTCGCCGCGTGGCAGCACTTTCGCGCGCGGCCGGACTGGTCGCCGCCGCGGTTCTCGGCCTGGTGGCCGGCACTTGTGGCGTCGCCGCCTCCCGGGCGAGCCTCACCGTGCTCGGGGTCCGGCTGCCCTACGGCATCGTGCTCGCGCTCGTGGTGGCCGCGCTGCTGTTCGCCCAGTGCAGGTACCTCCTCGGCAAGGGCGGCGGGGTGGCCGCCGCCCTGGGCTGGGTCGCGCCGGTCGTGGCCGCACTGTGGCCTCGGCCGGAGGGCGACGTCGTGCTCGCCGGCGACTGGTACGGCCTGGGTCTCGTACTCGCCGGGCTCTTCCTGGTCGGCTGGCAGCTCCTGCGCCGTGGTGACCGCGGCGACCGGACCGGCCCCGGCGGGCCGCGTGGCCCGCGTGGCCCGCGCGGCTCGGGAGCGTCCGGGAGTACGACGAGAGGAGGGGACCGTGACCGCTGACCACCGGCCCGTCGACCACGACCGGCCCGAGTCCGGCGCCGCTCACGACCGGCTCGCGCCCGTGGGCGAGGCGGACTACCGCTCCGCGATGGCCCGGTTCGCCAGCGGCGTGACGATCGTCACCACCTGCCTGGACGGGGTGGACCACGCGATGACCGCCAGCGCGTTCACCTCCGTCTCGCTCTCCCCGCCACTGGTGCTGGTCTGTGTGGAGAAGATCGCGAGGTTCCACCCGGCCGTACTCTCCGCCGGCACCTGGGCCGTGTCCGTGCTGACCGACGACGCCCACCAGGTGGCCACCCGGCTGGCCCGCCGCGGACGTCCGCTGCACGGCCAACTCGACGGCATCCCGGTGCACCGCGGGCGCACCGGGGCGGCTCTGCTGTCGGCCGCCGCGGCCCGGCTGGAGTGCCGCACCGTCGCCGTCCACGACGGCGGTGACCACTCGATCGTGGTCGGCGAGGTCGTCGGCACCGACGTTCCGGCCGATCCGGCACCGGCGCTCGTCTACTACGCCGGTGGCTACCACGCCGTCGGAGCCCGGGCCGACCCTGAGCTCCAGGTCTAGAGCGGCCCGCCCGGCCGACCGGCGTTCTGGTCCTTGATCCGGCAGAACGCCACATCGCGGGCAACCTGCCCAAGTGCGCCCGGACCGGAAACGCGCGGGGTGCGGTCCCGGCGGAGCGGGACCACAGCCTCTACCCTTGGCGGAATTGTCACCGAGGCCCGCCTGCCGCGGACCCCGGCCACGCACCACAGCAACGCGGAGGAGCCGTGCGAGAACCGGGCGAACCCGGTCAGCCGACGCCTGAGCCGACCCCCGAGCCGACCCAGTACCCGTCGGCAGAGCCCGGCCCGGCGCCCGACGAGGAGTCCGCGCCCAGCCGCGGGCGCGTCATCGTCCTGGCGGCGGTAGGCGTCCTCGCCGTGCTCCTGGGCGGCTACGCCATCCTCGCGATCACCCTCGGGGGCAGCGTCCCGCGCGGCACCTCCGTGAGCGGGGTCGACGTCAGCGGGCTCACCCGCGACCAGGCCGGCCAGCGCTTGCGCGACCGTCTGCTGCCGAGGGCGGAGAAGCCCTTCCGGGTCGCCGTGCGGGACAGGACCTACACCCTCACTCCCGCCCAGGCCGGGCTCGTCCTCGACGTGCCCGCGACGGTGGACGCCGTCTACGTACCCCGCTCCCTCAACCCCGTCGAGATCTCCAAGGCGCTCGGGGGTGGCGGCGACGTCGCGCCCGTGCTCACCGTCGACCACGCCAGGCTGGACGCCGCGGTCGGCAGGCTCGCCAAGGAGGTCCGCAAGGCCGGGAGCCCGGGCGGCATCACGTTCACCGGCGGCACCGCCAAGGCCGCCGAGCCGGTGATCGGATACCGGCTGGACACCGCCGGGTCGGCCGACCGCATCGAGCAGGAGTTCCTGCGTACGGACGCGCCGATCGACCTGCCCGTCACCGAGCAGAAGCCGAAGGTCGGCCGGGCGGAGGTACGCCGGGCCATGCGGGAGTTCGCCACTCCCGCGATGTCCGGGTCGGTGACGGTGAAGATCAACGACAGGTCGTTCGACGTGTCGTCGGCCGAGGTGGGCTCCGCGCTGACGATGGTGCCCGGCCAGTCCGGCCGGCTGACCCCCAGGCTCGACGCGGCGGCGTTCGAACGCGCGGTCGCCGACCGGCTGAAGGTCATGGAGATCCAGCCGAAGGACGCGTCGGTGCGGATCTTCGCCGGCCGGCCGACCGTCGTGCCCGCCACCCAGGGCCAGACCGTCCCGCCGGCAGGCCTCGCGCGCGCCGTGCTGGCCGCGCTGCCGAAGTCCGGGGCGGAGCGGGTCGCGACCGTCCGGACCCAGGCGACCGACGCGAAGTTCACCACCAAGGATGCGCAGAACCTCGGGGTGAAGCAGGTCGTCGGCGAGTTCACGACCTACTACCCCCACGCCGCCTACCGCAACACCAACATCGGCAGGGCCGGTCAGCTGATCAACAACCGGCTGATCAAGCCCGGTGAGACCTTCAGCCTGAACGGCATCCTCGGTGAGCGCACCGAGGCCAACGGCTTCGCCAAGGGGTTCGTGATCGTGGGCGGCCGGCTGCGTGAGGAACTCGGCGGCGGTGTCTCGCAGGTGGCCACCACGACGTACAACGCCGCCTTCTTCGCCGGGATGGAGGACGTCGAGCACCGTCCGCACGCCTTCTACATCGATCGCTACCCCGTCGGCCGGGAGGCCACCGTCTACTGGGGCTACCTCGACCTGAAGTGGCGCAACAACACCCCGTACGGCGTCCTCGTCCAGTCGGTCAACAAGCAGAGCTCGCCCGGAAAGAAGGGCAGCATCAGCGTCCGGCTGTGGAGTACGAAGTACTGGACGGTCAAGGGGCAGACCTCGGCCCGGCACAACTTCCGGGAGCCGAAGATCATCTTCGACGAGAAGAAGGGCTGCGTTCCCCAGGACGGCGTGCGCGGGTTCGACGTCGACGTCGTCCGCCGGCTCTACCGCGGCAGCACGCTGGAGAGGACCGAGACCGACCACGTGCGGTACAGCCCCGAGGACCGGGTCACCTGCGGGCCCAACCCGAACCCGACGCCGACTCCGACTCCGACGCCGAAGCCCAAGCCTCCGGCCGCGACGACACCGAAGCCCCCGAAGCCGCCGGCCGCGGGGAACTGACCGCGCCGACCGGCCGGTCGCCTCTGTCAGTCCGCCGGGCCGTAGTAGCGGTACTGGTGGTCCAGCCGGAAGCCGAGCCGGTCGTACAACCCCAGCGCGCCGGTGTTGTCGGCGGCCACCTGGAGGTACGCCCAGGTCGCGCCCAGGTCCCGGCCCCAGGTGCCGAGAGCCGCCAGGACGGACCGTGCCAGGCCGCGACGGCGGTACGCCGGGACGACCTCCACCGCGCTGAGCCCGAGCCACCGGCCGGTGACGACGCCGCGGCCGATCCCCACCAGGTCGTCCCCGGCCTCCCCGGCCTCCCCGGCCTCCCCGGCCGCGCTCGCGGTGAGCCGGGCCAGGGCTACGTGGTCGCCACCGCCGAGCACCTTCCGGGCGGCCGGGCCCGAGCGCCCGTACAGCTCCAGCCAGGCCTGGTCCGGTTCGCCGGCCAGGGTGACCTCGACCGCCGGCGGGCCGGTACGGGAGAGCACGTCGGCCACCGGCGCGACCCGTACGTCGGTGGTGTCGAAGCCGCGCTTGCCGCTGGCCCTCGGCCGCCAGCCCCGGGCGAGCAGCTCGTCCTCCAGCGGTGTGCCCACCAGCACCTGGATGCGGGGCGGGAGACCGGCGGCGGCGTAGAACGCGGCCACCCGGCGAAGCGCCTCGTCCAGACCGCAGCCCGGGTCGCCCGCGGGCACGACGGAGTTGGCCCGGCCGGTGAAGCCGTCCGCCGCCTGCAGCAGCCAGCCGCCGAGCCGCTCGGTCACGGTCGCGGGCCAGCCCCGCGCGGCGACCAGCGCCAGGTCCGCCCCGCTCTCGGGCGGGTCGCCGCGCCGCGGCCGGCGCGCGGGCGCGTCCGGAACCGGCTTGCCCGCCACCACGTCGTCCTCGGCCACCTCGACGAGGTGGCCGTCCCGGTGCCGCACGGCCAGCCGTCCGCCGGCCCAGGACTCGAGGACGCCCAGGACGTCGCCGTACACCGTGCGGCCGTGTTCGACGCCGAGCCGGCGGCGGACGACGACCCGGTGGCCGACGTCGTCAGGGGACAGTGGCACCGTAAATGGACCCTTCGTTGTCACTGGTTGTACCGACCTGGCGATACTAGGAGGGTCAGTTCGACAGAGGAGGAACCCGGTGACCTACGTCATCGCACAGCCGTGTGTGGACCTGAAGGACAGGGCGTGTGTGGACGAATGCCCCGTCGACTGCATCTACGAGGGCAAGCGCATGCTCTACATCCACCCGGACGAGTGTGTCGACTGCGGTGCGTGTGAGCCGGTCTGCCCGGTCGAGGCGATCTTCTACGAAGACGACGTGCCCGACCAGTGGAAGGACTACTACGCCGCCAACGTCGACTTCTTCGACGATCTCGGCTCGCCCGGCGGCGCCGCCAAGACCGGGGTGATCGAGAAGGATCACCCGCTCGTCGCGGCGCTGCCGCCGCAGAGCACCGAGGAGTGACATCCGCGGGGGCTCCACCGGGCGCCGGTGGGGCCCCCGACGAGGCGAGCGAGAGGGGCACCGTGCGAAGTCCGCTCCCGGACTTTCCCTGGGATCGACTGATTCCCGACAAAGAACGCGCCGCCGCACACCAGGACGGCATCGTCGACCTTTCCGTCGGCACCCCGGTCGATCCCACCCCGGAGGTCGTCCGCGCCGCCCTGTGCGACGCCGCCGACGCTCCGGGCTATCCGCAGACCTACGGCACACCCAGGCTCCGGGAGGCCGTGGTCGGCTACCTGGAACGCCGCTTCGGCCTGTCCGGCCTCGACCCGGACGCCGTGCTCCCCACGGTGGGCTCGAAGGAGTTCGTGGCCTGGCTGCCCACGATGCTCGGCCTGGGCCCCGGAGACGTGGTGGTGGTCCCGGAGACGGCCTACCCGACGTACGCCGTGGGTGCCCAGATCGCCGGTTGCACCGTCGTTCCGGCCGACTCGACGTTCGCGTTGGGGCCGGAGCAGGTCAAACTCGTGTGGCTCAACTCACCTTCCAACCCCACCGGGCGCATCCTGCCCGCCACCCACCTGGCCAAGGTGGTCGCCTGGGCGCGGGAGCGGAACGTGCTGGTCGTCTCCGACGAGTGCTACGCGGAGTTCGGCTGGGACGAGCAGCCGGTGTCGGTCCTCGACCCGGAGGTGTGCGGCGGCAGCCACGCCAACCTGCTGGCCGTCCACTCGCTGTCCAAGCGGTCCAACCTCGCCGGCTACCGCGCGGGCTTCGTCACCGGCGATTCGGCTTGTGTGCAAGAGCTTCTGGCCGTTCGCAAGCATGCCGGGATGATGGTGCCGGCCCCGGTCCAGGCGGCGATGATCGCGGCCCTGTCCGACGACTCCCACGTCGACGAGCAGCGGGCGAGGTACGCCGCCAGGCGCGAGGTCCTGCGGGAGGCGTTCACCGCCGCGGGGTTCGAGGTCGACCACTCCGAGGGGTCGTTGTACCTCTGGGCCACGCGTGGGGAGTCCTGCATGGACACCGTACGGTGGTGTGCGGAACTGGGCATTCTGGTCACCCCCGGTGATTTCTACGGAACGGCGGGTGTCCGGCATGTCCGGGTAGCGTTCACCGCGACTGACGAGAGGGTCACCGCCGCGGCGAGCCGTCTGCGGGGCACGCGCGATCGCGGGTGATCCGAGGTACACCGATCTCCCCGGCACCCCGGGGAGTGACATGACATCAAAAGCGGAGGATGCCGACCACGTGAGCCGCGCCGACCGGCGACGGCTCGCGAGTCGTGGAGATGTGGGACGGGCGTCGTTCGTTGGGACGACAGTTGAGACGGGCGCCTTGCGGCAACCCGTCGGGACGGCATGGCCCGACTCCCTCCACGGCCGGTGTCGTCCCGAGCCGGGCCGAAACAGGGCAGGACGGAGGACACGAGCGTGACCGACAAACAATTCACGCTGAAGCACGCGAACGGTGAGATCGAACTCCCGGTCGTGGCCGCGAGCGAAGGTGCTTCGGGCGTGGACATCTCGGCGCTGCTGAAGCAGACCGGGCATGTCACTCTCGACCCGGGTTATGTGAACACCGGCGCCTGCACCTCGGCCATCACCTACATCGACGGCGACGCCGGGATTCTGCGGTACCGCGGCTATTCCATCGCCGAGCTCGCCGAGAAGAGCAACTTCCTGGAGGTGTCGTACCTCCTCATCTACGGCGAACTCCCCACGCAGGCGCAGTACGACGAGTTCGCCCAGCAGGTCCGCCGGCACACCCTGCTGGACGAGGACCTCAAGCGGTTCTTCGACGGCTTCCCCCGCGACGCGCACCCGATGCCGGTCCTGTCCTCGGCCGTGAGCGCGCTGTCGACCTTCTACCAGGACAACCTCGACCCGGCGGACGCCGAGTCGGTGGAGATCTCCACGGTCCGCCTGCTGGCCAAGCTGCCGACGATCGCGGCGTACGCCTACAAGAAGACCGTCGGGCAGCCCAACCTGTACCCCGACAACTCCCTCGGCTACATCGAGAACTTCCTCCGGATGACCTTCGGGCTGCCGGCCGAGCCGTACGAGGTCGACCCCGCCGTGGCGGAGGCCCTCGACCTGCTGTTCATCCTGCACGCCGACCACGAGCAGAACTGCTCCACCTCGACCGTGCGGCTGGTGGGTTCCAGCCAGGCCAACCTGTTCGCCTCGGTCTCCTCCGGCATCCACGCGCTGTCCGGCCCGCGGCACGGCGGCGCCAACTCCGCCGTCCTGTCGATGCTGGAGCAGATCGTCGCCGAGGGCGGCGACGTCGCCAACTTCGTGGAGCGGGTGAAGAGCCGGGAGAAGGGCGTCCGGCTGATGGGCTTCGGGCACCGGGTCTACAAGAACTACGACCCGCGCGCGGCGATCGTGAAGAAGACCGCCGACGACGTGCTCGACCGGCTCGGGAAGTCCGACCAGCTGCTGGACATCGCCAAGCAGCTGGAGGAGGTCGCGCTCAACGACGACTACTTCGTCGAGCGCAAGCTCTACCCGAACGTCGACTTCTACACCGGCCTGATCTACCGCGCCATGGGCTTCCCCACCCAGATGTTCACGGTGCTGTTCGCCCTCGGCCGGCTGCCCGGCTGGATCGCGCAGTGGCGGGAGATGGTCGTCGACCCGGCGAACAAGATCGGCCGGCCGCGGCAGGTCTACACCGGTGAGCGGGAGCGGTCCTTCCTCGGGATGGAGCAGCGGTAGACGAGTCGGACCACCCAGTGGTCACGACCAGCGACTGAGCCACGGTCAGGCGTCGGTCCGGTCCGGAGTCCGTTCCTCGGGCGACGGCGGGACCGGCGCCTGCGTGGTCGTGGGGGTGCTCGGACCGCCCGCACGGAGGGCCTGGTCCGGGGTCACGGTCACCGGCGCGGGTCCGGCGGGGCGGCGGCGCAGGATGCCCAGCCAGAGCACGCCGAGCGCCACGAGCAGGACGAACCCGACCGCGCAGGTCACGGCGTACAGCTGGATCTGAATCGCCGTCGGCCGGGGGATGACGCCCAGCGACAGCAACCGCGGCTCCCAGGCCGTCCCGGTGATGAGCAGGGTGAAGACGATCGCCACGCTCCGCAGGGAGTCCCACAGCGCGTGCAGCAGGCCCACGCCGAGCAGCGTGAAGAGGATGCCGGTGGTCGGCCGCAGCCGACCACCGCGGGTGGCGGCGAAGATCGTCCCACCCAGCAGGGCGGTCCACAGCGCCTGGCCGACGGGACCGATCGGGCCGCGGAGCAGTTCGGTCTCCACCACGGTCCGCAGGGAGAGCCCGCTCACGTTCAGCAGCGCCTGCAGGCCGTAGCCGGCCGTCTCGCAGGCGCCGAAGCCGAACCCCACGACGGCGCCGAGCACCAGGCCCGACCTCATCGTTCGCGTGGGCAGTGCACGGGCGAGGTACAGCAGCACCAGGGCCTTGACGATCTCCTCGCCGAGCGCCACCCCGACGTACGCGAAGGTGCTCGGCGCCCGGAAGTACCCGGCCAGCAGCGACGCGCAGAGCAGGCCGAGCACCCCGCTGACGAGGTACGCCCGGACCAGCAGCGAGAGGTCGAGATCCGGCACGGGCCGGCGTTCGTGCACCCATCGGGCGTAGGCGAGCGGCCCGAGGAACGCGCCCAGCAGAACCACGACGGGCAGCATCGGCGTGTCCCCGCCGGACAGGGTGACCAGGGCGGCGACCAGCCACAGGGCCAGCCCGGCCAGCAGGAACCGACCCCAGGCGTACGACATCAGCCCGCGGCGCTGGCCCGGGGGCCGGCCGGGCAGTGCGGGCATCGCTGTGGGCGCTGTGGGTGCGGTGGGCGCGGTCGCGCTGGGCGCTGTGGGCGCGGTCGCGGTGGGCGCGGTGGTGTCGGTGGTGCCGGCGGGCTCGTCGGTACCGGATGGCTCGTCCGGCCCGGCCTGGCGCGGGGCCTGCCCGGTGACGTCGCTCATGGTGAGGTCTTCTCCACCGTGCCCGTCGTCTATGCCTCCCGCGGCGCCGGCGCGGGCGCAGTCCACGCCCCCCCGCGCGAGTCCGGCCGAAGTGCCGGGAGTGCGGACTTCGGGCCAGCTGGGTACGACGCTGTCAGGGCTGTCAGGTTCATCCGGAGGAGGCGACCGATGTCCGGCAACCCGGGCAATCCCGGCACCGACGTCGTGGAGGAGGGTCCGCGGCCCCGGCGGGCCGGACGGGCCGATTCCGGCTCCGGCTCCGGCTCGGATTCCGGCTCCGCGACCCGGGCGCAGCCGCTCCGGAGGGCGCCCCGCCCCGGCGTGGAGACCTGGGCGCACCTGGCCGCGCTCGGCGGGTGGACGCTGGTGTTCGGTCTGCTGGTGCTGGCCTGGCCGCGGCTCCCGGTGGTGGAGTTCCAGACGCTCGTCGGCGGCTGGTTCTTCGCCGTGGGCACCACCCGGCTGGCCACGACCATGCTGGTGGCCGGGCGGGCCCGCCTGTCGGGTGAGTCGGTGTACTCCGCCCTGCTCGGCGTACTCCTCGTCGCGTCCTCGGCCCTGTGCCTGCGCGGCCTGGTGACCACCGTGGTCCTGCTCGTGGTCCTGGTCGCGCTGCACTGGCTGCTGAGCGGGTTCGGCGAGCTGATGGCGGCGCTGGCCGGGCGGCCCGGCGGGCGCGGCTGGCAGTTCGTCGCCGGGCTGGTCGCGGTGGGCGTGGGGGTGGCGTTCCTGCTGCTGCCCGACCTGTCGCTGTCGACCGTGGTGCCGATGACCGCGGTGAGCTCGCTCGGGGCGGCCGGGGTGCAGATCGTGGCGGCGTTCGCGATGCGGCCGGTCCCGGCTCCGGTGTCTGCCCCGATGTAGGCCCCGGTGTCAGCGCGGTGACCCCACGACGATGCGGACCCGGGTGGGTGCGGCCGCCCGGTCGGTGCGCCACCCGTCCTTGGACCGGTCCGTCGTCCACGTGCGGCCGGCGTAGGAGACCGACGCGATCCCGAACTGCTTGGCGTACGCGACCGACCACTGTGCGACCGACCAGCCGAACCTGCCCTCGCCGGTGCGTACGGGTACGTCGAGGACCAGCGCGGCGGTGTTGCCGGCCGACAGGCCGTCGTTGCCGCCCTGGCCGACGGTCGCGCCGGTGACCCGCCCCCGCTCGCTGCCGTAGGCCTTGGCGAGCTCCGCGGACAGGTCGGCGGTGGTGGTCGGGCCGGGTCGCTGGGCCGGTGTGAACTCACACGAGAAGGCCGCCGGTGTCTGCCCGGTCAGGGCCGAGGCCAGCGCGCGGGCGTTGCCCTCGTGCTGGGCGTACGCGCCGCCGTCGGCCGACAGCTGGACGCGTTGCGCCGCCGCCGCGATGTCCATGGCGGTGTAGCCGGGCACCCTGGCCAGCGCGGTGTAGAACCGGCCGGTGGCGTAGTAGGGGTCCTGGATCTGTTCGACCGTGCCCCAGCCCTGGCTCGGCCGCTGCTGGAACAGGCCCACCGAGTCCAGGTGGCCGTAGTCGATGTTGCGCAGGCCGGACTCCTGGTAGGCGGTGGCCAGCGCGATGCTCGCCGCCCGCGGCGGCAGGCCACGGCGTACCGACACCGCGGAGATCAGCGCGGCGTTCTGGGACTCCTCCAGCGGGAGCTCGGTCCGGATGCCGTTGGCGGTGACGTGGCAGGCCTCCACCAACGGCTGCCGGAAGAGGAACTCCGAGGCCAGCATCGCGCCGGCGACGACCAGCCCACAGGCGATCGCCAGGATGGCGGCGATCCTGGCGACCCGCTTCCCCCCGGACGCGGTCATCAGCCGTTGGAGTGCAACGCGGCGTTGAGCTCGACCCCTCCGGTCCTGCGAGGGAGGGCCTCGAGCGCTCCGGAGAGGCTGTTGCGCCAGAAGAGCAGGCCCGGAGTGCCGGACAGCTCCCGCGCCTTGACGATCTCGCCGTCGGGCATCTTCACCTTGGAGTTGGTGGTGACGTAGCAGCCGGCCTCGACCACGCAGTCGTCACCGAGGGAGATGGCGACGCCGGCGTTCGCGCCCAGCAGGCACCGCTTGCCGATGGAGACGACCTCGGTGCCGCCACCGGACAGCGTGCCCATGACGGACGCGCCGCCGCCGATGTCGGAGCCGTCCTCCACCACCACGCCCGCGGAGATGCGGCCCTCGACCATGGAGGCGCCGAGGGTGCCGGCGTTGTAGTTGACGAAGCCCTCGTGCATCACCGTGGTGCCCTCGGCCAGGTGGGCGCCCAGGCGCACCCGGTCGGCGTCGGCGATGCGTACTCCCGCCGGCAGCACGTAGTCGACCATCCGGGGGAACTTGTCCACGCCGTACACCGTGACCGCGCGCCCGCCGGCCCGCAGCCGCAGCCGGGTCTGCTCGAAGTCGTCCACCGCGCAGGGGCCGGCGCTGGTCCACACCACGTTGGCCAGTACGCCGAAGATGCCGTCCAGGTTGGCCTCGCGCGGGCGGACCAGCCGGTGGGACAGCAGGTGCAGCCGGAGGTAGGCGTCGGCCGCGTCGGCGGGAGGTGAGTCGAGGTCGGCGAGCACGGTGTGGACGACGGTCGTGCGGACGCGCCGCGCGTCGTCCTCGCCCTCCAGCGCCACGAGCTCGGACGGTGGCCGCTCGTCGCCCGACCCGGGCGCGCCCAGGGCGGGCGCGGGATACCAGGTGTCGAGGACCTTGCCGTCGTGGGTCGTCGTCGCTAGTCCGAAGCCCCAGGCACCAGGTGTGTCAGTCATGTGGTCAGCCTGCCAGAGCCGGGCAAGCGGACGAGCCCGGGTCCGACAAGTGCCGGACGGCTGGATTCGGGCACTTTCGTCGTACGACGGCACCAGTTGCACGCCACCTCGCCGGACGGCGGGCGCCACTCCTGGCAGACTGCGGGCCATGCCGAGTCTGGATCTCCACACCGACGTCGTGAGCCTCACCCGCGCCCTGGTCGACGTCGAGTCCGTGAGCGGGAACGAACGCGCACTGGCCGACGCGGTGGAGGCGGCGCTGTCCGGTCTGTCCCACCTGGAGACGCGGCGGTTCGGCAACACCGTGGTAGCCCGGACGGAGCTGTCCCGGCCCGAGCGCGTCGTCGTCGCCGGCCACCTGGACACCGTTCCGGAGGCGGGCAACCTCCCGTCCCGGCTGGTCGAGGACCGTGTGTACGGCCTCGGCGCCTGCGACATGAAGGGCGGCGTCGCGGTGGCGCTGCGACTGGCCGCCACGCTCACCGAGCCGGTTCGTGACGTGACGTACGTCTTCTACGACTGCGAGGAGATCGAGGCGGAGAAGAACGGCCTCGGCCGGCTGGCGCACACCTCGCCGGAGGTGCTGGCCGCCGACTTCGCCGTCCTGATGGAGCCCTCCAGCGCCCAGGTGGAGGGTGGCTGCCAGGGCACGCTGCGGGCCGAGATCCTGCTGCGGGGCACCCGGTCGCACAGTGCCCGGGCGTGGATGGGCGCCAACGCCATCCACGCGGCCGCGCCGGTGCTGACCCGGCTGGCCGAGTACAAACCGCGCCAGGTCCCGGTCGACGGCCTCGTCTACCGCGAGGGGCTGAACGCCGTGGGGATCGCCGGTGGCGTCGCCGGCAACGTGATCCCGGACGAGTGCCGGGTCACCGTCAACTACCGCTTCGCGCCGGACCGTTCCGAGGCGGAGGCGTTCGCCCACGTGCAGGAGACGTTCGCGGGGTACGTCGTCGAGCTGCGCGACTCCGCCCCGGCGGCGGCGCCCGGGCTGGACCGCCCGGCGGCCGCCGCCTTCATCGAGGCGCTGGGGGTCCAGCCGCACCCGAAGTTCGGCTGGACCGACGTGGCGAGGTTCGCCGAGCTGGGCGTGCCCGCCGTCAACTACGGGCCGGGGGAGTCCGCGCTCGCGCACACCCGCGACGAGTACGTCCGGGTCGCCGAACTCCACTCGTGCGAGGACCGCATGGGAGCCTGGCTTCGGGGCTGATTACCCGATGGTTCACCCGGCTGTCGGCAGCGCCGGTTACCCTTCGGTCCCATGTGGCCAGATCAGGACGACCCGTCCACCTCCGCGGCATCGGTCCGTACACCTGACGCATCGGTCCGTACGCCGGACACGACGGCGCCGGCCCAGCCCGCACCGGCCCCGGAGAGACGGCCCCCGGAGAAGCAGCGTGGCCGGGTCGTCACGCGGCGTACCCAGGTGGAGTCCAGCACCACCGACCAGCGGCTGCTGGACACCCGCGGCCCCTCCGACTGGGTGCACACCGACCCCTGGCGGGTGCTGCGGATCCAGTCGGAGTTCGTCGAGGGCTTCGGCATGCTGGCCGAGCTCGGGTCGGCGATCAGCGTCTTCGGCAGCGCCCGCACCCGACCCGAGGACCCGATGTACGCGATGGCCGAGCGGGTGGGCCGCGGCCTCGCCGACGCCGGCTACGCCGTCATCACCGGCGGTGGGCCGGGAGTGATGGAGGCCGCCAACAAGGGCGCCAGCCAGGCCGGCGGGGTCTCGGTCGGCCTGGGCATCGAGCTGCCGTTCGAGCAGGGCATGAACCCCTGGGTCGACGTCGGCATCAACTTCCGCTACTTCTTCGTCCGCAAGACGATGTTCGTGAAGTACGCCCAGGGTTTCGTGGTGCTGCCCGGCGGGTTCGGCACCTTCGACGAGCTGTTCGAGGCGCTCACGCTCATCCAGACGCGCAAGGTCACGTCGTTCCCGCTGGTGCTGATCGGCACGTCCTACTGGTCGGGCCTGCTGAGCTGGCTGCGCGACACCGTGCTCGCCGACGGCAAGATCAAGCCGGCCGACCTGGAGATGCTGCACCTCACCGACGACGCCGACGAGGCCGTCGAGTTCGTCCTCCAGGCCTCGCGCAGGCCGGCCGCGGACACCGGGAACGGCAGCGCCGAGGGAGACGCCGTCGCCGTCGGCAACGGCGGTACGGGCAGCACGGACGGCAACGGCAGCGCCGGTGGAAACGGTGGGACAGCCGGGAACGGCGGGCCTGCCGGGAACGGCGGGAACGGCGCGCAGGTCCCGCCCGACTGACCCGTGCGAGGGTCGCCCGGCGCCCGGGTCGTCAGGCCAGCCCGCGGCGTGGACGCGCGGGCGGGCGGGCGCCGCGGATCGAGGCCACCATGTCCAGCACCTGCCGGGTCTCGCGTACGTCATGGGCACGGAAGACTCGCGCGCCCTGCCACGCCGAGACGGCGGTGGCGGCCAGCGTTCCGGGCAGCCGCTCGCCGACGGGCAGGTCCAGCGTCTCCCCGACGAAGTCCTTGCGGGACAGCGCGACCAGGACGGGCCAGCCGGTGGCCACGAGCTCGTCCAGCCGGCGGGTGACCTCGAGGGAGTGCCAGGTGTTCTTGCCGAAGTCGTGGGTCGGGTCGACCAGGATCCCGTCCCGGCGCACCCCCGCCGCGACCGCCCGCTCGGCGAGCTCGGTCACCCTGGCCACCACGTCGGCGACCACGTCGGCGTAGGCCACCCGGTGCGGGTCCGTACGCGGGGGCAGGCCGCCGGTGTGCGAGCAGACCAGCCCGGTGCCGAACTCCGCGGCCACCTCCGGCAGGCCCGGATCGGCGCCGGACCAGGTGTCGTTGATCAGGTCCGCCCCGGCGGCGCACAGCTCCCGGGCGACCGGTGCGCGCCAGGTGTCCACGCTGATCACCAGGTCGGGGTGGCGTGCCCGGACCTCGGCGACGAAGGGCGCGGTCCGGGCGAGTTCCTCGGCCACCCCGACCTCCGCGCCGTGCCCGGCCTTGACCCCGCCGATGTCGACGATGTCGGCGCCGTAGGCGACCACGGCCGCCACCCGGTCCAGGGCCGCGTCCTCGGCGAACGTCGCACCCGCGTCGAAGAACGAGTCCGGCGTACGGTTCACGATCGCCATCACGGCGTACTCCCCGGCGCCGAACTCCCGCCCGCCCAGCCGCAACATCCGCACCTCCGTGACCGGCGTGGCCACCGGTCTGCCCAGCGTTGCCCGGGTCCGGGCGTCCGCGTGCTCCCAGCCTGGCAGGCCCCGGCAGGGCGCCGGCAGGCGAGGGCGCGCGGGCGGGGCGGCCGCGGCGGCGCGGCGGCGTCCCCTACCCGCCTGCCCGGGGGTGGCGCATGGCACGATCGGGCGCATGACCTGGTTGTGGGTCGTCCTCGTGCTGGTCGTGCTCGGATCAACCGCCGCGGTGGCGGTCGGGCGCGGCGGTGCGATGGCGCGCGCCTATCCCGACCGACGGGAGGTCCGGCTGCCTGCCGACCGTCCGGTCCGCGCGAGCGACCTCGACGACGTGCGGTTCTCCGTCGTGCTGCGCGGCTACCGCATGGACGAGGTGGACGACGTGATCTCGCGGATCGGCCGCGACCTGTCCGAGCGGGAGGAGCGGGTGGCCGACCGCGAGCGGGAGGTCGCCGAGAGCGAGCGCTGGCGGCACGACCGGCTGGACGACCGGCTGGACGACCGGCTGGACGACCGGCTGGACGACCGGCTGGACGACCGGCTGGACCCGGACGAGCGGCCCGCTCCGCCCGCTCCGGCGGACGAACCCGCCGGCGACCAGGGCGAGCGATGACGGCCGTGACCGCGGTGACCGGTCCGGACGGGCTGTTGCGGTGTTCCTGGGCGACCTCGGCGCCCGACTACATCGCCTACCACGACCTGGAGTGGGGCCGGCCGATCCGCGACGACCGCGGCTTGTTCGAACGCATGACGCTGGAGGCGTTCCAGTCCGGGCTGTCCTGGCTGACGATCCTGCGCAAGCGGCCGGCGTTCCGGACGGCGTTCGCCGGCTTCGACATCGCCGCCGTGGCCGGGTTCGGCGACGCCGACGTGCACCGCCTGCTGGCCGACGCCGGCATCGTCCGCAACACCGCCAAGATCAACGCCGCGATCCGCAACGCCCGGGCGGCCCACGACCTGCCCGGTGGGCTGGCGGCGCTGCTCTGGTCGTTCGCCCCCGACCCGGCGACCCGGCCCGCGCCCTGCACGTCCGCCGACGTGCCCGCGACCACGGCCGAGTCCAAGGCCATGGCCAAGGCGCTCAAACGCAACGGGTTCACGTTCGTCGGACCGACCACCTGCTACGCCCTGATGCAGGCGACCGGCATGGTCGACGACCATCTGCTGGAGTGCGTGGCCCGTGGGCCGGCCGCCGGTGACGTGCCCGCCGAAGACTTGTCCGCCGGGGCGAGCAGCGTGAAGCCGAGGGAGTGATCAGGTGGCCCGTCGAAGAGTTGCGTCCGGGAACGAACTCGAGCGCGAGTACGGCTACAGCCGGGCGGTGTCGATCGGCAACCGCGTGCTGGTCGCCGGCACCGCACCGGTTTGGGAGGACGGCGAGGTCGACCCCGATCCCGGGGTGCAGGCGTTCCGCTGCATCGAGATCATCCTGACCGCGCTCGCCCAGGTCGGCGCGGGACCCGAGCACGTCGTCCGCACCCGGATGTACGTCACCGACGCGGCCCACGCCGACGCGGTGGGCCGGGTGCACGGCAAGGTGTTCGGCGAGATCCGCCCGGTCACCTCGATGGTGGTCGTCGCCGGCCTGCTCGACCCGCGCTGGAAGGTCGAGATCGAGGCCGAGGCGATGATGCTGAACGAACGCACCAAGTGGGGCCGCGTCATCGGCGGCCGCTGAGCATGGCGCGCGCTCACCGGCCCGAGCCCGACGAGGAGCTCTCCCGGGCGGTCGAGGTGTTCGCGCGAGGCTATGCGTTCACGCGCAGCGTGACCCACCCCTACCTGCCCGAGCGCCTCCCCGAACGCGAACGCCAGGGCGGGACGGGCAGGCCGGGCGCGGTGTGGGTGCTCCGCGACGCGCCGAGGCGCGACCCTCGCAGGTACCGCCGCGAGGAGTGGGTGGGGCACGGTCCCGGCGCGGCCGACCTCGACGCCCCGGCTCGTGCCCACGCCCGTACCCACTTCGTCCTGTCGGTGATCCGCGCGCTCGACGAGCCGGCCGGGCCGTTGCGCGAGGCGTACAAGTCCCGTGGCTTCCGGTTCGGCGGCGGCGAGCCACTGATGGTCCACCGGCTCGGCCGGGTGCCCACCTCGCCGGCCGCGCGCACCGCCGACGGGAGGGCCGTGCGGACCACCCGGGTGACGACGTCCGAGCTCGCCGAACGCCTGGGCGCCGCGACCCGCCGGCGGCCGCTCGGGCCGGAGCTTCTCGCCGAGGAAAGCCCGCGGCGCCAGTACGCCGCGCTCGCCGCGGGGGAGGTCGTCGGCTGGGTCAGCAGTGTCGTCGTACGCCTCACCGACGACTCGGTTGCCACCTGGTGCGCCGACCTGTACGTCCCGGCCGAGCACCGGCGGCGCGGCATCGCCCGCGCCCTGGTGGCGCGGGTGCTGCGCGACGACCGGAAGTACGCCTCCACCGCGTCGGTCCTCACCGCCAGCCGAGCCGGCACCGAGCTCTACCGGAACGCCGGCTACGAGCAGATCGGTGAGCTGCTGCTGTTCCAGCCCCCGAAACCGTGAGGGAGGTACGACGAACCGCTCAGCGGCCCTCGAACTCCGGCCGGCGCTTGGCCACGAACGCCGCCACCGCGTTGGCGTGGTCGGCGGTGGCGCCGCAGCGCCGCATGGTCGCGCCCTCGAACTCCAGCGCCTCCTCCAGCGAGCTGTGCGAGGCGTACGCGAGTGCCTCCCGTACCGCCGCGTAGGCGACCGTCGGCCCGGCGGCGAGCTCGCGGGCCAGTGCGCACGCCGCGCCGGCCAGGTCGGCCGCGGGAACCACCGACGTGGCCAGCCCGATGCGTTCGGCCTCCTCCGCCGAGATGGTGCGCGGCCGCATCAGCAGGTCCACCGCCCGGGCGTGCCCGACCAGCCGGGGCAGTGTCCACGAGGTGCCGGTGTCGCAGGACAACCCGATCGCGGTGAACGCGAGGTTGAACCCCGCGGTGTCGGACAGCACCCGGAAGTCGCAGGCGAAGGCCAGCGCGGCGCCGGCCCCGGCGGCCACGCCGTTGACCGCCGCGACCACCGGCTTGGGCATGGTCGCCAGGCCCCGCGCGATCGGGATGTAGTGCTCCGGGACGGTGGACCAGACCTCCTCCAGCGGCCGGTCGCGCAGCGCGGCGACGTGTTCGCGGAGGTCCTGGCCGGCGCAGAAGGCCCGGTCGCCGGCGCCGGTGAGCAGGACGCAGCGCACGGAGTCGTCGGCCGCCGCGGCCGCGACGGCGTCGCGCAGTGCCTCCTTGGTGGCCAGGTCCAGGGAGTTCGCGGCGTCCGGGCGGTTCAGCGTGATCGTGGCCACGCCCGCCTCCACGGCGTACCGGACCGGCGTGGCCCGCACGGCCGCCGCCTCGGTGGATGTGTCGGTGGGCGAGTCGGTCGGTGAGGTCATGTCGTTCCTCCGGTCTGGGCGAGGCAGGTGTCGACGAATCTGGCCGCGGCCGGGAGCAGGGCGGCGGCGTGGGTGTCGAAGTACGCCGCGGCCGTGTCCCCGGGCCAGTCGGCGGGAAGCAGGGCCGGCGGCAGGCCGGGGTCGGTGAACAGGAACTTCCGCCACTCGTGCACCAGTCGGCTGCGGTCCGCGAACGCCCGCCGGTCGCCGTCCTCGCCCACCATGGCTCCCTCCATGGCTCCTCCCTCCGCGGCAGTGGCACCCGGGTCTTCCCGTCCGTGCGTCCGGGCGTCGCGCAGCCACTGCTGGTACGCCCTACCCAGCGCGGCCAGGTCGAAGGCCCGGGCGGCCAGGTCGGCCGGGTCGCCGAGGTCGCGGGCGGTGAAGCTGTCCGGGCGTACGCCGTCCGCTGCCAGCAGGGATTCCGCCTCGCCGGACCGGCGTGGCGCCAGCCAGGTGTCCCCACCGAGGCGGGCGTACCCGAGGAACGCCAGGCCGGCGTGCAGTCGTTCGCGAAGGCTCCGGTCGGGTACGTGGGGGAGGACCAGCAGATGCCAGGTTCCGTCCCACTCGCTGCCGCGGGTGCGGTAGATGCGGGCCGCGGCCTCGTCGAGCCGGCGCACGGCACGGTCGGTGAGCGCGTAGCCGGGCCCACCCGGCGTACGGACCGGCGCCAGCCAGCCCTGCCGGACCATCCGGGACACCGCGGTCCGCACCGCCGCGGCGGTGATTCCGAGCGGCGCCAGCAACTGGACCAGCGCGGCCACCGGCGCCCGGCCGCCACGTGACCGGAGGTGGTCGCCGTAGAGGTCGAAAAGCGCCGAACGTGCCTGCATGAGCGAAGTCTGCCGGAAGATGCCGGTCCCGAGGGCGCACCGAGCGGGATCGAGCGGTACGGGCCGGCGGCCGGCGACTTCGAACGGTTCCGCGCGGCGACGGCGTGGCGCTGAGTTGCGGCGGGTGGGCACCGAGTGACGCCGAGCCGCCCGGATGCCACCGAGTGGCATCGATCCGGACACACTGCGCGGCCCCGCGGCGATCTTGACTTTCGGTGTCGATGCGCGATGCGGGATAATGGCCCGGCGTAACGGCACGCTTCGGCGGCCTCGCACCCCTCGCGGTGTGGAGCCGTCGCGCACGGACGACACGAAAGGAGTGCGCGGATGGCGGCCATGAAGCCGCGGACGGGCGACGGACCGCTTGAGGTCACCAAGGAGGGGCGGGGCATCGTGATGCGCGTGCCACTCGAAGGTGGCGGGCGGCTCGTCGTCGAGCTCTCGGCCGACGAGGCCCGCGAGCTCGGTGACGCGCTCAAGTCGGTCGTGGGCTAGCTCGACCAGAACACCAGCACAGCAAGCACCTGCCCCGGCCGGGGCCCTGAGGTCCCGGCCGGGGCTTTCGCATGCTCCCGGTTCGGGCCGGGGTTCGTGATGATTCGGCCAGAACGAAACTGTCGTGCGTTGTCTTCCCGGGGGGTCCTTTTTGTGCCACGATCACGGCACTCATTCGAGTTGTGTATCTGGTGACACGGGGGAAGGTTCGCCACTTCAGATCTCGAGGGTGCTGTGGCTTGGCCCGGTGCCCTTGGCCCCCCGTGTCCGAACGGGGAGGTTGCATGAGCGTTTCCAGGCATCGCTTCCGGGCGGTGGCCGTGGGCGGGTTGGTGGCCGGGATGGTCACCGCGCTCGGCCCGGCCGGCTGGGCGGGCACGCCCGGCGCGTCGGGACAGTCAAGTGATCGGGCGGCCCACCCGCGGGCGACCGCGACCGCCATCACCGTCGCGCGGTCCCGGCCGGTCTCGGTGACGCTGGTCACCGGCGACCGGGTCCTGCTCCCGAAGAGCGACGGCACCTCGGCGTCGGTCGTCCCGGGCAAGGGCCGGAAGAGCATCAGGTTCCTGGCCCGCCGGACCGGTGGGCACCTGTACGTCTTTCCCTCCGACGCGCTGCCCGCGCTCGGGTCCGGACTGCTGGACCGGCGGTTGTTCGACGTCACCGGCCTGGTGAAGTCGAGGTACGACGACGCCCACCGCGCCACCGTGCCGCTGATCGTCACCTACCCCGGCGCGTCCGGACGGTCGGCCGCCGGTGCACGGCTGGCCGCGGCGGGTGCCCGCCAGGTGCGTACGCTGCCGGCGGTCGACGGTGCCGCACTGAGCGTGGACAAGAAGCAGGCCGGAGCCTTCTGGGCCGACCTGAAGACCCAACCCGAAGCCAGAACGTTCGGGCCCGGCATCACCAAGGTGTGGCTGGACGGTGTGCACCACCCGGCGCTGGACCAGTCCGTGCCGCAGATCGGTGCGCCGGCGGCGTGGAAGGCCGGCTTCACCGGCAAGGGCGTGACGGTAGGTGTCCTGGACACCGGTGTCGACGCCACCCACCCCGACCTGGCCGGTCAGGTCAAGGCGGCGCACAACTTCACCGCCGGGCCGGCCGGTGACGGCTTCGGCCACGGCACCCACGTCGCGTCGATCATCGCCGGCACGGCGAAGGCGTCGGCCGGCAAGTACAAGGGTGTCGCGTTCGACGCGAAGCTCCTCGACGGCAAGGTGTGCGACAACGACGGCTTCTGCGAGGACTCGGCGATCCTGGCCGGGATGCAGTGGGCCGCGGCACAGAAGGCGACCGCGGTCAACATCAGCATCGGTGGCAGCGACACCCCTGGTGAGGACCCGCTGGAAGCCGCGGTCGGCACGCTGACCCGCCAGACCGGCACCCTGTTCGTCATCGCCGCCGGCAACAGCGGCCCCGGCGACCACACGGTCGAGTCTCCGGGGGCGGCCGAAGCCGCGCTGACCGTGGGTGCGGTGGACAAGCAGGACAACCTCGCCGACTTCTCCAGCCGCGGCCCCCGCATCGGTGACGGCGGGATCAAGCCGGACATCACCGCACCCGGTGTCGACATCGTCGCCGCCCGCGCCGCAGGCACCGAACTCGGCGACCCGGTGGGCGACAAGTACATCCGCCTCAGCGGCACCTCGATGGCCACCCCCCACGTCGCCGGGGCGGCGGCCCTGCTGGCCCAGCAGCACCCGACCTGGAACGCGTCCCGCCTCAAGCCGGTCCTGATGGCCTCGGCGAAGAACAACCCCGACCTGTCCGTCTACGAACAGGGCTCCGGCCGGGTCGACGTCGCCAAGGCGATCACCCAGACCGTCCTCGGAACACCGGTCAGCCTGTCGTTCGGCCTCGCGGCTTGGCCGCACTCCGACGACACGCCGGTCACCAAGCAGGTCTCCTACCGCAACACCGCCACCAAGGCGGTCACCCTCGCCCTCAAGGTCGAACTCACCCGCCCCGACGGGCGCCCGGCACCCGTCTCGGCGATGAAGGTGAGCGCGTCCTCGGTCACTGTCCCCGCCGGCGGGTCGGCGTCGGTGTCGGTCACCTCCGACACCCGCCACAACGGACCCGACGGCGCCTACAGCGGCCGCCTCCTCGCCACCGGACCCGGCGGCACCTCACTCGGCACACCACTCGGGGTGGAGAAGGAGGTCGAGAGCTACGACCTCACCATCCGCCACCGCGACCGGAACGGCAAGCCGACCGCGGACGCCTTCGGATCGGTGATCGGTCTGGACAATGAAGCCTTCGTCGATCTCGAGCCCGACGCCGACGGCATCGCCAAGGTCAGGCTGGCGAAGGGGACGTACGTTCTCGAGACCGACGTCGCCGACTTCGAGTCGTCGGACCCGGCGTGGGTCCGGCTCGTGCAGCCCACCGTCGCGCTGACCCGGAACACCACGATCGACGCCGACGCCCGCATCGCCCGGCCGGTGTCGACCACCGTGCACCGTTCGTCGGTGCGCCCGGCGCTGGTCGACATCAGCTACGACCGCACCGGGCCGGACATGGCCTTCAGCTCCACGCTCTGGTCCGATTCCTTCGACGGGCTCTACACCGGCCAGCTCGGCGCCACGGCTCCGGTCTCCGGGATGAGTTCCCACCTCGGCAGCCAGTGGGCGGTGCCCGGCAAGGACGGCTCGTTCGCCAACAGCCCGTACTTCTACGGCCTGCTGAACAACTTCCCGGGACGGTTCTTCACCGGCTTCCAGCGCAAGGACGTGAAGGACAGCCAGCTGGGCAAGGTCGTCTCCAGGTTCGCCCGCCAGCAGCCAGGACGTCAGGCCTTCCGATCGGTGTTCGGCGCGGCCGATCCCACCGCGTCCAGGTCGGCGGTCGGCCTGGTCCTGGACCTGCCGAACCAGGTGACCAGCTACCTCGAGTCCGGTCCGACGACCTGGTCCACCGAGTTCGAAGAGTTCGCCGTCGACCAGGACGGCTGGCCGCAGGCCCAGACAGTGCTCGTCTCGGCCGACCACAGCTATCGCGCGGGTGGTGACTACCGCGAGCAGTGGAACTCCGCGGTGTTCGGGCCGACGCTCCCGAGCGACTCGTGGGGCCCGTCCGTGGGACGGTACGGCGACGACCTTCTGGTCAACGCCCTGATGTACTCCGACGCCGCCGGCCACCCGGGCGACTCCCTGGTGGACACCGCCCGGACCCGGCTCTACCGCGACGGGCACAAGATCGCCGAGTCGGCCTACGCCGGATACATCGACGAGTTGGTGACCGTGCCCCGGGCGACGTCGGACTACCGGCTCGAGGTCACCGCCACCCGGCCGACGTACTCCAAACTGTCCACGAAGCTCGCCGCCACGTGGACCTTCACCTCCGGGCATGCCGGGGACGAGGAGCACGGGGTCGCGTTGCCGCTGTCGGTGATCCGGTTCTCGCCGAGGCTGGACCAGCTCAACCAGGACCACCGGCGCGGCGTGACGCAGGTCCCGGTGACCGTCACTCCGCAGGCGGGGTCGAACGCCGGCCCGACCAAGAGCCTGACGGCGGGCGTCTCCTGGGACGACGGCAAAACCTGGCGGAAGGCGCCGGTCCGGCGTGATCGGGGCGGCCGCTGGGTGGTCCTGGTGCCACCGGCGCCGCACCGGTCCGGATATGTCTCACTGCGGGCCAAGGCGGTCGACACCTCGGGCAACACCGCCGAGCTGACCGTGCACCACGCGTACGCCATCGGTAAGTGACGCACCGCTCGCGGGAGCCGAATTCCACCGTCTTGGATCCAGGTGGTTTCGGCTCCCGCGGGTGCGGGGTAGGTGTGGCTGCGAGCGACGGACACGACAACGGCGCGGCGGACCGGACCACCACCTCCGCACGCGACATGTCGGTTCAGATCGCCAGTGGAGACGCCCGGTGCCGCTCGACCCGGCGGCGAGCGGCATCGGGTCTCCGCAGCCGGACCGGCCCTGTCAGGGCCTGGCTCGGCTTTTTCGATTCCGGCCTTCTCAGCCGATCAGCCCGGCGTAGACCTCCGCGGTCCGCCGCGCCAGCGCGTCCCAGCCGTAGTCCTCGACCGCACGGGCCCGTCCTGCCAGGCCCATCGTCGCGGCCCGCTCGGGATCGGCGACCAGCGTGTTGACCGCCTCCGCCAGGCCGCGCTCGAAGGCAGCCGGATCGGCCTCGTCGTAGTCGACCAGCAGCCCGGTCCGGCCGTCCTGCACGACCTCCGGGATACCACCGACCGCGCTGGCGACGACCGCCGTCTCACACGCCATCGCCTCCAGGTTGACGATGCCCTGTGGTTCGTAGATCGACGGGCAGCAGAACACCGTGGCGTGGGTGAGCACCTGGATGACGTCCTCGCGCGGCAGCATCTCCTGCACCCACACCACTCCGTCGCGCTCGGCCCGCAGCCGGTCGACGGCGGCCGCGGACTCCGCGGCCAGCTCGGGGGTGTCCGGCGCACCGGCGAGCAGCACCAGCTGGGCCTTCGGGTCGAAGTCGGCGGCCGCGCGCAACAGGTGCGGCACCCCCTTCTGCCGGGTGATCCGCCCGACGAAGGCGACGCTCGGCCGGGCCGGGTCGATGCCCAACCGGTCCACCACGTCGGTACGCCGGTCGGGGGCGTATTGCACGGTGTCGATGCCGTTCGGGATCACGCGTACCCGCTCGGGGTCCACCGCCGGGTAGCAGTCCAGCACGTCGGCCCGCATCGCCGCGCTGACCGCGATGATCGCGTCGGCGCTCTCGTAGGCCTGCCGCTCCGCCCACGAGGAGAGCCGGTAGCCGCCACCGAGCTGTTCCTCCTTCCACGGCCGGCGTGGTTCGAGGGAGTGCGCGGTGACCACGTGCGGTACGCCGTACAGCAGCTTGGCGAGGTGTCCGGCCAGGTTGGCGTACCACGTGTGCGAGTGGACCACCTGCGCGCGCTCCACCCCGGCCGCCATCTCCAGGTTGGCGGCGAAGATCCGCAAGGCCGGGTTGGCACCGGCCAGTCGCGGGTCGTCCTCGCTGTGTGCGACGGCGCCGTCGCGGGGGATGCCCAAGCAGTGGACGTCGAGGTCGACCAGCGTGCGAAGGGCCCGGCTGAGGTAGTCGACGTGGACGCCGGCGCCGCCGTAGACCTGGGGCGGAAACTCTCGGGTGAGCATCGCGACTCTCATGCCCGGACTCTACGACCCGGGTGCGGCCGGGCGAAGCCTTCGGTTGCCCCGTTGACCGAGCCAGGCCGTGGCATCATCGGCGGATGACGGAACCACTGGCGCGGCTGCGGGCGTTGTGCACCGCGCTGCCCGAGGTCACCGAACGCCCGAGCCACGGCGAGCCCACGTGGTTCGTACGCGACAAGAAGGTGTTCGTGATGTACGCCGACCACCACCACGACGACCGGCTCGGGTTCTGGGCGGCCGCGCCGGAAGGTGTGCAGCGACTGCTGGTCGCGGCCGAGCCGGACAGCTTCTTCCGGCCGCCCTACGTCGGCCACCGCGGCTGGCTCGGGGTCTACCTCGACGTCGACGTCGACTGGGACCGGGTGGCCGAGGTGGTGACCGACGCCTACCGGCAGATCGCCCCGAAGAGACTGGTCGCCGAACTCGACCGGGCGGCGGATCAGGACCGCGAGGTCGGCACCCAGTAACGCAACTTGCCGTTGCGTTCGTCCTCCAGCACGCCGCCGTTGGCCTCGATCACCTTGCGCGACCCTTCGTTGTCGGTGTCGCAGGTGACCAGCACCGGGTCGATCCCGAGGTCGCGGCTCGTCGGCAGTGCCGCCGCCAGCATCGCCGTCGCGTGCCCGCGGCGCCGGGCGCCGGGGCGTACGTCGTAACCGATGTGCCCGCCGACCTCCAGCAGGAACGGCGTCAGCCGGTGCCGGATCGCCAGCCGGCCGAGGTACTCCTCGTCCTCGACGTACCACAGCGTGGTGGAGGGTACGAAGCCGTTCGGCCGCGGCGTCTCCTCCCGCGCCGCAGCCCGCAGGTCGGCGACGTACGCGGCGAACCCGACCGGGGAGGACCACACCGCGGCGTACTCCCGGAACTCGTGGCCGATCATGGAGTTGTCCTCCGCCGTGCCCCGCCCCTCGGCGAGGAACTCCTGCATGGCTTGGAGGAACGAAACCCGCACAGTGGGTGTCGGCGTGACCAGATCAGGCATGGCGCCCATTGTGACGCGTGCGTAATCGCCGGAGACTAGGGTGCCGGTATGGGTAAGGAACCGCGGGTACTCGGGATCGTGTTGGCCGGCGGCGAGGGCAAGCGCCTCATGCCATTGACAGCCGACCGTGCGAAACCCGCCGTGCCCTTCGGCGGCACCTACCGGCTCATCGACTTCGTACTCTCCAACCTCGTGAACGGCGGCATCCGCCGACTTTGCGTGCTGACGCAGTACAAGTCGCATTCGCTCGACCGGCACGTGTCGCTGACCTGGCGGATGTCCACCCTGCTCGGCAACTACGTCACGCCGGTTCCCGCCCAGCAGCGGCTCGGCCCGCGGTGGTACCAAGGCAGCGCCGACGCGATCTTCCAGTCGCTGAACCTCATCTACGACGACAAGCCGGACTACGTTGTCGTGTTCGGCGCCGACCACGTGTACCGCATGGACGTCGAGCAGATGGTCGACGCGCACATCGCCGGCGACGCGGGCGTCACGGTGGCCGGCATCCGGATGCCGCGCGACCAGGCGTCGGCGTTCGGTGTGATCGAGACCCATGCGGACGGACGGTCGATCCGGGCGTTCCTGGAGAAGCCCGCGAACCCTCCCGGCCTGCCGGGCAGCCCGGACGAGACGTTCGTGTCGATGGGCAACTACGTCTTCACCACCGACGTGCTGCTGGACGCGCTGCGGATGGACGCCGACGACGAGGGCTCCGTCCACGACATGGGCGGGAGCATCATCCCGATGCTCACCGACAAGGGCGAGGCGCAGGTCTACGACTTCGCCGACAACGACGTGCCGGGTACGACCGACCGCGACCGCAGCTACTGGCGCGACGTCGGAACCCTCGACTCCTACCACGAGGCCCACATGGACCTCGTCTCGATCGAGCCGGTCTTCAACCTCTACAACACCCAGTGGCCGATCTTCACCAGCTTCCCGCAGCTGCCGGGCGCCAAGCTGGTCGAGGGTGGCCAGGCGACCGAGTCCATCCTGTCGATGGGGTCGATCATCGCGGGCGCCCGGGTGGACCAGTCCGTCCTGTCGCCGGGAACGCGCATCCTGCGCGGCGCCGAGGTGAGCAGCGCGGTGATCCTCGACGGCACTGTCATAGGTGAGGGTGCGGTGGTCAGGCGCGCCATCCTGGACAAGAACATCGTGGTGCCGGACGGCGCCCGGATCGGCGTCGACCCCGACCACGACCGGGCCCGCGGCTTCACGGTGACCGACAGCGGCATCACCGTGCTGGGCAAGGGCCGCCGGCTCCCCGACAACTAGCACATGCTGTGGGCCGGGTGTGACGTCCGCGCCCGAGGGGAGCGGACGTCACGAAGGCCCGCGGTCAGAGCTTGGTCGCGCAGAGCAGCCCGTCGCCGGCCGCCAGCAGCACCGGAACCACCCGGTCGTCGTCCAGGATCCGCCTGCCGAGCTCGCGGATCGTGACGGTCACCGGGTCGCGCTGCGCCGGGTCGGCCACCCGGTCGTGCCACAGCGTGTTGTCGATGGCCACGACGCCGCCGGGCCGCAGGAGACGCAGCGCCTCCTCGTAGTACTCGGCGTACTCGTTCTTGTCCCCGTCGCAGAAGACGAGGTCGTACGCGCCGTCGGTGAGTCGCGGGAGGACGTCCAGGGCGCGGCCGGTGATCAGCCGGGTGCGCTGGGAGGCGATGCCGGCGTCCAGGAACGACTCCCGCGCCAGCCGCTGGTGCTCGGCCTCGACGTCGACGCTGGTCAGCGTGCCGTCGGGGCGCATACCGCGCAGCATCCAGATGCCGGAGACCCCGCAGCCGGTGCCGATCTCGACGACGGTCCGGGCGCGCAGCACGGAGGTGAGAAACCGCAGCGCCGCCCCGCCACCTTGTCCGATGGGACTCGCCCCGACCTCGGCGGCGCGTGCCCGGGCCTTCGTGAGCACGTCGTCCTCGGCGACGAAACCCTCGGCGTAGGCCCAGGTGTCGGGCTTCATCGTGGAGATAACTGCCTCCTTGGTGGCACGGCGCGCACGTCTGGGCGGCACGTCGTTCGCAGAGATCCGGTCCGGGTGGAAGCCTAGTCCCCTCCTGCCCGGAATCTGTCTGCAACGCCTGGTCAGGACGGTTCTGGTCGCATCCGGGCACGTCCGGGTGGCATTCGGTGACGACGGCGTGACCTGGAGGACACATCCGACCCGCACCCTGAGACCCGGTAAGGGACAAACCCTGAGGTCCCCGAAGCTAAGAAGGGGCTAAGACCAGGGGTGGATCCGAGGCGTTTTGGCCGACCCGCGGGGACAATGGGAGAGCACCGCCGGACCTGCGGCGGGGCGTCGCCTGCTTCATGCGGGCGAACGGAGTGACGATACCGCGGCGGGAGCGCCCCGACGGCGGTGGAAGTTGGGGGAGGTGGTCCGATGGCCGACAATCTCGCGGGCACGGTGCCGGCAGAGACCTGGACGCCTCCGTCCTGGGACGAGATCGTCCGCACACACTCCTCGCGGGTCTACCGGCTCGCATACCGGCTGACCGGCAACCGGCACGACGCCGAGGACCTCACCCAGGAGGTCTTCGTCCGGGTCTTCCGGTCGCTGTCCACCTACACGCCGGGCACCTTCCAGGGCTGGCTGCACCGCATCACCACCAACCTCTTCCTCGACCTGGCCCGCCGCCGGCAGCGGATCCGCTTCGACGCGCTGCCCGACGACGCCCCCGAGCGGCTGCCCGGCTCGGAGCCCAGCCCGGCCCAGGCCTACGACGACCGCCACCTCGACGCCGACATCCAGGCCGCGCTGGAAGCGCTGCCCCCGGAGTTCCGGGCGGCGGTCGTCCTGTGCGACATCGAGGGCCTTTCGTACGAGGAGATCGCGGCGACGCTCGGCGTCAAGCTGGGCACCGTCCGCAGCCGGATCCACCGCGGCCGTTCGCAGCTGCGGGAGGCGCTGGCCCACCGGATGCCGCAGCGCCGCCCCGAGCCGGCCGCTGCCGCGGCCACGGTCGCCGCTGCCACCGCCACGTCCGCCCCCGTGTCCGAGGTCTCCGACCTCACCGATGTCACCGACGTCACCCCCACCGCCGGGTCCGCCGGCACGGCCGACACCGCCGAAAGGACGGTCGCCGCCGAAAGGACCTCCTGGTGACCCACGACCGCGCAGTCCTGTCCGCGCTGGTCGACGGGGAGCTGGACCACGAGGCCCGCGACCAGGTTCATGCCCACCTCGCCCACTGTGCCGAGTGCCGCGACGCCGTGGACGCCGAACGCCGGGTCAAGTCGCTGCTGTCCGGGATGCCCGCGCCCACGGCGTCGGCATCCCTGGAGGCCGGCCTGCTCGCGCTGGCCGAGCCGGCCGGCGTGTCCGGCGAGGAGTCCCCTCGGCCTCTCGGCTCCGGTGCGAGCGCGACCCGGGGCGACCTCGCCCGTACGCCGATCCAGGCCGGCGTCCGGGTCCCGGCCCGCGCGCCGCGACTCGGGCCGTCCGCCGCACACCGTCCACCCGGCCAGCCCGGCACCCGCCGGCCACGCCGGGACAGCCGGCCCGCCGGGCGTTCCCGTCGCCGGCTGACGGTCGGTGTGGCGGGGGCCGCGGCGATGGCGACGATGACGTTCGTGGTGGCGTTCGCCGCCGGGGGCCAGCCGAAGGAGCCCGCACAGGTGAGCGTGGTGCCGCCGGTGCAGCGGTACGCCGTCGACCACGCCGGCTCCGCGGCCGAGGTCCCGCTGACCGATCCCGGTGCCGCCACCGCATCCTTCGATCGGGGGCTCCTCGCGCCAACGGCCGGGCGGTGACGCCATGTCGATCCGTCCCCCTGGGCCGGGTGACCTGAGGTCCCGGACCTTCCGGGCCCCGACGTTCCGGCGGCCGTCGGCCGCCTCGATACGCCTGCTGGTGGTGGCGCTCCTCACCGGTCTCCTGCTCGCGGGCGCTGTGCCGGCCGGATCCGCCGCCGGCAACGCGCGGGCAGCGCGGGAGCCGCGGGTGGTGCCGCCCGGATCGCCGAGCACGCCCGACGACCCGCGGGCACTGCGCCTGCTGCGCCGCGCGGTGGTGGCCGAACACACCGTCGCCTACCGCGGAACGCAGTTCGTGGCCGTCTGGTCCCGGTCCGCCGACAGTTCGGAGCTGGTCGACGTCGCCAACCTCCCCGGTCGCGGGACCACCTTCGCCCGGCGGGGCGGCGACGGACCCACCGCGTTCGTGGACAGGTCCGCGGACGCGCGTGCGGACGGGTCGGAGGCCTCCGGCGACCACGTGGAGAACCTCGACCTGCTCACCGGCGCCTACCAGGTGCGGCTCGCGGCGCCCGGCCACTCGGCGGGGCGTACGACCGAGGTGGTGGAGGCGGTCCGCGCCGACGGCGCCGTCGCGGCGCGGTTCTGGCTCGACCGGCGCACCGGCGTGCTGGTACGCCGGGAACTCTACGACCACGACGGGTCGCTGGTCCGGGCCAACGCGTTCGTCGACCTGGACCTCGGCTCGGCTACGGCTCCCGCCCGGCCCGGTGGGCAGCCCGCGCAGGTGACGTCGAGTCCGGCGGCCGACGACGGGCCGGTCGTGGCGGCGGCCGACTACCCCCGGCTGGCCGCCCAGGGCTGGAACTGCTGCGAGTCCCGGCTGGGCTCGGGCCCCGCCCTGCGTGACGTACGCCGCTCCGACGACGGCGCGAGACTCCACCTGTCCTACACCGACGGTCTGGTGAGCACGTCGGTGTTCGAGCAGCGAGGTGAGCTGGACGAGGCGGGTATGCGCGGTTTCACCAGGCGTACGACGGACGCCGGTGACGTGTACGTCAGGTACGGCCTGTCGTCGTACGCCGTCTGGGCCGCCAACGGCCTGGTTTACACGGCGGTGTGCGATACGCCGCAGGGGCTGGATGCGGTGCTTGCGGCATTTCCCCGCGACCGGGTGACCACCACAGGACCCGGCCTGACGCAACGACTGGACCGAGGCGCCGCCAGGATGGTGTCCTGGTTGAATCCCTTCGACTGACGAGGTGTGGGGCGCGCCGGGCGCTCCGCGGGGTTCGACGAGGGAGGGGTGAGGCCGGGATGACCGAGCGCAGCGAGGCGTACGAAGGCGGACGAGTCGCCCCGGGAGCCCAGCCCCAGGCGCCCCGGTCCGAGCAGTCGCAGTGGTCGGCGCCGAACGCCCAGCAGCCCTCCTCACAGCCCGAGCCTCACCCGCAGCCGCACGGTCCCTCGCAGCCTCCCTCTCAGCCTCACACGCAGGCCCGGCCGCAGCCGCGGTCCCAGGCTTCGCGTCCGGCCGACTCCACGGCCGCGCGACAGCCGGATCCGCCGGCGCAGGCCACCCCGGCGCCGTGGTTCGCGCCGCCGCACCAGCCGGGGCCCCGGGGCGTCCCGCCGCAGCGAACCACCCGGCTGCCCGGCTATCCCACCGAACGCCCGGACTTCGAGCCTCCGCCGCCGTGGGCACGCCCGGCCAACGGTAACGGCGCGCACCGGGCGGAGCCGGCGTTCGCGCCGTCTCCCAACGGTCCGGCGGGCCGCGACGGCGGTCCTGGCCGGCTGCCGCGGCGGAACGTCCTGATCGTGGTGGGTGTCGTCCTCGCCCTGCTCGCGGCGACGCTCGGCGCCACCGCCGGGGTGCTCGCCACGCTGCGCTGGGGTCCGGCGCTGATCACCAGCGAGCCCCAGGCCCCGGACGACAACCTCGGTTCGAAGGGGTCGGCGTTCCCCAAGCCGGAGAGCGTCGCCAACGTCGCCAGGGCCCTGCTCCCCAGCGTGGTGCAGATCTCGGTGACCGCGGCGCAGGGACGGGCCACCGGCTCCGGCTTCGTCCTCCGCGGCGACGGCTACATCCTGACCAACAACCACGTGGTGGCCCCGGCCTCCGGCGGCAACGGCATCAAGATCACGACGAACGACGGCCAGGAGGCGACCGCGAGCGTGGTGGGCCGCAGCCCGGCGTACGACCTCGCGGTGATCCGGGTCAAGGGTGTCCGCAACCTCAAGCCGGTGGCGCTCGGAAACTCCGGCACGGTGCGGGTGGGCGAGCCGGTGGTCGCGCTGGGCTCCCCGCTCGGCCTGGCCGGCACGGTCACCAGCGGGATCGTCAGTGCACGCAACCGTCCGGTCACCGCCGGCGGCGGGCAGAGCGAGATGTCGTTCATCAACGCGTTGCAGACCGACGCGGCCATCAACCCGGGCAACTCCGGCGGCCCGCTGGTCAACCTGCGGGCGGAGGTGATCGGCGTCAACTCCGCGATCGCGACGATCAGCCAGCGCAGCCCGTTCAGCGGTGACCAGGAGCAGGGCAGCATCGGGCTGGGCTTCTCCATTCCGATCGACCAGGCCCGCCGGACCGCCGACCAGATCATCAAGACCGGCCACGCGGTGTATCCCGTGGTCGGCGCGGTCGTGGACGTCAACCACCAGGGCCCCGGCGCCCGCCTCGGCGAGATCCAGCCGGGCAGCGCGGCGGCCCGGGCCGGCCTGCAGAAGGGCGACGTGGTGAAGGTCATCAGCGGCCACCGGGTGACCGGGGCCGACGACCTGATCGTCCAGATCCGCAGCCACGTGCCCGGTCAGCGGGTGGAGCTGGTCTACGACCGGGGCGCCGACCAGCACAAGGTGATCGTCACTCTCGGTCAGCAGACCGGCTGAGCGTACGCCACTCCGCTCGGTTCGATCACTCCCGACGCCGGCCACCGGACGGGGAGGCGGGTACGGCCGGGCCTAAACCGGTCTGCCGGGCCCCGCACGGAGATCAGCGAGGGAGGTTACTCTGGGCCCGTGTTCGACATCGGCGCTCCGGAGCTCATCGTCCTGGCGATCGCCGCGCTGTTCATCTTCGGGCCCGACCGGCTGCCCGACATAGCGCGGCAGGCCGCGCGCGGCGTCCGGCAGGTTCGGGGCATGGCCAACAACGCCCGCCGGGAGCTGTCCCGCGAGCTCGGGCCGGAGTTCGAGGACCTCGACATCGCCGACCTCAACCCGCGCAACTTCGTCCGCAAGCACGTCCTGTCCGGTCTGGACGAGGACGACCTGCGCATCGACCGCGACCTCGACCTGCGCGACGACCTGCGGGTGGACACCGAGTCCAGGAGCAGCCGGAACGGTTCGAGCAACGGCGCCGGCGACGACCACGACTGGGACAGCGGCTCGACGAACGGCTACGACGCCGACCATGACGCCGACCACGACACCGACCGTGACACCGACCACGACCCGGACTTCGGCAAGGACCCGGTGAACGGCTCCGTCCACGTCGACGACACCGACCACCTGAACTCCGCCGATGACCTGGGCACCGGATCCGAGGACCGGACCGACGCGGACCTGGCCGACGACGGGGAGCGGGACCGGACGGCCGAACGCCGCCCGGTCTTCGACCTCGAGGCGACCTGAGCACGGAGCGCGACCGTGCGGGGCCCGCCGGCGGCAGGCCCCGCGCAACCGCTCAGGGGATCGGGATCAGCGCGCGGTCGGGGTGAGCCCCAGCGACCTGCCCACCAGAGTCGGCCGGCGGTCGGCCAGCTGCTTCGCGAGCCCGGCGAGCACGTCCGACGCCGCCGCGCCCGGGTCGTCGAGCACGACCGGGCGGCCGGTGTCGCCGCCGGTACGCAGCCGCGGGTCCAGCGGGACCTCCGCCAGCAGTGGCACGTCGTACCCGAACCGTTCGCTCAGCGTCGACGCCACCCGTGCACCGCCACCGGTGCCGAACACGTCGAGCCGGTGGCTCGGCCCGCAGTGCGGGCAGGGCAGCCAGGACATGTTCTCCACCACGCCGACGACCTTCTGGTTCAGCATCGAGGCGATCGTCCCGGCGCGTTCGGCCACCTCGGCGGCGGCCTCCTGCGGCGTGGTCACCACCACGACGTCGGCGTTGGCTAGCTGCTGGCCCACGGAGATGGCCATGTCGCCGGTGCCCGGCGGCAGGTCGAGCAGCAGGACGTCGAGGTCGCCCCAGTAGACGTCGGACAGCATCTGGCCGAGGGCCCGGTCGAGCATCGGCCCGCGCCAGGCGACCACGTGCTGACGGCCGGGCTTGAGCATCCCGATGCTCATCACCTTCACGTCGTACGCCGGCACCGGCATGATCATCTCTTCGACCCGGGTGGGCCGCTGGTCGGCGATGCCCACCATGGCGGGGACGGAGTGGCCGTACACGTCGGCGTCCAGCAGTCCGACCTTCAGCCCCTGGGCGGCCATGGAGACCGCGAGGTTGACCGTCACCGACGACTTGCCGACGCCGCCCTTGCCGGAGGCGATGGCGTAGATGCGGGTGAGGGAGTCGGCGCGGGCGAAGGGGTTCTCCTTGGCCGGCGCGTTGCCACCGCCGCGCAGTCTGCCCTGCAGTTCCTGACGCTGCTCGGCGCTCATCACGTCGAGGGTGACCTCGACGTCGCGCACGCCGGGGACCGCGGACAGCGCCTTGGTGACGTCGCGGGTGAGCGTCTCGCGCATCGGGCAGCCCGCGACGGTCAGCAGGACGGTGACCTCCGCGGTGCCGTCCGGGCGTACCTGCACCGACCGGACCATGCCGAGCTCGGTGATCGGCCGGCGGATCTCGGGGTCGAGGACGCCGCCGAGGGCAGCGTGGAGTTCTTCCTGGTTGGGCGCCATACCTCGATGCTACGGGCTGCCGTCCCGGCCGCTTCGCCCCCGGGAGCGTGACGTACGCGACGTCTGCCCGCCGGCGGCCCCCTGCCGGGGTCCGGTGTCGGCGCGTACGTGATCACCGTCGGCGTCGTCTCGGAGGTCCTCCAGGTCGCTGAGCAGCGATCGCAGCTCGGAGCGGAGGAAGTCGCGGGTGGCCACCTCGCCGACCGCGAGCCGCAGCGAGGCGACCTCACGGGCGAGGAACTCGATGTCGGCGCGGGTGCGGACGTTCATGTCGCGGTCCTGGTCGTACTGCACCCGGTCGCGGGCCTCCTGGCGGTTCTGGGCCAGCAGGATGAGCGGTGCGGCGTACGACGCCTGGGTGGAGAAGAACAGGTTGAGCAGAATGAACGGGTACGGGTCCCACTGGAGGCCGAAGATCCCGATGAGGTTCAGGGCAATCCAGATGATCACGAAGACCGTCATGTACGCGAGGAACCGGGCGGTCCCCATGAACCTCGCGAAAGTCTCGGCGAACCGCCCGAAGATCTCCGGGTCGTAGTGGGGACGGAACGCCCGGGCGGGAGCCCTGGGGGTGTCCAGCCGCCGCCGGTCCCGCTTGGTGCCGCCGGACTCCCGGAAGCGGCGTTCGGCTTCGGTGCGGAGCTCCTCGTTGCGCTGGTCGGCCTCGCGCTGGCGGTCGGACTCCCGCTGGCGTTCGCTCTCCTTGCGGCGCTCGTCGTCGCGGCGGCGCTCGCTGGCCCGCCGGCGCTCGAGCGCCCGGCGGCGTTCCAGGGCCCGGCGGCGCTCGCTGTCGCGCGCGTGCTCGGGCTCGCGGGGCTCGCGGGGCTCCTCACCCGCCACGGCTCACCTCCGCGAACCGCTCGCGCCAGTCGTCGGGCAGCAGGTGGTCGAGTACGTCGTCGACGGTGACCGCGCCGAGGAGCCGGCCGGACTCGTCCACCACGGGCGCGGCCACCAGGTTGTAGGTCGCGAGGTAGCTGGTGACGTCCTCGAGTGAGGCCTCGGGCCGGATGGCCTCCAGGTCGGTGTCGAGCACACCGGAGATCAGGTCGGAGGGGCGTTCGCGCAGCAGCCGCTGGATGTGGGCGATGCCGAGCAGCCGGCCGGTCGGCGCCTCGAGCGGCGGGCGGCAGACGTAGACCATCGCCGCCAGGGCGGGTGTCAACTCCGGGTTGCGCACCTGGGCGAGGGCGTCGGCGATCGTCGCGTCCGGAGGGAGTACGACCGGGCTGCTGGTCATCAGGCCGCCCGCGGTGTGTTCCTCGTACGTCAGCAGGCGCCTGACATCCTCGGCCTCCTTCGGCTCCATCAGCCGCAGCAGGTGGTCGGCGGTCTCCTGGGGAAGCTCGGCCATCAGGTCGGCGGCGTCGTCGGGGGACATCTCCTCGATGACGTCGGCGGCGCGTTCGACGTCGAGTGCGCCGAGAATCTCCACCTGGTCGTCCTCGGGCAGCTCCTCCAGCACGTCGGCGAGGCGCTCGTCGGCCAGCGCCGAGGCCACCTCCAGCCGCCGCTTGGGAGTCAGGTCGTGCAGAACCGCCGCCAGGTCCGGTGGGCGCATGCTCTCCAGCGTCGCCAGCAGATGGGTGGCACCCTGGGCCTCCTCGACGATGCCCAGGCCGGTGACCGCGTCCCAGTCGACGACGGACGTCTGGCCGCGGCGCCCGAACCGCTTGCCCCGCTTGAGGATCGCGACCTTGGTCACCTGCCAGTCGCGGGCCCGGGACGCCTCGATGCCGAGGTCGATGACGGTCACGTCCTCGCCGGTCTCGCGCAGGGTCACCGTACGGTCGAGGAGCTCGCCGAGGGCCAGGGTCTCGGTCTGGCGCTGCTGGAACCTGCGCATGTTGACCAGGCCGGTGGTGACGATCTGCCCGGCGTCCATGCTGATCACCCGGGTCATCGGCACGAAGATCCGGCGCCGGCCGAGCACCTCGACCACCAGGCCGAGCACCCTCGGCGGCTGGTTGCGCGGACGGAGCATGACCACGACGTCGCGCGCCTTGCCCACCTGGTCACCGCGCGGGTCGAAAACCACCGCCGATGCCAGCTTCGCGACGAACACCCTGGTGGGGGAACCGCTCACCACAGGACCTACCCCTTTCGTCGCCAGGGTCAGGCTAACGTCCCAGGCGCCCTGAGGAGAGCGAGGAGGCGGGCGGGCCCGCTCAGGACAGGCGAGGGCGGTGGCGGGGGCGTTTGTGCACCACCCAGGGGAGCCGGCCGACGGTGGTCGCGGGACTGCCCGGCGGGCTCGCGGCGGCGCGGTCGCCCGGCATCGTCCCGGGCTCCTCCAGCACCTCACCGCTCGGTGCGAGCCGGACGATCACCGCGGTCCGCGCCCAGCGGGCGGGGAGTTCCCCGGAGTCGGTGGTGTTGAGCCGGTCGCCGCGCAACAGGCGTACCGCCTCGTCCCACTCCTGCGTGCCGGGCGTGAGGCGGTGTACGCCGGCGCGCCAGGTGACCAGCCGGGCGCCGGTGTCCTTGGAGCGGCACGTCACGGTGGCCTCGGTGGCCTCGCCCAGCCCGGGCAGCGCCTGCTCGGGCCGGGCCGCGGGGTGCACCGGGTGCTCGCCGGCTCGCTCGGACGGCTGAGACGGCTGAGACGGCTGGGACGGCTGAGACGGCTGGGACGGCTGAGACGGCTGGGACGGCTGGGACGGCTGGGACGGCTCGGCGGCTTCGGCCACGACGTACGCCGCGCCGTCGGACCAGACGTGCCAGGCCGGGCGGGGCCGGTCCAGGCCCGCGTAGGTCAACCACAGCAGCGACGAGCGACGGCAGGCCTCCTCGACCAGCGCGTCGCGTACCGCCCGGTCGGGGTCTGCGCGGTCGGCGTCCACGCGCTCGGCGTCTGCCTGCCCGGCGTGCCCGGCGCGCTCGGCGTCACTCATGGGGTGAGGTTCTCACACGCCGCACCGTTGCCCACACACCAAGCCACGCGGCGAGGGGCGGCGATGAGTTCTACCCGGCAGGCCGGTCCTACGAGGGTCGACTACGGCAGGGAGAGTGCTGACATGTGTCCGTTGTGTATTGCCACCGTGGGGCTGATGGTTTCCGGAGCGGCCGCGTTCGTACGCAGGGCGCGGGCCAGAAGCGAGCAGGAGCGGCTCGATGCCGACCGGCGTGAGGGGGAGCCCCGCGACACACCCGTGGCGGTGTGACGGCCGCTCCCGCCGTCACAGCCAGCCGTTGCGCTTGAAGTAGCGGTGCAGGCCGAAGCAGATCGTCACGATGAGGACCAGGAGGATGTAGTAGCTGTAGCGCCACTGCGTCTCCGGCATGTAGTCGAAGTTCATGCCGTAGATCCCGGCGATCATCGTGGGCACCGCCAGGATCGCCACCCAGGCGGAGATCTTGCGCATGTCCTCGTTCTCGGCGACCGTGAGCTGCGCCAGGCCCGCCTGCAGGATCGAGGTGAGGAGCTCGTCGAACGCCGACACCTGCTCCCGCACCCGGGCGAGGTGGTCCTCGACGTCGCGGAAGTACTCCCGGATCTCCGGCGCCACCAGCCGCACCGGGCGTTCGGCCAGCTGCCGCAGCGGACCGGCCAGAGGAGCGACCGCGCGCTTGAGCTCCAGCACCTCGCGCTTGAGCTGGTAGACGCGCTCGACGTTGCGGGCGCCGCGGGCGGAGAAGATCGAGATCTCCAGTTCGTCGATGTCGTCCTGGAGCTGGTCGACGACGGTCAGGTAGTCGTCGACCACCCGGTCGGCGACGGCGTGCAGCACCGCGCTCGGCCCGTGCCGCAGGTGGTCGGGGTTGTCCTGGAGCTGGCGCCGCACCCGTCCCAGCTCGCTGTGGTCGCCGTGCCGGACGGTGACCACGAACTCCGGCCCGACGAACACCATCAGCTCACCGGTCTCGACCACCTCGCTGGAGGCGGTGAACTCCTCGTGCGGGCAGTAGCGCACCGTCTTGAACACCGCGAACAGCGAGTCGCCGTACCGCTCCAGCTTCGGCCGCTGGTGGGCGGTCACGGCGTCCTCCACGGCGAGCGCGTGCAGGTCGAACTCCTCGGCGATACCGGCGAGCTGGTCGCCGGTCGGCTCGAACAGCCCGATCCAGACGAAGCCGCCACCGGACCGGGCGCGGTCCACCGCCTCGGTGTAGGAGCCGAGGTCGTCCTGGCGCCTGCCGTCGCGGTAGAAGGCCCAGTCGACGACCGCCGTACGGACGCTGTCGGTTCGCGGGCTGGTCTGGTGGCCGTTCAGGTGGGAGTCGGGCCGGCGGCGGATGGCGCGCATCATGGCGCTGGCGCGGCGTCCGCCGAGGACGGCGTTGCGGTGCTCACGAACACCGGGCAGGGCCATGGGAGGCCACCTCCTTGTCCCGAGCTTGTCCGGGACGGGTCCCGAACGGGGCAGACGAACTCGTCCATCTGGGATGGACGGCGGACGTCCTCCGTGGCCGGGCTGCCGGTGAGTCGCGGGACCGGGGTGAACCGGGTCTAACGCGGCGCGATCGGCCGGTGACGGAGGACGGGGGTACTCCGGGGGCAGGCAGGTTTCACCCGAGCACCTCCTTCACACCGGGCCCTCACGAGGGCGGGAACACTTCGAAGATCGCACCCAACTGCGTCCACAGTGCTCGCAACGAGCAAATCCGGACATTCACCAGTGTTCACGGCGACCGACGGACAGGGTATCAGCGCAAACCCGAAGACAGCGCGCATCCTCGAAGGATCGACGGGCATCCTCAGGGGAACGCGTGAGCGCCGGGCGCGGAGCAGACTGGTCACAGCGATCCCACCAACCATCGGCCGAGGGCGAGCAGCCCAGCGACGACGAGGGGTTCCCATGCGCACCACGCCGAGACCACTGCCGGAGTTGCCCACCGGCGTGCCCGTCGGGTCCTACCAGACCTACGCGGAGGCACAGCGGGCCGTCGACTTCCTGTCCGACAACAAGTTCCCGGTGGAGAACGTCTCCATCGTCGGCAACGACCTGCGGCTGGTCGAGCGGGTGACCGGCCGGCTGACCGAGGGCCGCGCGATCGGGGTCGGGGCCGCGGGCGGCGCCTGGTGGGGCCTGTTCGTCGGCATCCTGCTCAGCCTGTTCGCCCCGCGCGGCGCCAACACCGTCCTGCTGCTCCTCTTCGGCATCGTGATCGGTGTGATCTTCGGGATCATCTTCGGCTGGATCGGCTACCGCGCGACCGGCGGCCAGCGCGACTTCACCTCGATGACCCAGGTGGTCGCCGGGACGTACGACGTGATCTGCAAGGCCGACCACGCCGAGGACGCCCGGCAGCTGCTGGCCCGGCTCGCGCTCCAGCGGGGCGAGCTGTGAGGCGCGGGTGAGCGCGCGGCAGCCCGACCTGTGGCTGGCCCGCCACGGCGAGACCGAGTGGAGCCGGGACGGGCGCCACACGGGAAGGACGGACCTGCCGCTGACGGAGGCAGGCGAGCGCGCCGCCCGGGCGCTCGGCGACCGGCTGGCCGGTACGCCGTTCGACCTGGTGGTCACCAGCCCGCTGGCGCGCGCCCGGGAGACCGCCCGGCTGGCCGGCTTCGGTGACCGCGCAATGGTCGAGCCGGACGTCCGGGAGTGGGACTACGGCGAGTACGAGGGGCGGACCACTCCCGACATCCGTACCGACGTGCCGGGGTGGAGCGTGTGGAACGACCCGGTGCCCGCCGGGGAGACCGCCGAGCAGGTCGGCGCCCGCGCCGACCGGGTGATCGAACGGATCCGGGACGACGTGGCCGAGCGGGCGCTGATCGTCGCTCACGGGCACTTCCTGCGGGTGCTCGGCGCGCGCTGGCTCGGCCTGTCGGCACGCGCCGGCGCGCATTTTCTGCTCGACGTGGCGACCGTGAGCGTGCTCGGCTGGGAACGCGAGACGCCGACGTTCGACCGCTGGAACTCCTGAGCAACCTGAGCACCAGGCGGCGGCCGGGAAGCCCGGTCGCTTCGAAGCTGGTGGACTCACAGGTTCCAGGCGAGGAAGCGGAGCTGCTCGGGTGCCATCCGGCGCCAGTAGCCGACCGTATGCGCGCCCGGCTGGAAACCGCCGGCCGGAGGTGGTGTCAGCCCGTCGACGAACTCCCGGGTCGCCGCCGCGAACGGGTCGTCGCGACCGCAGTCGACCCGCAGCCGGAGTCCGGCGAACGGCCGCTGGTCGGCGAACACGTCGTTGGCGGCGAAGTCGGTACGGCCGTCGAACGCGCCGGGCCGTACGTCCGCGTACTCCCGCCACAGCGCGGGACTGAGGACCGCCGCCGCCCCCACCAGGTCCGGATGGGCGCCGGCGAACAGCAGGGCACCGAAACCGCCCATCGACCAGCCGATCAGCCCGATCCGATCCGTGCGCAGGCCGCGCTCGGCCACCCGCGGAAGGAGTTCGGTGAGGAGCATCGACTGCGGATCGTCCCCGTTGCGGCGGCGGTGCCAGAACGTCGCGGCGCCGCCGTCGACGGACACCAGCGCGAACGGCGTCCGCCAGTCGGCGGCGGCCGCGGCCATGAAGCGGTCCAGGCCGAGTTCGTCGAACGCCGAACGGTGGTCGCCGCCACGCCCGTGGAGCGCGAGTACGACCGGCAGCGGGGCGTCGGCGGGGGACCCGGGCGGGTAGACGACGGTCCAGGCCACCTGGGTGCCGGCCCGCGCCGCGGAGGTGAAGGTGCCGGTGACCGTCGGGCCCGGCTCGACGTCGGGCACGACGCCGTTCTCGCCGGTGAGCCCGAGCGCGGTGTGCAACATCGTCCGGCCGGGTATCAGCCCGGACTCGACCAGCCCGACCCCGGTGGCGCCCGCGGCGAGAGTTCCGATACCCGCGGACAGGAACGAGCGGCGACTCGGTGGCATGCGGGCAATCGTGGCATGACCACACACGCCATGATCACCCAGGCGAACCGGACGCTCGGGCCAGGACTCCCAGGCCGGGACTCTCGGGCCAGGACTCTCGGGCCAGGACTCCCAGGCCAGGACTCCCAGGCCAGGACGCTCAGTCCAGCACGCCCCAGCCGCGCAGCGCCTCCAGCAGACCTGGTGTGGTGGGCAGCGCCGCGAGCTCGGCCGGGCTCACCCAGCGCGCGTCGGCCGCGTCGTCGCCCGCCCGCGGCGTCCGGTCCGGCGCGCACGGCGTGCACACGTAGTCGAGGATCAGGTAGGTGACGCCACCCGGCCCGGGCCGCTCGACCGAGCCGAGCAACCGGCCGGCGGCGACGGCCAGGCCGGTCTCCTCGGCCACCTCGCGCACCGCGGCGGACGGTGCGGACTCACCGGGCTCGACCCGGCCGCCGGGCAGTGACCAGCGGCCGGCGTCCGGCGGCCGGCCGCGGCGTACCACCAGCAGCCGGTCCTCCTCGTCGCGAACGACCGCACCCACGCACAGCACCCGTCGCCGGTCCATTCCGCCAGGTTAGGGCGCCCGGGGTGCGACACGTCCGAACGACCCTTGACGCGCGCAGCCGGAACGGGAACCGTCGTACCCATGAAGGGCCACCCCGTATGCCCGAGATGCCATCGGGCGGTGCGTACACCGTCCGCCTGGGCCGACCGGTGGACCTGCCCGGTGCACGGTGCGGTGCCCCCGTTGCAGCCGTTCGTCCAGCCCAGCGCCGACCTGGTGCGCTGGCTCGCCGCCCGGTCGCGGCTGCCGCTGTGGGTGCCGTGGCCGCTGCCGCACGCCTGGGTGATCACCGGCATCGGCCACGCCGGTAGCGACGTCGAGGGAGTCCGCGCCACCGTCGTGGCGTGTTCGGGCCCCAACCCGCTGGGCGGGGCCGGTGAGCTCCTGCTGGTCGCGGAGGAGATGGGCGTCGGGCTCGGTGCGGCGTACGCCGGCATAGAGGGCACCGACCCCGGCGGACGCGTCGGCCGGGGAACTCCGCAGGCGAAGGTGGATGCCGACTCCCACCCGACCGCACTGTGGCTGGCCGAGACACCGCCGGACCGCGCGGTCTACGTCGGTGAGTCGGCCGCGTCGTGGCTGTGGCTGGTCTTCCATCCCGACACCGCAGGCGCCCTGCTGCTGGAGCCGATCGAGCTGATGGACGTCCGCGCGCTCGGGCACGAGGTCGACCTACTGCCCTACGGCGCCCTCACGCCGAGGCTGCGCGAACCCTGACCGGCCGGGCGGTGGACCCCGAAGGCGCGCAGACCCTAGGGTCGGACCCGCCCCCGCACGATCCACACTCCGCGCCCGCCGCCGCACACCGTCGTGAAGCCGGGCACCCGTCGGCTGGAGAACCGGTGCGCCTCATCGACCTGCACACCCACTCGAACTGTTCGGACGGGACCGACCCGCCGGCCGAGCTCGTACGCCACGCCGCCGCTGCCGGTGTGGACGTCCTCGGGCTCACCGACCACGACACGTTCGCGGGCTGGGACGAGGCCCGCGCCGAGGCGCGCCGCCTGGGCGTCGGACTGGTACCCGGTGCGGAGGTGTCCTGCCGGCTGGGCGGGGTGAGCGTGCACATGCTGGCGTACCTCCCCGACCCCGCCGACGCGGAGCTGGACCGCACACTCGCGCGGGTACGCGAGGGCCGCAACGCGCGCGTGCCCCTCATCGTCGACCGGCTGCGCGAGCACGGCATCGACCTGACGCCGGAGGACGTCGCCGAACAGTCCCGGGCGGCCACCTCGCTCGGCCGCCCGCACGTCGCCGACGCGCTGGTCGCGCGAGGGTACGCGCGGGACCGGCGGGAGGCCTTCGACCGGTGGCTGAGCGAGGGCAAGTCGGGGTACGTCACGCGGTACGCCCCGGAGCCGGCCGAGGTGATCGGGCAGGTCCGCGCGGCCGGCGGGGTCTGCGTACTCGCTCATCCTCGTGGACGTTCCAGCCACCGGGTGCTCACCGACGAGGTGATCGGTGACCTGGCCGAGGCGGGGCTGACGGGCCTCGAGGTCGACCACCGTGACCACTCCCCGCAGGTGCGGGCGAGGTTGCGCGAGCTCGCGGGTGCGCTGGACCTCGTGGTCACCGGTGCCAGCGACCACCACGGTGCCGGCAAGACCGACCACGACCTCGGCTGCTTCGGCACGTCGGAGGAGGAGTTCGCCCGGCTGCTGGACCGTGCACGGTCCGCGGCCGAACGCTCCGGCCGGCAGACGCCGGCGCCCTACCTTCCCTGAGGTCCGGCGGCCTACCTTCTCTGAGGTCCGGCGGTCGACTCCGGGGCCGACTCCGGGGGCCGTCCTGGGGGTGGGCCTTGGCAGGATGGCCGGATGAGCGCGATGGAGCAGCTGGGTTTCGAGGCGATGCCGCGCCGGTTGTTCCGGGCGACGCCGACCAGACTGGTGAACTGGCTGGACTGCCCGCGCCGCTACCGGTTCACCTATCTCGACCGGCCCACGCCACCGAAGGGTCCGCCGTGGGCGCACAACAGCGTGGGCGCGTGCGTGCACACCGCGCTGGCGGCGTGGTGGCGGCTTCCGGTGGAGGAACGCACACCGGTGGCCGCCGCCCGGATCGCCTGGCGGGCCTGGATCGACGAGGGTTTCCGTGACGACGCCCAGAGCCAGCGCTGGCGCATGCACGCGTGCCGGCTGGTGGAGGACTACGTCACCGACCTGGATCCGGCCGACGAACCCGTCGGCGTCGAACGCACCGTCGCCCTCACCACGTCCACGCTCGCGTTGTCCGGACGGGTCGACCGCATCGACCTGCGTCCGGTCACCGCTGATGGTTACCGCGACGAGGACGACGACGAGGAAGTGGTCGACGGCGACGAAGAAGTCGGCGCTCCGGTAAACGCGGACGAGCCCGACGGCGCCGCCGCGGGTCACGACGACAACGCCCTCGAACTCGTCGTGGTCGACTACAAGAGCGGCGCCCGGGTGCTCACCACCGCCGACGCGCGAAGCTCGCTGGCACTCGCGGTCTACGCCGCCGCGACCGCACGCACCCTGCGCCGGCCGTGCCGGAAGGTCGAGCTGCACCACCTCGCCTCGGGCACTGTCGTCGGCTGGGAGCACACCGAGGAGTCGCTGCGCCGGCACCTCCACCGGGCCGACCAGATGGGGGCGGAGGCGGCACGCGCCGAGCAGTCGTTCGCGCAGGGGCTGTCCGCGGCGGACCTCGACGAGGTGTTCCCACCCCGGCCGGGTCCGCTGTGCCAGTGGTGCGACTTCTCCGCACACTGCCCGCAGGGACGTTCCGCCTATCCGGCGAAGCGACCCTGGGACGGCCTCGACTCGAACGTGTGAGGCGCGAACCCCGAACTCCGGGCGGTGGGGAAGGTGCCGGGATTGTCATCGTGGCCCGCTCGCACCGGCGTAGTGCGGCACCTACGGTATGTACATGGATCTGCTTCGCCTGTTGACCACACCACGCAAGTTGCTCGGCGGGGCGACCGTCGTGTTGTCGGCGCTGGCGGCGGTGTGGGTGTTCGGTCAGAACAACGGCAGGCTGCCCGCGGGTCTCGTGCTCCTGCTGCCGGTCGTCATCCTCAGCGTGCTGGCGTGGAAGCAGCGCCGGGCCGGCCGCGGCTGGATCTACCTCTTCTTCGCGTGGGCGCTGGCGTTCGTGGCCTACGGCGCGTTGTTCCCGGGCGGGCTGAAGCTACCCGGCTGACCCCGCCGCGTCGCGGTGGAGAGAGTCCCAGTACGCCGTGAGCGCTTCCGCCGTGGCGTCGGGCCGGTCCACCGCGGGGGAGTGGCCCGCACCGTCGATCTCGTGCACCGGCGCGCCGAGCCGGTCGGCCATTTCGCGTTGTACGGCAGGGCTCCACGCGTCGTCGTCGACCCCGAAGGCGACCATCGTGGGTACGCCGGTCGAGGCGAGTTCGGCCACCAGGTCGGGAGCCTCGACGAGCTGGCGGGTGAACTCCGTGAGCGAGACCGGGTTGTTGGCGCGGAACCTCCGGGCGAGGAACTCCTCGATGTGCGCGGGTTCCTCGGCCGCGCCGTTCCTGCGTTCGAGTTCGCGCTTGGCGGCGTACACCGCGGGCAGCCCCTGCGTCGGTATGGCCTCCACCATCAGGTTGAGCAACTGCGCCTGCTGACCGCCCAGCCCGGCCGGGCCGGACCCGAGCAGGGTGAGCGACGCGAACCTGTCCGGCCTGGCGAGCACCGCGGCCCGGGCGACCAGGCCTCCGAAGGAGTGACCGACCAGGTGGGCAGGGCCGGCGTCGATGGCCTCCGCCATCGCGTACGCGTCCAGCCCGAGCTCGTTCAGGTCGTACGCCGACGGCTCGTCCGGTCCGGCGGTGTCGTACTGTCCGCGCTGGTCGACCGCCACCGCACGCCGCCCCGTTCGGGCCAGCGCGGGCAGCAACGACAGAAAGTCCTCCTTGCTTCCGGTCCAGCCGGGAAGCAGCAGAGCAACCGAGCCGGGACCGTCGGAACTTCGTTCGGCCGGCGTGGCTTCCAGCACCGCGAACTCACCCCGGGACGTGCCGAGCCGGGCGGAGCGGACACCCGCGGGCAAGTCGAGGAACCTCGGCGTGCTCATGGAACGCCACGCTAGCGTTGCCGGAGTTCGGTGCGGCGACAGGGCGTGAAATTGCGCCACCGAAACGCACTAGGATGGGCGGCCCGTGATCATCGCGGTTTTCCGTTCCCCGTAAGGAGAGGTGCTGCCATGAGGCACGCCGTGTCGCGCGAGCGCCAGCGTCCGCGCACCCGGCTTCGTAGGTGGCGACTGCTGGCGGCGAGCGGGTCCGCGCTCGTGGTCGCCGTCGCACTCCTCGGTGCTGCCGGCGTGCTGCCTCTCGGGAACGTCCGCATGGTTGCCTCGGCCGGAGACTCCGTTCTGGTCGATCGCTCGCGGCAGATCGCCGACCGTTCCCAGCGCGCCGGCGGCGAGCAGCCGACCAGCAGGCCGGCGGCGACCGCACGGCCCACGGCCGCTCCTTCGCCCAGCCACACCACGGCCACCAAACAGGCGCCGGCCGGGGTGGCCGACGCGACGGTTGCCCTGGACGCGGTGTCGGCGACCGTCGGCGACAAGATGCCCGCGGGGACCGGCGACGGCAAGCGGATCGTCTACTCGCTGTCCGCCAACCGGGTGTGGCTCGTCGGCGCGGACGACACCGTGGGCCGGTCCTACCTCGTGTCCGGCACGAAGTTCGGCCAGGTCTCGCCGGGCAGCTACCAGGTGTTGCGCAAGCGCCGGCACACCACGAGCTACGACGGCGCGGATCGCATGCAGTACATGGTGACGTTCACCCACGGCCGGAACGCCGCGATCGGATTCCACGACATCCCGATCGTGATCTCCACCGGACGGGCGATCCAGACCCGGCTGCAGCTCGGCCAGTCGCTGTCGGACGGATGCGTACGACAGGATCCGGCCGACGCCAAGGCGCTGTGGGAGTTCGCGCCGGTGGGCACCAAGGTCGTCGTCCTGCGCTAGCGCGGGTTCCCGGAAGAGTCGCCGCGGCGTCCCGGTAGACAGATCCGCAGACAGATCCGCGGGCCGATCGTCAACCGGCCCGCGGGTTCTTCATTCGTTCGGTTCAGTCGGCGGTCGAGTCGGCGGTGCTGTCGGGCGCGTTCGCACCGCTCCCGTTGGTCTCCCCGCTGCCACCACTGCCACCGCGCCGGCGGGTACGCGTACGACGCCGCCTCGGTGCGCTCGCTCCGGACTCGTCCCCGCCCGCTTCGGATCCGCTGCCGGTCGGGCCGGCGGCCACGGCCTCGGCCTCACCGGAACCGTCGCCGCGTTCGGCGACGACCACGCCGGCACGGGTGCGCCGGCGCGACCGGTTGCGCCGGGACCTCGGACGGTCGCCACTCTCCTCGTGCGCGTCGGTGGACTGCCCGGCCTCGGCCGTCCGGCCGCGTCCGCCGTCGCTGCCACCGCCACCGGAGCGCCGCCGCTCCCGTGAACGCCCACCCTGGTCGCGGCCGCCGTCGCGGGCGCCCTCGCGGTCACCGGAACGGGTGCCACCCTTCGGTGCGCCGACCCGGCCGGTCACCTCCTTCGGAATACCGAGGTCGGTGAACAGGTGGTCGGAGGTGGAGTACGTCTCCACCGGCTCCTCGAACGGCAGCCCGAGAGCGTTGTTGATCATCTTCCAGCGGGTCAGGTCCGCCCAGTCGACGAACGTGACCGCGATGCCCGAGGCGCCCGCACGACCGGTCCGGCCGATGCGGTGGACGTAGGTCTTCTCGTCGTCGGGGCAGGTGTGGTTGACGACGTGGGTGACGCCCTCGACGTCGATGCCGCGGGCGGCGACGTCGGTGGCGACCAGGACGTCGACCTTGCCCGAGCGGAAGCGTTCGAGGCCCTTCTCCCGGGCCACCTGGCCCAGGTCGCCGTGGATGGCGGCGACGGAGAACCCTCGGTCTGCCAGGTCGTCGGCCAGTCGCTGCGCCGCGCGCTTGGTCGTACAGAAGCACATCACCCGGCCGCAGCCCTCCGCCTGCAGAATCCGGGCGATCACCTCGGGCTTGTCCAGGTCGTGGCAGCGGTAGACGAACTGCGCCGTGGCGGGGACGGTCTGGCTTTCCTCGGCCGACTCGGCCCGGACGTTGATCGGGTGGCGCATGTGCCGCCGCGCCAACTGCACGATCGAACCGGGCATGGTGGCCGAGAACAGCATGGTCTGCCGCATCTCGTGCGTCTTCGCGATCAGCCGCTCGACGTCGGGCAGGAAGCCCAGGTCGAGCATGCGGTCGGCCTCGTCCAGCACCAGCAGCTTGACGTGGGACAGGTCGAGCGCCCTCCGGTCGGCGAGGTCGAGCAGCCGGCCGGGAGTGCCGACGACGATCTCGACGCCCGCGGTCAGCGCGTCCAGCTGGGGCTCGTAGGCGACCCCGCCGTAGACGGTGAGGATGCGGGCGGCGCGCACGGACGCGGCGACCTTGAGGTCGGCGGTCACCTGCAGCGCGAGCTCGCGGGTGGGGGCGACCACCAGCGCCTGCGGCTTGCCCGGCGCGTCCAGGTCGTCGAAGTCACGGTCGGCGGGTACGACGATCCGCTGCAGCAGCGGAACCCCGAACGCCAGCGTCTTGCCCGTACCGGTGCGCGCCTGAGCGATCAGGTCGGAACCGGTGAGCGCGATCGGAACCGCCATCTCCTGGATCGGGAACGGTTCGATGATCCCGACGTGCGCGAGGGCCTCGACGATGTCGGGCAGCGCGCCAAGTTCTTTGAAGGTCGTCAGAGCGTTTCGCCTCTTGGTTCGTCACACTCGGTGGTGTGCTGGATCTGGACTGTGCGCGTAGGGGTGGGGCTGCGACATCCGCGCGGCGGCCAGCAGATGATCAATGGCTGCCGGGACGGCTCCCCGCCACCGTGAGTGTATCCGCCGCCCGTTCCGGCTCCTTGACCAGGCGGCCGGACCGGGCTCGCGGAGCCGACGCGGCCGCCCTGATCACCGCACCCTTCGCCGCCTGATCCACCGGAAACGCCCTAAGCTCGGCCCATGAGCGACAGCCCGGAAAGTTCGCCTGCCCGCACGTCGTCCGCCGGGGTTGCGGCCTACGACGATCCGGTCTACCGGCCCGCGGTGATCGACCTGCTCGGTGTGCTGGCGTACGGCGAGCTGACCGCCTTCGAACGCCTCGCGGACGACGCCACCCTGGCGCCCACGCTGGAGGACAAGGCGGAGCTGGCCGCCCTGGCGGTGACGGAGTTCCATCACTACGAACGCCTGCGCGACCGGCTGCGCGACCTCGGCGTCGAGCCGGTCTCGGCGATGCGGCCGTTCCAGGCGGCGCTGGACACCTTCCACCAGCACACCGCACCGGCCGACTGGCTGGAGGGGCTGGTGAAGGCCTACGTCGGGGACGGCATCGCGACCGACTTCTACCGCGAGGTGGCCGCCTACGTCGACGCCGACACCCGCGGGCTGGTGCTGGAGGTGCTCGAGAACACCGGGCACGCGGTGTTCGTGGTGGATCGGGTCCGCAAGGCCATCGCGGAGGAGCCCCGGGTCGGCGGCCGGCTGGCCCTGTGGGGGCGGCGGCTGGTCGGGGAGGCGCTGTCGCAGGCCCAGCGGGTCGCCGCCGAACGCGACGTGCTCACCGCGTTGCTGGTCGGCGGGGTGGACCGCCCCGGCATGGACCTCGCGGCGATCGGCCGGATGTTCGCCCGGCTGACCGAGAAGCACGCCCAGCGGATGGCGACGCTCGGCCTGCAGGCCTAGGCCCACGGCGCCGGGCGGGCGGGGGAACCGGGCCGGCGAGAAGTAGCCGGACAGACCGGACAGAAAATGAAGAACGCGCCGGCCGGGCCTGGCGGGCCCGGACCTGCGCGTTCTGTCGTACCGCCTGGCGCGGGTGGCGCTGCGAGCTCGGCAGCTGTCCCGAACCGGACTTCCCGGAAATCCGGGAACTCACGTGCGGACTCGTACGTACCTCACCTTGTGACGCATTACCTCCGGGCACCACGGCGGCTGGTCAGAGCCGACGCGATGGCCACGAAGATGGCGGCGAGGATGATGCTGATCAGCCAGCGGATCCAGTCCGGGCCAGAGGTCGCCGCGACACCCAGGGCGCCGGCGACGTAGTAGCCGACCAGGACACCGACGATTCCGCAGATGATGGTCAGCCAGATCGGGATGTTGTCCCGGTTGCTCGGGGCTACCCACTTCCCGAGCAGACCGATGATGATGCCTGCGATCAGAAGGCCGATAAGGCTCATCTAGGTCACCTTCCATGGAGCTGCAAAGTTGTTCCCCCCGGGGCCCGTTCGGGCCCTGGGGCGGTGCTCCTTCGACCGAAGCCGTTCGTCCCCCGTGGTTGGCGCGGCCGAAGGGTTACATGGCGCCGAAACCGACGCGACGCTCCGACTCGGGACCGATCTCGACGTAGGCGAGTTTGGCGGCGGGAACGACGACGCGGCGGCCTCGCTCGTCAGCCAGGCTGAGCAACCCGTCGTCACCGTGGAGAGCCTTGCTCACCGCGGCCTCGACGGCCTCGGGACTGTCGTTGCTCTCCAACACGATCTCCCGAGGAGCGTGCTGGACACCGATCTTGACCTCCACAGGTCGCCCTCTCTTCTTGGTCGAATTGTCCGTCTGTCGGGGCGCTTCGTCGGTCGGTTGACCTCCGGTGCCCCAATTTCGGCGGCCTCTCACCCCCATGGTGCACCGGCGGGACGAGGCTAGCCGACAACGTGCACTAAGTCGCGCCGGAACATCCCACTTCGTCCCGGTGCCGCGACGGCCGTCGAGCGCGGACGAGCCGCCCCCGAACCGAGCAGAACCGGTGCGTAACCGGTGCGGAACCGGTGCCGGAGTGAGTGGTCACTCGGCCCGTGGGAATCCCCGCAGGCCCCGCCAGGCGAGCGTGGTCAGCAGCCGGGTGGCCTCGTCCCGGCCGATCGAACCCTCCGAGGACAGCCACCACCGCGCGGTGACCTGTGCGGTGCCGGCGAGCCCGGCCGCCAGCAGGAGCGCCTGCTCCCGCGGGCCCCCGGTGTCCTCCTGGATGACGTCGGCGATCGCGTCCGCGCACTGGTGGGCCACCCGGTCCACCCGCTCGCGGACGGCGGGTTCGCCGGTGAGGTCGGACTCGAACACCAGGCGGAACGTGCCGTCCTCGTCGCTCACGAAGTCGAGGTAGGCCCGCATCGTCGCCGCCACCCGCTGCTGGTTGTCGGTCGTCGAGGCCAATGCGGCGCGTACGGCGTCCACCAGGCCGTCGCAGGTGGCGTCGAGCAGCGCGAGGTACAGCTCGAGCTTGCTCGGGAAGTGCTGGTAGAGCACGGGTTTGCTGACTCCCGCGCGGTCGGCGATGTCGTCCATCGCCGCCGCGTGGTAGCCGACCGCCACGAAGACCTGGCGCGCCGCGTCGAGCAGTTGGGCACGTCGGGCCAGCCGGGGGAGTCGGCCTCCGCGGGGGCGGGCCTCGGACATGGTCACGTGCGCTCCTCAGTGCCGGCGGTCAGCGGTAGTCGTCGTCATCGAGGTCGACCTCGCGGTGTTGTTCGGCGAAGTCGGCCTCGGGCGTCTCGAGGTCGGGCTCGTCGGACTCCCCGGTGTCGGCGGACTCCTCCTCCAGGGCGGGCGCCTGGGCCTCGCCGTCGAAGGGTACTTCGGTCTCGGACATGGCCTGCCTCCTCATTCGTTCCGTTCCATCCGTGCGCGAACCGGTCGCGACCCGGGTGGTACGAGCGTTCGAGTCCGGCGTACCCACCGCCTTCCTCCCGACAGTAACCCGACAGTAACCGCGACGGTGGGTCGGCGGCAGCCCGAACCGCGCGAATCGGGTGAACGTCCGCAACCACCCTTCCCGGCGGGTTCCGGTCAGGGCAGCCGCTGCTCCAGCGTCGACAGGTCAGCGAACAGGTCCCCGAACTCCTCCACCCGGTCGAGGACGTCGGCCGGCCCGAAGGACAGCTCGGCGGCGTCCTCGCAGCCCTCCACCTCCTCCCAGGTGAGGGGGGTGGAGACCGTCGGGGTCTCCCGCCCGCGCAGGGAATATGCCGCGATAGTCGTCTTCGCGGGGTTGTTCTGGCTCCAGTCGAGCAGCACCTTGCCCGGCCGCAGGGACCTGCGCATCGAGGAGACCACCAGCTCGGGGCGGTCGTGGGCCAGCTTCTCGGCCAGCTCCTTGGCGTACGCCGAGGTGGTCTCCCCGGAGGTCTCGGCGACCGGGACGTACAGCTGCATGCCCTTCCCGCCGGAGGTCTTGGCCCAGGCGCGCAGTCCGTCGGCGTCGAAGAGGTCGCGCAGCAGCAGCGCCACCTCACAGCAGGCCACCAGGTCGGCCGGCGGGCCCGGGTCGAGGTCGACCACGAGCAGGTCCGGCTTCCGGACGCCGCCGCGCGGGCCGACCCGCCACTGCGGGACGTGCAACTCCAGGGCGGCGAGGTTGGACAGCCACACCAGCGTCGGCAGGTCGTCGGCGACGACGTACTCGACCTCCTCCCGGTCGCGGGTGCTGCCCGGGGAGGCGACGGTCACGGTGCGTACCCAGTCGGGGGTGCCGCGGGGGACGTTCTTCTCGAAGAACGGCTGCCCGCTCACGCCGTCCGGCCACCGCTTGCGGGTCAGCGGGCGGTCGGTGAGCCGGGGGAGCAGCACCGGCGCGATCCGGGAGTAGTAGTCGATGACCTCACCCTTGGTGAACCCGACCTCGGGGTAGAGCACCTTGTCGAGGTTGGACAGGGAGAGCACGTGCCCGTCGATGCGGACGCGGGTCGCCTTGTCTGCCATGGGCTCCATCCTGCTCGGTCGCGGCAGGTTCGGCCAGGCGAGCCGCCCGCGACGCGCCGTGAACATGCGGAGGGCCCCGCCACGACGTCTCGCGTGGCGGGGCCCGGTGGTCACCGCGGATGATCCGGTCGGTCGATGCCCGGCCGACCGGCTCACCCGTCTGCTGGTTACCCGACTACCTGGTCACCTGGGTCACCTGGGTCACCTGGTCGTCTGGGTCTTCTTGGTCAGCTGCTTCTTCGTGACCGGCGCGACGACGACGGTCATCTGCTGCTTGTCCGCCGACTGCCCGGTGATGTTCATCCGGACGCCGTACCCCGCGACCTTCACGCTGTTGTTGGGCAGCGACGCGTCCCAGTAGTTGTTCGGCTTGGAGTCGTCGAACACCGTGACCGGCGCCTGCTTCGGCACGTACGCCGAGAGGATCTGCACCCGGCGGCCGTTGCGCACCTCACGGCTCAGCGACAGCGGGTCGGTGGACTCCGGCCCGAACGTCGCGTCGAAGGTCTGCGCACGCAGGTTGAGGGTCGAGCCGTTGTCCCAGCGGATCGGCTTCGGGCGCGCGTCGACCGGCAGGATCAGGCCCTCGCCCGGGTGCTCGCTGGTGTTGTTGTCCTCCTGGCGTTCGTTCCAGTAGGTCACCAGCAGGCCGTTCTGGTAGGGGTAGTGCTCCACCCAGTCCGGCCGGGTGATGCCCCGGTTGAAGTTGTACGGGCCCGTCCGCAGAGTGTCGTCGTAGCCGATGTACTGGCGGTTCTCGGCGATGTAGTAGCTGCCCTTGTACGTCGTCACCGTGCCGTTGATGCGCTTCCAGCCGTTGGTGGTCCAGCCGTTGGTGCCGCCTTCCACGTTGTCGGAGAAGACGGTCGCACCGGCCGCGGTGACCGCGATGTCGTCGAGCATCGGGCCGGCGTAGTGCAGGCCGCCGTCGGTGGCGTAGCGGAACCGGAAGACGATCGACTTGCCGGCGTACTGCGACAGGTCGTACGTCAGCGTGGTCCAGCCGTCGGACTTGCCGGTGACAGGTGCGGCGACCCGGCTCCAGTGGGTGCCGCCGTCGGCGGAGACCTCCGCGTGCAGGAAGTCGTAGCCCTTCTCGATGTCGTACCACGCCTTGGTGGTCAGCGTCACCGGGCCGGACTTGCCGCGCAGGTCGATCGGCCGGCGCAGCACGTTGTTCAGGTTGTCGTCGGCTCCTCCCCACCACTCGTACGACCCGGAGTAGGGGTCGTTGTAGTGGTCGACGACCTCGTCCTTGGGCAGAGGGACGACCAGGGCCTGCGGGTTGCCGGTCTCCAGCTCCGCCGGGCCGAGCACGTTGGTGGAGGTGGCGTCGGGGGAGGCGACGTCGTAGTCGACCCAGCCGAGCTGCAGCTTCTCCCACGCGCCCATGTAGCCGGGTGTGGTGCCGATGCTGTCCTTGCCGTGGTTGAGCCACGAACCAGACGACATCAGGGTCCAGAACCCGGTGCCGTTGTCCCCGCCCGCGGTGTCGTAGAGGTCGGGCAGCCCGAGGTCGTGGCCGAACTCGTGGCTGAAGACGCCGAGGCCGCCGTTCTCCGGCTCGGTGGTGTAGTCACCGGCCCAGATGCCGGAGTCGCCGAACTGCACGCCGCCGCGCTGGTTGAGCTCGGGCCCGCTCTGCCCGTCGGGGAAGGCGTACCACCGGTGGGACCAGACCGCGTCCGCTCCCTGAGCGCCGCCGCCGGCCTCCTCACCCTCGCCGGCGTGCACGACCTGGAAGTGGTCGACGTAGCCGTCCGGCTCGTCGAAGTTTCCGTCGCCGTCGAAGTCGTAGCGGTCCCAGTTGTCGAACTGCGCGAGGTAGTCGCGGATCTGCGCGGGCGTCCTGCCCGCGGCGCGCTGCGCGTTGTACCACGCGGTGGCGGAGTCCTTGACGAGGTTCCAGTAGCCGTCGGAGGAGGGGATCTCGTTGCTGCCGTAGCGCGCCTCGTTGTAGGGCAGGCGCACCCAGTCGCTCACGTCACCGGCGACGGTGTACTGGCCCTGCGACTGCGCGCGGTAGAACGTCGACATCGACTCGCCGGTTTGGCCGAAGAACATGTCGAGGTAGTGCGCGCGGCTGAAGTCGGGCGTCCAGTACGTCGTGTTGTCACGGCTGCGGTCGGGCTCCGGGATCTGGTTGTGCACCGGACCGGCGGAGCCGCCGGTGCGGGGGTCGGTCTTGTCCCCGAAGTCGACCAGAATGGTGAAGATCTTGTCGGTCTTCTCCATGCTGAGCTGGGCGAACTTGTTCTTGCCCAACTGCACGACGTCGGACTTGCCCCGGCGCTGCACCTTGGCCTCGCCGCGCAGGACCTTCTCCAGGGCGACCTTGCGGGTTGCCCGCATCTTGTCGCCGAGAGGGTTGGGCATGTCGTCGGGCGCGTGGGTGCGCGCGGGCCCTGGCTTTGCGGGCGGTGACGCGGACGCCGGCATCCCGGCCGCGGCGGCGGCGAGGGCGGCGACGGTCACCACCGAGGCCACGGCGGCGGTGGCTCTGCGAACTCTCACTGGACTCCTTCGGAACGCCCGGCTCCGGGTTCGCCGGTCACGGGCGTGCTGGAAACGGTCGCTGTCGATGGTCGATGATCGGCAACTTCACCGACGATGATCCACAACGATCCACAAACTGGCACAAGATGGCCACATCTGTCCGGTCGTTCGCAGAAGACTTTCGTGAGCGAACGTCTGTCGGCGCGAGGTCGTAAGGTCGCCGCATGCGCTATCGATCTCTTGGACGTTCCGGTCTGCTGGTCTCGGTCGTCGGCCTCGGCTGCAACAACTTCGGCGGCCGGCTCGACCTCGCCGCCACCCGTGCGGTCGTCGACGCCGCCCTCGACGCAGGCGTCACGTTGTTCGACACCGCCGACGTCTACGGCGGCCGCGGCGGCTCGGAGGAGCTGCTCGGCCAGGCGCTCGCCGGCCACCGCGACGAGGTGGTGCTGGCCACGAAGTTCGCCGGGGACATGGGGTACGGCCCGGTCGCGGGTGCGCCGGGAGGGCGTGCCTACATCCGTCGCGCGGTCGAGGCGTCACTGCGGCGGCTGCGCACCGACCACATCGACCTCTACCAGATCCACCGTCCGGATCCGGACACCCCGATCGAGGAGACCCTGGCCGCGCTGGACGAGCTGGTCAAGGAGGGCAAGGTCCGCTACCTCGGCCACTCCAACTTCTCCGGCTGGCAGCTCGCCGAGGCCCATCACGTCGCCCGCGAGCTCGGCACGACCGCGTTCGTCTCCGCCCAGAACCACTGGTCCCTGCTCGAGCGGGCGGCCGAGACCGACCTCGTGCCCGCTGCCGCGCACTACGGCGTGGGCGTGCTGCCCTACTTCCCGCTGGCCAACGGCCTGCTCACCGGCAAGGTCCGGCGCGGAGGCGCGATTCCGGAAAACTCCCGGCTGGCCGGCCGGGAAGGCTACGTCACCGAGGAGAAGCTCGACCGGGTGGAGGCGCTGGCCGCCTGGGCGAAGGAGCACGACCGGTCCTTGCTGGAGGTCGCCGTCGGCGGGCTGGCGGGGCGCCCGGTCTGCGGGTCGGTCATCGCCGGCGCCACCTCCGCGGAGCAGGTGCGGGCCAACGCCGCCGCGGCCGAGTGGGAGCCGACCGAGGCGGAGCTCGCCGAGATCGACCAGCTGGTGCCGCCGCCCGGACGCTGAGGTCCGCGCGTCCGGCGCCGCCTCGATCCGTCCGACCTGGTTGCGTGGCGTCACCGCCCGGCGACGCCACGACGATGCGTCCCGCTCGGGACCGGTGCCGACCACCCCGTCCGGGGCCTGTCGGTGGGGCGCGGGAACATGGGAGGCAAACCGGTGGTTGCCCCCGAAGAGGAACACCCGACAATCTGAGGAGTCAGACGTGTCCGTGCCGCCGCTCGTCGAGCCAGCCCCCGACCTCAGTGTGGACGAAGTACGCCGATACTCCCGGCACATCATCATCCCCGAGGTCGGCATGGACGGGCAGAAGCGCCTGAAGAACGCCAAGGTCCTCGTCATCGGGGCCGGTGGGCTCGGCAGTCCCGCCCTTCTCTACCTCGCCGCGGCCGGGGTGGGCACGCTCGGCATCGTCGACTTCGACGTGGTGGACGAGTCCAACCTCCAGCGCCAGGTGATCCACGGGCAGAGCGACGTCGGCAAGCCCAAGGCGGTGTCCGCCAAGGAGTCGATCGCCGAGATCAACCCGTACGTCAAGGTCAACCTGCACGAGGAGCGGCTCGACTCCGACAACGCCCTGGAGATCTTCGCCGACTACGACCTGATCCTGGACGGCACGGACAACTTCGCCACCCGCTACCTCGTCAACGACGCGGCGGTCATCCTCGGCAAGCCCTACGTCTGGGGTTCGATCTTCCGGTTCGAGGGCCAGGTCAGCGTGTTCTGGGCCGAGCACGGCCCGCACTACCGCGACCTCTACCCCGAGCCCCCGCCGCCCGGCATGGTTCCCTCCTGCGCCGAGGGCGGCGTGCTCGGCGTGCTGTGCGCCTCCATCGGCTCGGTGATGGTCAACGAGGCGATCAAGCTGATCACCGGCATCGGCGATCCGCTGATCGGCCGGCTGCTGATCTTCGACGCGCTGGAGATGAGCTGGCGCGAGCTCAAGGTCAACCGCGACCCCGAGACCGCGCCGGTCAAGGAGCTCATCGACTACGAGGCGTTCTGCGGCGTGATCTCCGACGAGGCGGCCGAGGCGGTGGTCGACTCCACCATCGACGTCCGCACCCTGAAGCAGTGGCTGGACGCCCGGGAGCGGGGCGAGCGCGACTTCTTCCTGGTCGACGTGCGAGAGCCCAACGAGTACGACATCGTCAACATCGACGGCGCCGTGCTGATCCCGAAGGGCGAGTTCCTCAACGGCCAGGCGTTCGAGAAGCTGCCGAAGGACAAGCAGGTCGTGCTGCACTGCAAGGTCGGCGGCCGCTCCGCGGAGGCACTGGCCGCGGCCAAGGGCGCGGGCTTCGCCGACGCCGTGCACGTCGCGGGCGGCATCTCAGCCTGGGTCAGCCAGATCGAGCCCGAGAAGCCGTCCTACTGATCCGCCTGATCCGCTTCCGCGGCTGAACCCGCAGGACCACCGAGCCGATGCCGTCCGAGGAGTACGTCGAGCGGGTGCTCTCCGTCGTGGAGCGCATCCCGCCCGGCGCCGTGCTCGCCTACGGCGACGTCGCGGAGTATCTCGGGGACGGCGGTCCCCGGCAGGTCGGCTGGGTGATGTCGCACTACGGCGGAAGCGTTCCCTGGTGGCGGGTCGTCCGTGCGGACGGGCGGCCCGCCGACTGCCACGCCGGCGAGGCGGTGCGCCGGCTGCGCGCGGAAGGCGCGCCGTTCCGGGAAACCTCCGGCCGGGTGGACATGGCCGCGGCCCGCTGGGACGGCGCGGCCGCGGACGGTCCCATGGTCGAGGAGGGCCCGACCTAGCTCCGCCTCGCCTTGGCCCTGTGCTCCGCCTTCGTGGTGCGCTCCGCCTCCCATTTCGCCATCAGGTCGACCAGGGCGCCGTCGATGAAGGTGTAGAAGTCGCGCATCTGTTCCATCCGCCGTCCGGACGGGGTGTCCGAGCCGCCGAGTGAACGAGCGCCCTCGTCGGCGAGCGCGGCGACGTTCGCCAGAGCTCCGCGCTTGTTGATCGAGGTCTCGTACCACACGTCGTCGGGCAGCCGGTAGCGATGCGTGCGGGAGCCGGGCACCGGCTCCCGGCTCAGCATCCCCAGGTGCTGCAGGTAGCGCACCGCGCCGGAGATCGCGGCCGCGCTGACCTCGAGCCGCTCGGCGAGCTCACCGGCGGTCAGCGTCTCCTCGTCGGCGGCCATCATCGTCAGCAGCACCCGGGCCGCCATCCTGGGGAAACCCCAGTCCTCGAAGACCATCGCCATGTGTTCGACGAACCGGCGTACCTTCTCCTCGTCGCGCTCCGCGGCCGGGCCGGCGTCCCTCGTGGTCTCGGTGGTCATGCTCGCCTCACCCTTCAGCAGCCGGTCACGAACTTCCTCAGCATAACGCTGTAAACAAACTTCACGAGTGTGTGAATCTCATGTAGCGTGCGAATCGTACGCCTCGGAGGTTGCCAGCCGCGATCCGTCGACTGCGCCGGGGCAGAGGAGAACCGCGATGAGCTCGCTGCAGGGCGCTCCGGCGCCGTGGCGGACAAACGCTCACCCATCCGTACGGCCGACCGGCCGCCTGGTCGCCCCCTCCAGGGCGCTGACCGCGGCCGCCCGCAAGGCCGACTCCGACCCGCCGCGCTGACCCCGCCGCTTAGGCCACGCCAGGGCCGGCCAAGCCGAACGAATCCGGACGGACGTAATGAATCCGTACGGACCTCCGGACGGTCCGGTCCGGTCCGGCACCCGCGAGCGGTAGCAGCGCATCTCCCCGACTCCACGACTTCCACGTACGACGAAGGACACACTTCGATGACCGACCTCGCAATCTCCGTGTCCGGGCTCCGCAAGAGCTTCGGCCGCACCGTCGCCCTGGACGACCTCGACCTGAGCGTCCGCGCCGGTGAAGTACACGGCTTCCTCGGCCCCAACGGCGCCGGGAAGTCCACCACCATCCGCGTCCTGCTCGGCCTGCTGCGCGCCGACGCGGGCCAGGTGAACCTGCTCGGTGGCGACCCGTGGAAGGACGCCACCTCCCTGCACCGGCGGTTGGCGTACGTCCCCGGCGACGTGACGCTGTGGCCCAGCCTGTCCGGCGGTGAGGTGATCGACCTGCTCGGCCGGCTGCGGGGCGGGCTCGACCCGCACCGCCGGGCCGACCTGCTGGAGCGGTTCGAGCTCGACCCGCGCAAGAAGGGCCGGGCGTACTCCAAGGGCAACAAGCAGAAGGTGGGGCTGATCGCCGCGCTCGCCTCCGACGTCGAGCTGCTGCTGCTGGACGAGCCCACGTCGGGCCTGGACCCCCTGATGGAGGAGGTGTTCCAGCAGTGCATCCACGAGGAACGCCAGCGTGGCCGGACGGTCCTGCTGTCCAGTCACATCCTCGCCGAGGTGGAGGCGCTGTGCGACCGGGTGAGCATCATCCGGCGGGGGCGCACGGTCGAGTCGGGCACGCTGGCCGAGCTCCGCCACCTCACGCGTACGTCCATCCAGGCCGACCTGGCCAGCCCGCCGAACGGTCTGGCGTCGCTGCCGGGTGTACACGATCTGCGGATCGACGGCACGCGGGTGCGGTGCGAGGTGGACACCAGCCAACTCGACGGACTGATGGCCGAGCTCACCCGCTCCGGCCTGCGCGGGCTGACCAGCCAGCCGCCCACCCTGGAGGAGCTGTTCCTGCGGCACTACCAGGACGACGTGTCCGGGGCCGAGCCGGCGGAGGTGGCCCGATGAGCGCCCTCGTCGGCACCCGCCGGATGGTGCGGCTGATCCTGCGCCGCGACCGATTCGTCCTGCCGTTGTGGATCGTGTTGCTCGGCCTGCTCCCGGCCAGCCTCGCGACCGGGACCCGCGACCTGTATCCCACCCTGGCCCAACAGGAGCAGTACGCCCAGACGGCCGGGACCAACCCCACCTTCCTGGCGTTGTACGGCCCACTGCACGCCAGCGGGCTCGGCGGCCTGGTCGCCCAGCGGGTCGGCTTCTTCCCGGTGGTGGTCGCGGTGATCAGCATCCTCGCCGTCGTCCGGCACACCCGGACCGAGGAGGACGCCGGTCGGCGCGAACTGCTCGGCGCCACCGTCCTCGGCCGGCAGGCCGGGTTGGCCGCCGCGCTGCTCGTCACGGTCTGCGCGAACCTCGCCTTCGGGCTGCTGATGGCGGCCGGCCTGGTTAGTGCGGGCCTGCCGGCCACCGGCTCGTACGCGCTGGGCTTCGCGTGCGCGCTGGGCGGCTGCGTGTTCACCGCGCTGGCCGGCCTGGCCGCCCAGCTCACCGAGGGGGCGGGTGCGGCCCGCGCGATCGCGCTCGGTGTGCTCGGGGCGGCGTTCGTGGTGCGGGTCGCCGGCGACATCGGCGGTCCGGACTCGGGTGCGGCCTGGCTGTCCTGGCTCTCGCCGATCGGCTGGTCGCACGCGGTCCGGGCGTACGGTGACGAGCGCTGGTGGGTGTTCGGCCTCGGTGCCGCGGTGACCGTACTCCTCGCCGTGGTGGCCGCCGCCCTGTCGGCGCGGCGCGACCTCGGGGCGGGGATCCTGCCGGCGCGGCTGGGCCCGGCGCAGGCCTCGCCGGGACTGTCCGGTGCGTTCGGCCTGGCCTGGCGGCTGCACCGCGGGTTGCTGCTCGGCTGGACCATCACGCTGGCGCTGCTCGGCGTGGTGTACGGCGGGGTGGCCGACGGCGTACGCGACATGATGAACGGCAGCCCGCAGCTGACGGAGATGTTCCAGCGCATGGGCGGCCAGTCCGCCATCGTCGACGCCACCCTCGCGGCCATGCTCGGCACGCTCGGCCTGATCGCGTCGGCGTACGCCGTGCAGGCGGCACTGCGGATGCGCGCGGAGGAGACCGGCGGCCGGGCCGAACCCGTCCTGGCCACCGCCGTCGGCCGGGTGACCTGGGTGGCGAGCCACCTCGGGTTCGCGCTGCTCGGCCCGACGGTGGCGCTGGCCGCCGCCGGGATCACCGCCGGACTCGCGCACGGCGCCAACACCGGCGACGTGGCGGGTCAGCTGCCCCGCGTCCTCGCCGGTGCGATGGTGCAGTTGCCCGCGGTGTGGGTGCTCGCCGGCGTCGCGATGGCGCTGGTCGGGCTGGCGCCGCGGCTGGCCGGGGTCGCCTGGGCGGTGTTCGCGGCGTTCCTGCTGGTGGGTCAGGTGGGCGTGCTGCTCGGCCTGAGCCAGAAGGTGCTCGACCTCTCGCCCTTCACCCACATCCCGCGGCTGCCGGGCGGGCACGCGTCCGCCACGCCGTTGCTGTGGCTGACGTTGGTCGCCGCGGTGCTCGTGGTCGCCGGGCTGGCCGGCGTACGGCGACGGGACGTGCCGGTCGGCTGAGGCTGGCCCGGCGGCACGCTCGGTCGGCAGCCGTTCGCGGACGACGCGGGCGGCTGCCGACCGGCTTGTCCAAGGGGGCTGTCCCCCGGGGCTGTCCGAAGGAGCTGTCGGCGCGGTCTGATGGAATGCGGGGCGTGTCGGTCGTTTCCGTCTCTTCCGTCTCTTCCGGTTCCTCCGGTTCGCCCGGTTCCCCGGCCTCGCCCGGCGGTTCGGGCGCGCCGGCCTACCGCCTCGTCCGGCGCCCCCGGTCCAGCGACCCGGCACGGCTGACCGGCCCCGAGCTCGACGAGTCCCAGCGGCGGGTCGTGGAGCATCGCGGGGGTCCGCTGCTGGTGCTCGCCGGGCCGGGCACCGGAAAGACGACCACGCTGGTGGAGGCCGCGGTCGACCGGATCGAGCGGGACGGCATCGAGCCCGAGCACGTGCTGCTGCTGACGTTCGGACGGCGGGCCGCCGCCGAGTTGCGCGACCGGATCGCCGCCCGGCTCGACCGCACCATCCGCGAGCCGCTCGCCCGCACCTTCCACTCCTACGCCTTCGGTCTGCTGCGCAACGACGCGGTGCTGAACGACCTGCCGGTGCCGAGGTTGCTGGCCGGCCCGGAGCAGGACCTGATGATCCGCGACCTGCTGCGCGGCGACGTCGAGGAGTTCGGGGCGAAGGACTGGCCGACCCGGCTGCGGCCGGCGCTCGGCACCCGCGGGTTCGCCCAGGAGCTGCGCGACCTGTTGCTGCGGGCGGCCGAGCGGGGGATCGAGCCGCCGGGCCTGGGTGCCCTCGGCCGGCAGCAGCGCCGCGACGACTGGCGGGCGGCGGCGAGGTTCGCCCGGCAGTACGCCGCGATCACCGCGCTGCGCCCGGAGACTCCCGCCTACGACCCGGCCGAGCTGGTCCGGGCCGCGGTCGACCTGCTGCGCGCCGACCCCGAGCTGCTCGCCCGGGAGCGGGCCAACCGGGCCGTGGTGTTCGTGGACGAGTACCAGGACACCGACCCCGCCCAGGAGGAGCTGCTGCGGCTGCTCGCCGGCGGCGGCCGTGAGCTGGTGGTGGTCGGCGACCCCGATCAGTCCATCTACGCCTTCCGTGGTGCGGACAGCGAGGCGATCCGCCGGTTCACCGAACGCTTTCCCACCGTCGGCGGGACCGACGCGCCCACGGTGGCGCTGACCCGCAGCCGCCGGGCCGGGGCCACGCTGCTGAAGGCGTCCCGTCGGATCACCGACCGGCTGGGTGGGCCGCCGGCGCACCGCCGCCTGGTCGCCGAGCCCGGCTCGTCGCCGGGAGAGGTGCAGGCGCATCTGCTGCACACCCGTAACCAGGAGGCGTCGTTCGTCGCGCAGCGGCTGCGGGAGGCGCACCTCGTCGACGGCGTGGAGTGGTCGCGGATGGCCGTGCTGGTCCGCGCCGCGTCGTACATCCCGCTGCTGCGCCGCAGCCTCGCCGCCGCCGGCGTGCCCGCGACCGTCCGGCTGGAGGAGACGCCGCTGGTCGACCAGCCGGCCGTACGCCCGCTGCTGACCGTCCTCTCGATCGCGACGGAACGCACCGAGCTCACTTCGGAGGAAACCCTCGACCTGTTGGTCAGCCCGTACGGCGGCGCCGACGCGCTCGCCCTGCGCCGGCTGCGGCAGGAGCTGCGCCGCAGCGAGCTGGCCGCCGGGGGCAAGCGGTCCTCCACTGTCCTGCTGGTCGAGGCACTGGCCGACCCGCGGGTGCTGATCCCGCTCGATCCCGCCGCCACCGCACCGGCGCGCCGGATCGGGCACCTGCTCACCGCCGCCGTCGAGGCCGTGGAGGCGCCGAACGCCACCGCCGAGACCGTGCTGTGGGCGGTGTGGTCGGCCGGCCGGGTGTCCGACCGCTGGGCACGCCGCGCCGCGTCCGGTGGACCGGGCGCGTCCGCGGCCGACCGTGACCTGGACGCGGTGACCGCGCTGTTCGACATGGTCGCGCGGTTCGTGGACCGGATGCCGGCGGCAGGTCCGGCGGTGTTCCTGGACCACCTGCTCGGCCAGGAGATTCCCGCCGACACGCTCGCGCCCCGGGCACCGGAGGGCGACACGGTCACGGTGCTCACGGCACACGCCTCGAAGGGGCTCGAGTGGGACGTCGTGGCGGTGGTCGGCGTACAGGAGGGGGTGTGGCCCGACCTGCGGCTGCGCGGCTCCCTGCTGGGTTCGGAGTCGCTGGTCGACCTGGTCGCCGGGCGTGACCCGTCGCCGGTGGTCACGGTGAGCCATCTGCTCGCCGAGGAGCGCCGGCTGTTCTACGTCGCCGTCACCCGCGCGCGGCGGCGGCTGATCGTCACCGCCGTGTCCAGCGAGGAGACGCACCCGTCCCGGTTCGTCGACGAGCTGGTGCCCTGGAGCGGCCCGGGCGAGGAGCGTCCGCTCACCCGGGTGCCCCGCGGTCTGGAGCTGGCGGCGGTGGTGGCCGAACTGCGGTCGGTGGTGTGCGCCCCCGGCAACGGGACCGGCGCCGGCACCGGCTCGGACGAACCCGACGACCCGCGCCGGCTGGCCGCCGCGCACCAGCTCGCCCGGCTGGCCGCCGCCGGCATCCGCGGCGCCGATCCGGCCGAGTGGTACGCCGTGGCGCCGCTCACCGACGACGCGCCGCTGCGCGGACCGGAGGAGCAGGTCCGGGTCTCGCCCAGCAAGGTGGAGGCGTTCGCCCGCTGCGCGCTGCGCTGGCTGCTGGAAAGCTGCGGCGGCAACGCCGGGGATCTGCTCAGCCAGGGTGTCGGCACCCTCGTACACGACCTGGCGTACGACGTGGCGATCGGCGCGGTCGTGCCCGACGAGATCATGTCGGCGTTCGAGACCCGCTGGGCGCGGCTGGACAGCGGCACCGGCTGGCACTCCCGCCGCCAGCACGAACACGCCCGCACCCTGGTCGAGCGGCTCTCCGGCTGGCTGCGGAGCAACCCGCGGGAGCTGGCCGCGGCCGAGGAGACGTTCGCCGTCGAGGTCGGCCGGGCCGTGCTGTCCGGCCGGGTCGACCGGCTCGAACGCGACGCCGAGGGGCGGCTGGTGGTGGTCGACCTGAAGACCGGCAAGAGCAAGCCGGTGGCCGCCGACCTGCCCATGCACCCGCAACTCGGCGCCTACCAGCTCGCGGTCGAGCAGGGCGGGTTCGAGCGCGGCCCCGAGGAGGGTACGGCGGACGGCCCCGGGGATGGTTCCAAGAGCAGCCCAGAGGACGGCGCGGAGGGCGGCCCGCGGTCGGGTGGCGCGGTTCTGGTCCAGCTCGGCAGCGGGTCGAAGGTCACCGAGCAGTCGCAGCCGCCGCTGTCCGGCGCCGAGGACCCGAAGTGGGCGCAGCGGCTGGTCGAGGAGACGGCCGAGGGCATGGCCGCGGCCGACTTCGACGCCACCGAGAACCGCTGGTGCGGGGTGTGCCCGTCCCGGAGGTCCTGCCCGTTGCACGTCGAGGGTGGCCAGGTGACCCCGTGACCGACCGACTGTCCGCCACCCAGCTCGCGCTGCCGCTGGTCCGCGCCGACGGTGTCCGCTACACCGCCGTCGACCTGGCCCGGCTGTTGCGGCAGCACCCGCCGACCGCCGAACAGGCCGCGGTGATCCAGGCGCCGCTGGAGCCGGGCGTGATCGTCGCCGGCGCCGGTTCGGGCAAGACCGAGACGATGGCCGCCCGGGTCGTGTGGCTGGTCGCCAACGGGCTGGTGCTGCCCGAGCAGGTGCTCGGCCTCACGTTCACCCGCAAGGCGGCACGGGAGTTGTCGGCCCGCATCCGGCATCGGCTCGGCCAGCTGAGGGCCCGCGGTCACGTCAGCGTGGAAGCCGACGGGGACGCACCGCCCGGCGAGGTCAACGTCGCCACCTACGACGCCTACGCCCAGCGCATCGTGTCCGAACACGCGTTGCGGCTCGGGCGCGAGCCGGCCTCACGGCTGGTCACCCCGGCCACCGCCTGGCAGTACGCCACCCGGGTGGTGGAGACCTACGACGGGCCGATGGACGCGGTGGAGGCGGCGTTCTCCACCGTGGTCGACGCTGTCCTCGCCCTGCACGGCGAGATGAGCGGCCACCTGGTGACGGCCAGGCAGATCGCCGACTTCACCGCCGACCTGGTGGCCACCGTGACCAGCAAGCCCGCGGTCGCGCGCACCCGCAAGGCGCTGTACAGCAACGTCGCGGAGGCACTCGCCCGCCAGCAGGCACGGGTCGCCCTGCTGCCGCTGGTGCAGGCGTTCGAGGCGGAGAAACGCAAGCGGGAAGCGGTGGACTTCGCCGACCAGGCCGCGCTGGCCGCCCAGCTGGCCGAGGGTTTCGAGGAGGTCGGTGAGCGGGAACGCGAGCGCTACCCGATCGTGTTGCTGGACGAGTACCAGGACACCAGCCATGCCCAGCTGGCGATGCTGCGCGGGCTCTTCGGTGACGGCACCGGCCACCCGGTCACCGCCGTCGGCGACCCGTGCCAGTCCATCTACGGCTGGCGGGGCGCCAGCGCCGCGACGCTGGCGTCGTTCGGCAGCCACTTCCGCACCTCCGGCGGTGCGTCCGCGCCGACCCGCTCGCTCACCACCAGCTTCCGCAACGGCTCCTCGGTCCTCGCGGTGGCCAACGTCCTGGCCACGCCGCTGCGTCAGGGCGGCCTCGACGTACGAGAGTTGGCCGCGCATCCGGCCAACCCGAAGGGCCGGGTCGTGGTGTCGCTGCACCACACCGTGGAGGACGAGGCGGCCGACGTCGCGGTCCGCGCGCGGACGGTGTGGGACGCCGACGCGGACAACCGCGCCAAGGGGAAGCCGGGACGTACGGTCGCGGTGCTGGTCCGGCGCCGCAGCCAGATCGACCGGCTGGCCCACGCGTTGCGCGATGCCGGGTTGCCGGTGGAGGTGGTCGGCGTCGGCGGCCTGCTGTCGGCGCCCGCGGTCACCGACGTGGTGGCGACCCTGCGGGTGCTCGCCGACCCGGGCCGCGGCGACGCGCTGATGCGGCTGCTCACCGGGGCCAGGTGGCGGATCGGCCCACGTGACCTGGACGCCCTCGGCCGGTGGGCTCGCCGGCTGGCCGCCGCCCCCGGGCTGTCCGGCGCCGGATCGAGTGGATCGGAGGGCTCGGAAGGAACGGGTGGAACGGACGGAGCCGGATCGGCCGAGCCAACAGCGTCAGCAGGGTCGGCAGCGTCAGCAGGGTCGGCAGAGTCAATGGGGTCGGCAGGGTCAACGGGGTCGGCCGGGTCGGACGAGCAGGCCGAGCCCGACGACGTGGACAACGCCAGCATCATCGACGCCCTGGACGCGGTGGACACCGCACCCGCAGACGGCTGGTTCTCACCGGAGGGGCGCCGGCGGCTCACGCTGTTCGCCCACGAGCTGCGATCGCTGCGCCGGCGGGCCGCACAGCCGCTGGTCGACCTGGTGGCCGACGTCGTACGCACTCTCGGACTGGACGTGGAGATCGCCGCCCGTACCGGCGACGTGGCGGTGAGCCGGGCGGACCTGGACGCCTTCCTCGACGTCGCCGTCGGGTTCGCCGAGAGCGGCGAGGGCGTCTCGGTGGCGGCGTTCCTCGCCTACCTCGACGCGGCCGACACCGAGGAACGCGGCCTGGAGCCCGGGCAGGTGGAGGTCGCCGAGGAACGCGTCCAGGTACTCACCGTGCACGGTGCGAAGGGTCTGGAGTGGGACGTCGTGTTCGTACCCGGCCTGGTGGAGGGCGTCTTCCCGACCGCCGGCGCGAAGGACAAGGCCTGGCTGACCGACCTGGGCGCGCTGCCGTTCCCGCTCCGCGGAGACCGGGACGCACTCCCGGTGCTCGACGTCGAGCACACGCTGGACCAGAAGGAGGTCAAGGAGGCGTTCGACCAGTTCGTCGAGGACTGTGGCGAGCGTGCCCGGATCGAGGAACGCCGGCTCGCCTACGTCGCGGTCACCCGCGCGCGGCAGTTCCTGGTCTGCTCCGGCTACCGCTGGGACGAGACCCAACGGCCGCGGGAGCCGGGGGAGTACCTCCTGGAGATCGCCGACGCCTGCCGCGCCGGTGCCGGCAAGGTCGGCATCTGGCACGGTGAGGTCGACCTGGAGGCGGGGAACCCGCTGACCGCACAGCCACGCCGGCACGCGTGGCCCTACGACCCGCTCACCTCGCGGCGCCGCACCGAGCTGGAGGTGGGAGCCGAGCTCGTCCGCCGGTCCAAGGCCGAGCTCGAGGCCGAGCGTGAGCTTCCCACGGAGGTGGCGCAGGCGGCCCTGGAATGGCAGCGGGACGTCGACCTGCTGCTCACCGAACGAGCCCGCCGGGTGAACCGCGACGAGATCGTCGTCACCCTGCCCGACCGGATGTCGGTGAGCCAGTTGGTGCAGTTGAAGCGCGAGCCGGAGGCGCTGGCGCGGTCGATCCGCCGGCCGGTCCCGCACGCGCCCAATCCGCTGGCCCGGCGGGGCACCGCGTTCCACGCCTGGCTGGAGTCGCGGTACGGCCTGCAGCAGTTGCTCGACATCGACGAGCTGCCCGGTTCGGCCGACGCGGAGGCCGAACCCGACGACGACCTCATCGCGTTGCAGGAGGCGTTCCTCGCCTCGGAGTGGGCCGACCGTGAGCCGCTCGAGGTCGAGGTGCCGTTCGAGCTTCTGGTCGGCGGCGTGGTCGTTCGCGGTCGCGCCGACGCCGTGTTCCCGGTCAGAGGCGGCGGCTCACCCGGGTCGGTGACCGCGGTCGTCGGCGGCCGGTCGGTCACCGCGATCGAGGTGGTCGACTGGAAGACCGGGCGACCGCCACGAGACGCAGAGGACGAGGCCGCCCGCACGGTGCAGTTGGCCGCGTACCGGCTGGCGTGGGCCCGGCTGACCGGGTTGCCGCTGGAGCAGGTGCGGGCCGCGTTCCACTACGTACGCCACAACCGGACCGTCCGGCCCGTCGACCTGCTCGACGCCGAGGGCCTGGAGGCACTCATCGCCGGTGTCCCCGAAGAGGACGGCGACTGACGCGGGTGGCGACCGGGAACCCCGGGTCCGGGTGTCCTGCGAAGCACCAGGAGCGGGACCGGCGCGTCAGCCGGCGGTCGGCGCCGCCCACAGCCGGTCCGGGCCGATTCGGTAGAAGTCGCACGCGGTGCCGAAGAACACCGCGCGTTGTTCGCTCGCCGACAGGTCGGCGGTGAGGTCCTGGAAGCCGCCGAAGATCTGCGCGTACGTCGCCCACAGTGCGTCCACCGGGAAGTTGCTCGCGAACATGCACCGCTGCGGGCCGAACAGCTCGAGGGTGGTGAGCACCACCTCCCGCTGCAGGTCCGGTGTCCAGGTGGTGTGTGGAACCCCCAACCCGGAGATCTTGCAGTACACGTTGGGGTTTCGCGCCACCAGTCGCATCGCGTTCCGCCAACCGGCCAGTCCGGGTAGTGACCGGTCGGCCGGCAACCCGGTGTGGTTGAGGACGATCCGGGTGCGGTCGAACTCCGCCGCGAGGTCGGCCGCCTCGTGCAGGTGCCACCACGGGACCTGCAGTTCGTAGTGCAGGCCGAGCGGCGCCAACCTCGCGAACCCTTCCCGCCAGCGCGGGTCGGTCATCGACGTGGGTTCGGACCGCGCCCGGTCCGGGGTGGGCGCGCCGCCGGGCTTGTGCCGGATCCCGCGGGTCAGCGGCGCGGCGGCGACCGCCGCCAGGTGTTCGGCGACGTCGGGTGCGTCCAGCACCGCGTGCCCGACGACCACGCTGGGCACGCCCGTCTTCTCCGCCAGCCCGCTCACCCAGGCGATCTCCGACAGCGTGTCGTCGACCCGCCACTCCGTCTCCACGAAGACGCTGCCCACCACGTCGAGCCCGCGGCCGGCGACGGTGGCGACGTCGGCGCGGAAGTCGGCCGGCAGGTAATCGCGCCGGATGCGCCCGTAGTCGCCGTACCGGAACGCGATCATCGGTTCCTCGACCAGCCACGGCTGCCCGCCCAGGCCGAGGTCCCACACGTGGTGGTGCGCGTCGACGACGGGACCGGTGTAGGGGCTCATCGCGGCCGCGTCGTCGAATGGCGAACGCATTTCGGCATGGCCATATTCGACCGCGCGGAACGCTTTCCGGAAAGCGCGTTGCCGGTTTCCAGACGGCCGAATACGGCTGAACTTTCAGTGTTCTCTTCACTTGTCGAAATGAGTGCGAAAGTGCTTGCCCGACTCCTGTCCACGACAGGACAGGGGCGTTCCCCGCTACGGACATGTGCACGTAACGTCCACGCAGACAGGGATCTGCCGAATGTTCAGTGAAACGCGAGGAGTGCGGATGGGGGCACGGCGGCGGTCGACACTGCGCGAGGTCGCTGCGCGTGCCGGTGTTTCGATCGGCACTGCCTCGGGTGTCTTCACCAGCAATGCGTCCGTTTCCGAACAGGCCCGCACAGCGGTGCTGGCGGCCGCGGAGGAAATCGGCTACCAACCGCGCCGGCGGCCGGCGGACACTCTCGCCGCGGGCGTTTCGGCGTTCGGCCTGCTGGCCCGTGGTGAGCACTACGTCGGGCCGGCAAACCCCTTCTACGGCCCGGTTCTCTACGGCGCCCAGTCGGCGATCGCGGCGCTCGGGGTGTCGTTGGTGATGGAAACCCTGCACGACGGCGACCTCGACGGCCGCGGGCTTCCGCTGGTGCTGCGCCGCCGGCAGGCGCAGGGGCTGCTGCTGGCGGGTTACCACGAACACCGCTACGTCGCGAGGTTGCTGGAGACCGGGACACCCTGCGTGCTGATCGACCATCTGGTCGAGGACCTGCCGGTGGACTGCGTACGCGCCGACGACCATCGTGGCGGCTACCTGGCCACCACCCACCTGCTCGACCTGGGGCACCGCGACCCGCCACCGGCCATCATCACCGGGCCGTCGACGGCGTACTCCATCACCGCGCGGCTGGCCGGATATCACCGGGCGCTGGCGGAGTACGGCGTCCCTGCCGACCCCGCCTACGTCCGCGGGGGCCGGTTGTGCGCGGAGAGCGGGCGGGAGGAGATGGCCGCGCTGCTGGACCTGCCGGTGCCGCCGACCGCGGTCTTCTGCGGCAACGACAACACCGCCCTCGGCGCGATCGACCTGCTCCGCGAACGAGGAATCGCCGTGCCCACGGACGTCTCGGTGATCGGGTACGACGACATCGCGATGGCCGCGCACAGCGTTCCCGGGCTCACCACCATCGCCGTCGACAAGGAACTGCTCGGCATGCAGGCGGTGTGGAACCTCACCGAGCGGCTGCGCTTTCCGCACATGGGCTGGCGGGAGACCCGGGTCGGCGTGCACCTGGTGGTCCGCGGATCCACCGCACCACGCAACCCTCCCGCACCGCCACACGAGCCGGTCCGGCGGTCCCGGCCGGCCACCACGACCTCGGCCACCACGAACCTCACCACCTCGGCGACCTCAACCACCTCCACGACCTCAACCACACAAGGGTGATCGACAGATGCGGCTGACCACGGCCGACAAACAGGCGTTGTACGACGACGGTCTCGTCCGCCTGCCCGGGATCGTTCCCAGCGAGCTTGTCAACGCGGCCTTGCGAGCGATCAACGGATCCCTCGGTTCCGAGGGCATCCATCCCGACGAGCTGGTGACCTTCCGGTCCCGGTCCTACACCCCCGAACTGCAGACCTCGCCGGCCATCACCGACCTGCTGTACCGGTCCCCGCTGTGGGAGGTCGCGGAGTCCGCGATCGGGGAGGGCGCGATCACGCCGGTGAACGGCGGTCAGATCGCGTTGCGCTTCCCCACCCCGGACGCGCCACACGACCCGCACGCCCACATCGACGGCATGTACAGCCCGCACAACGGTGTGCCCAAGGGGACGATCGCCAACTTCACCGCACTGGTGGGGGTGTTCCTCAGCGACGTACCCACGCCGTACGCCGGGAACTTCACCGTCTGGCCGGGAAGCCACCGCCGGTACGAGAGCTACTTCCGCGAGCACGGCCCGGACTCCCTGCTAAACGGTATGCCGGACGTGGAGGTGGCCGAGCCGGTGCAGGTCACCGCCCGGGCCGGTGACGCGGTGCTGGCCCACTACCAGCTCGGGCACGGCATCGCCGGCAACGCCTCCCCGCACATCAGGTATGCGATCTTCTTCCGGCTCAGTCACGTCGACCACCAGTCGGTGCGCTGGGAGTGCATGACCGACATCTGGCGGGAGTGGGCGGGGATGCGCGACGTGGCGGCGGACGCGCCGGCCACCTGACCCCGACCGATCCGTCTACCTACAAGGCGAGCCGACTCGCCAACCGATCCGCCAACCGAATCGCCAACCGACAAAGCGATCCGACCCGCGAACTGATCCCGGAAGGAGTGGTTGCCGTGCCCACCCTGGAGGTACGCGGCCTGGTGAAGCAGCTCGGTGACCACCGGGCGGTCGACGGCATGTCGTTCACGGTCGAGGACGGGCAGTTCTTCGTACTCCTCGGCCCGTCCGGCTGCGGCAAGACGACCACCCTGCGGATCGTCTGCGGGCTGGAGCATCCCGACGCGGGCGAGGTCGTCATCGGTGGCCGGGACGTGACCTCGCTGCCCTCGCGCGACCGCAACCTCGGGATGGTCTTCCAGGAGTACGGCCTCTACCCGAGCATGGACGTCTTCGGCAACATGGCGTACGGACTGCAGGCCCGCGGCGGCGTGGCCAAGGACGAGATCGAACGCCGCATCCGGGCGGCCGCGGACCGGCTCGACCTCGGCCCGCTGCTGAGCTCGCCGATCACCGACCTGTCCGGCGGCGAGCAGCAGCGGGTGGCGCTCGGCCGGGCGATGGTGAAGGACGCCGACGCGTACCTCTTCGACGAGCCGCTGTCCAACCTGGACCCGAAGCTGAGGTACCGGCTGCGCCGCGACATTCTCGCCCTGCACCGCGACAAGGGCCGCCCGAGCGTCTACGTCACCCACGACCAGACCGAGGCGTTCGCGATGGGCGACGTGGTGGCGGTGCTGGCCAACGGCCGGGTACAGCAGATCGGCCCGCCGGACGAGCTGGCCGAACGCCCCGCCAACGTGTTCGTCGCCGGCTTCGTCGGCTCCCCGCCGATGAACCTGCTGCCCGCCCGGCTGCGGCCGGTGAACGGCGCGTACGTCGCGCACGGGCCGGACGGATCAGACACGGCCCTCCCGCTGCCGCCGGCGTGGAGCGACACGCTGTCGCGGTACGGCAAGGAGCAAGTGACGGTGGGCATCCGCCCCGACGCGCTGGTGCCGGCCGCCGACGGCGACGCGGCCATCAGCGGCGAGGTCACCGACGTGGAGCCGCTGATCGGGGAGACGGTGGTCCGGCTGCGGACAGCGGGCCGGATGATGGCCGCGATCTTCCGGGCCGGCGAGGAAGGCTCGCTCGCCCCCGGCGACTCCGTACGCCTCGACGTCGCCCCCGAGGGGCTGCGGCTGTTCGACCACGACAGCGAACAGGCGCTGATGCCATGACAACCAGGACCACCGCGACTGCATCGGCTGCCGGCCGGGCCGATGGGCTGGCGGCCGGCTTCGACACTCTCGCCCGGCTGCTCGCGCTCACCCTCGGCCCGGGCCGGGGCGTGGTGCTCAACGACGCCGGCGGCGGGACCGCCGAGGGCCTGGCCGATGCGGCGACCATCGCGCGCCGGGTCACCGCCCTGCCCGAACGCGGTGCGAACGCGGGCGCCGCGGTGCTGCGTGAGGCGGTACGCACGGTGGTCGCCCGGCACGGCGACGGCGGCGCCACCACCGCGGTGCTGACCGCGGCGATCGTCCGGCACGCGCGCCGGATGGTGGCCGCCGGCGCCAACCCGGTGCTGGTCCGGGACGGGATCACGGCCGCGGTCCGGTGCGCCGCCGACGAGCTGAAGGGCCAGGCGAGTCCGGTCACCGGGCGGGACGACCTGGCCGGGCTGGTCGCGGCGGCCGGCGGTGACCGGGCGCTGGCTGCGTCGGTCGGGGAACTGCTGGACGTGCTGGGCCCCGACGGGGCGGTCGTGGTGGAGGAGTCCGTACGTACCGGCGTGACGCACGACTACGTGGACGGCAGCCGGTGGCCCGCTCGCCCGGCCGGGCCCGAGCTGCTGTCCGGCGGTGGCGCGTTCGGCGGTTCGCACACCGAGCTGACCCTGGCCGACCCGGCGGTAGTGGTCGCGGACGTCGTACTCGACGACCCGGCGCAGGTCGTCCCGATCCTGGAGGCGGTGCGTGCGCTGCCCGGCCGGCCGCCGCTGCTGCTGGTGGCCCGGGACGTGACCGGCGGCGCAGCCACGACGTGCCTGCTGAACGACCGCCGCGGGCTGGTGGTGACCGCGCCGGTCGTCCTCACCACGGCCGGCGTCCGGCAGGGTGAGGACCTCGCCGACCTGGCGCTGCTGACCGGTGCCACCGTGCTGTCGCCGGAGTCCGGCCGCCCGCCCGAGCGGTTCGTCCCGGCGTACGCCGGCCGGTCGCGGCGCGCCGTCGTGCGGTCCGGTCAGCTGTCCGTCGCCGGCGGTGCCGGCGACCGGGGCACGCTCGTCGAACTGGCCGCTCGGCTGCGGACCCGGGCCTGGGAGCTCGGCGACGGCGCGGAGGCGACCACGCGTACCGCCGACCGGATGTGGCTGCGTCAGGCGCGTCTGCTCGGCCGGGTCGGTGCGGTCAAGGTGGGTGCGGACACCGAGGCCGAACGCGAGGACCGGCTGCGGACCGCCCGCCGGGCCGTGCGGCTCGCCCGGACCGCGCTGCGGGACGGTGTGGTGGCCGGCGGCGGGGTGGCCTATCTGGACTGCGTTGATGCCGTACGCACGGCGCGGGCGCACTGCACCGACTCCGACCGTGCCGCCGGCATGGACGCGGTGGCGGCCGCCCTGGAGACGCCGTTCCTGCGGATGGTCGCCAACGCCGGCCGCCGCGAACCCCGGGTGGCACTGGCCGCGGTTCGCGCGCTCGGGCCCGGCCACGGGATCGACGTACTGACCGATCGGTGCCTGCCGATGCGAGCGGCCGGGGTGCTCGACGTCGCGGGCGTGGCCGTCGCCGCATTGGAGGCGGCCGGCGCCACCGCCGGTGTCCTGGTGTCGGCATCGGTGGTGAGCGGCCGTGGGTGAACCGGCGAGCCCGATCCTGTCCGCCGCGGCGGGTCCCCGGCCGGGAGAACTGTGGCTGGGCGGGGTCGGCGGGGTGGTGTCCACCGGCACGTCCGGCGAGGCCGGCGCGTCCGGCGCGTCCGGCGGCGCGGCGGCCGGGGTGAACGGTCCGCTGACCTGCGTGGCCGCGCTCGGGACCGTGGCGGGCCGGCTGCTCGCCGGTGGCGCTGAGGGGATCGCGCGCCGCGGCGCCGGCGGCTGGGACCTCGCCCAGGTGCAGGGGAGCGGCGCCCCCGTGGTGGCATTCCTCGACGTACGGATGCCCGGAGCTGATGTGGATCCGGCGGGCCCCGGTGAGAGCCGTGAGGACCGCGAGGATCACGACGGCGACGTCGTCCTCGCGGCCACGCTCGGGGACGGCGTACTCCGCAGCGCCGACGGTGGGCGTACGTGGGAGCCGGTGTTCGGGCTGGCCGACATCGAGGTCACCGCGCTGGCCCGCACGCCCTGCGGGCGGCTGCTCGCGGGTACGCCGGAGGGCGTCTTCGCCAGCGAGAACGCCGGCCGGGCCTGGCGACCGGCCGGGCACGATCCGGGGCACGATCTGCCGGGTTCGGACGAGCAGGTGGCGGCGTTCGCGGTGGCGGCGTTCGCGGTGGCCGCGGACGGCACGGTCGTCGCCGGACTGGAGTCCGGCGACCTGTGGGGCTCCGCCGACGACGGGCGGACCTGGGCGCCGATCGGCTCGCTCCCGGCGCCGGTCACCGCGCTGGTCGCGACCTCGGCCGGAACCCTGCTCGCGGGTACGTCCGGCGCGGGGGTGTGGCGGTCCGCCGGTGGCGCCGGCTGGTACGAGACGGCACCGGAGAAGCCGGCAGGGACGGTGTACTGCCTGCTGGCCGACGGCACGACGACGTACGCCGGCACCGACACCGGCCTGCTGGTCAGCCGCGACGACGGCCGCACCTGGTCCGAGGTCGGCGTGCCCTCCACCGCCGACCTGGACCGGATGGTCTGGTGGGACGACCGGCCGCTGCTCGCCGGGCCCCGGTCGGGGATCGTCCGTCCGGCCGCCGCGCCGAACGAGTGGCAGTCGCTGCCGGGAGTGCCGTTTCCCCTGCTGGGGCTGGGAGTCGCGCCCGACGGTGCGCTGCTGGCGTCCGGGCCGGACGGGCTGTTCCGGCGGACGCCGGCCGACGCCGACTGGACCCCGGTGGTGGAGGGGAGTGTCGGGGAGGTCGGCCGGTTGGCGTTCGCCGCGGACGGGCGCGGCTGGGCGGCGCCGGCCCGGCACGGTGACACGCTGCTGCACAGTGCCGACGCCGGGCGTACCTGGAGCCGGCACCCGGCGCCGTTCGGCACCTTCCCGCTCGCCGCGCTGGGCTGGGCCGGGCAGGATGCACTCGTGGCGGCGACGTTCGACCACCGGCGCAATCTCGTGACCGTCTTCGACTCCGGCGACGGCGGCCGGACCTGGCGAACGCAGCTCACCGCCGAGACGGCGTGGCCGGACGTGCACGTCGCCCGCGCCGGCGCCGACGGCCCGGCCGTGCTCGGCATCGGGCGGCTGGTGCTCCGCCGCGATGGCGACGGCGGCTGGGAACACCTGGCGACCTTCGAGACAGGCGTACGGGCGATGACCGGTACGCCAACCGGCCTGGCCGTCCTCACCGGGGACGGACTCTGGTCGTACGACCTGCCGACCAGCACCGGCTCGGGGTCCGGCCCGGCACCCGGCCCGGGCACCAGCCGAGTGACCGGCACCGACGGTACCGATGGCACCGACGACACCGGCTGGCGCCGCGTCGAGGACGCCCCGGACCCGGCGTCGGCGTACGACCTTGCCGGCCGCGGCGACGAGCTCCTCGTCCTGCTCGCGGGCGGCGGCGTGTGGACCTCGATTCCGACGAGGAGGGGACGATGAACACCGATCCCGCAAGTCCGAGAACGCCCGCGCCGCAAGGATCCGCGGCTGCGCCCACCCGACGGCAGATGCTGTCCCTGATGGCGTCGGGGACCTTCCTCGCCGCCGGCGGCGGGCTACTGAGCTCGTGCGCGCGCCGGGGTGCCAGCACCGACGGCCATGTCGTACTGAAGACGTCGGGCGGCTGGCCGTGGGGCCCGATGCCGACGAAGAAGGAACAGAAGGCCAACCCGGGAACGAAGTCCTACGCGGACGTGCTCGGCGCCTGGATGGACAAGAACCCCGGCGTCACGATCCAGGACGTCAAGCTGGACGTGTGGAACCAGCAGACGCTGTCCACCGCGATCACCGGCGGCACCGCGCCCTCGATGTTCCCCGGTGACGTGCTCGGCGGCTGGAACCGCCAGGCGGTGCGCGCGGCGATGGCGCAGGGGCTGTCGGCCGACGTGACCGAGCATCTGAAGGCGCACGACATCGTCGGCAAGCTGGAGACCTACGTCAAGCCCATCTGGGAGAAGTGGCAGGTCGACGGGAAGTTCTACGCCGCGCCGTGGATCTACAACGTCGGGACCGGCCTGCACTACCGCGTCGACCTGGTTCGCGAACTGGGGCTGAAGGAACCGACGCCGGACTGGACCTGGGACGACGTACGCACCCTCGCCAAGGGCCTCACCGAGGGCAAGCGCAAGGGAATCGTCCTGCAGGGCTGGGGCCTGAACATGCGGATGAGCGCGGACGGGATGGACTTCCACGGCAAGCTGCCCGCACCGTCGACGAACTGGAACTGGCGCTGGGACTACCTGTCCGGCGCGGACCGCTGGGTGCCGCTCATCCAGGGCATGCGGGACATGGTCTACAAGGACAAGAGCGTGCTCGCCGACGTGAGCATGGGCGACGGCGACACGCTGGCGGCGTTCGTCCGCGGCGACGCCGCGATCCACAACAACACGGTGATCTTCTTCGCCAACACGCCGGGCAGTGACACCGCACCGGCCGACCTGGCCGCCCGGCTGAAGAAGCCGATGGAGGACGTCGTGGGGTGGATGACCCAGCCGGTAGGCCTGAACGGGCGTACCGGCACCACCCAGGGACAGGTGGACCTGGTCGGCTTCTCACCCGACATGGACGACCTCGCCCTGGACAAGGCGATCAGCCTGCACGCGTGGATGAAGGGACCGGGCTGGGTCGAGCAGAAGAAGGCGACGTACGCGGCCACCAAGGATGCCAAGCGGGTCTTCGACGGGGCCGACTTCATGCCGTTGTTCGCCGGGCTGCTGGAGCAGATGCCGGTCACTCCCGACGACGCGTGGGGCAAGCCGTTCATGGATCAGGTGCGCCGGGCGTCGAAGATCCCGCTGGTGCCGAACGAGGCGTTCTACTTCCCTGCGGAGCTCAGCCCCGGGCCGACCGGGACCGCCCGCGACGACATGACGTCGCGGTGGGCGAACGAACGCGGCACCCTCGACCTGCGCGGCGACCTGGCGAAGATGCAGGCGACGATGAACGCGCAGGCGGGGAGCTTCTCCTCCAGCACCTCCGACCCGGACTTCGTCAAGGCTGCCCGGGAGTACTTCGGCGCGCACGACACCTACTGGCGGGACAACGCACCGGACTACCACCGCGACGTCTTCTCGCCGTGGTACCAGAACTCCGTCCTGCCGGCCCTGAAGGGATGAGCGGCACCGATGACTGGTGAACGAGTGATTCCCGGGGCCGCGGGCTCCGGCCAGAACTCCGGCGACGACCGGAACTCTCCAGGTACGCGGGGCGCGGCGCCGACCGCGGCGCCGACCGCGGTGACCGAACCTCCCGGCACCGCGACTTCCCAAGCCACGCAGGGAAAGAGCACCGTGGCGGCGCCCAGGCTGAGCCGCCGGCGCCGGCTGGAGGGTGCGCTGTTCGTCGCGCCGGCGTTCCTCTTCCAGCTGTCGTGGGGGTGGTACCCCCTGTTGATGGCGTTCGTCATCAGCTTCACCAACGCCCGCTTCCGCGGCCCGGTGGAGTTCACCGGGCTGACCAGCTACCTGCGGATGTGGCGGGACCCGCTGGTCGGCGAGGCGTTCAAGGTCACCGCGATCTACACGGTGCTGAGCCTCGGGCTGACGTTCATGATCCCGGTGGTGGTGGCGATCCTGCTGATGGAGATGCCGCGCCGGCACATCCGCTGGATGATGCTGCTGTGGTTCCTGCCGTTGTCGGGAATCGCCAGCACGCTGTTGTTCCGGTACATGTTCAACGCGCAGTACGGCCTGTTCCAGTGGGTGGCCACCGAGGTCCTGCACCTGTCGCCGCAGCCGTTCCTCAACAGCGGCAACCAGGTGCTGTTCTGGCTGGTCTTCCCCGGCATCCTGTTCTTCGGGCCCGGGCTGATCTACATGGCAACCCTGCAGGGGATTCCGGCCTCCTACTACGAGGCGGCCGAGATCGAGGGCGCGGGCTTCTGGCGCAAGATCTGGACCATCTCGCTGCCCCGGCTGCGACCCGTCATCTCGATGTTGCTGATCTTCGCGGTGATCGGATCCTCACAGGCGTTCGAGTTTCCGCTGATCATGACCGGCGGCGGGCCGGGCGGTGCCAGCCGCACCGTCGTCATGTATCTCTACGAGCTCATGCGCAGCCTGCGCTACGCCGACGCGACCGCACTCGGCGTCTTCCTCTTCGTGGTGACGATGGTGCTGGTCGTCATCCAGCGCAGGTTCTTCCGCGAGGACCCCGACCAGTAGGCCACGGACCAGTAGAACGGTAGGAGGACCGAAGACATGCTCTTCCCACGCGTGGGGCGTAAGCAGCCGATGCTGCGGATCGCCTGGTGGCTGGTCGTGGCGTTCCTGTGCCTCGGCATCACCCTGCACCTGTTTCCCTTCTATTTCATGGCGATCACGTCGTTCAAGTCCGGCCAGGAGGTGCTGCAGTTCCCGCCGACCTGGTGGCCGCACGACGGGACCCTGGCCGGCTGGCGGCTGGTGGTGAGCCTGGTCCAGGGCAGCAACACCGCCGCGACGACCCTGATGGACGGGCCGTTCTGGCAGTTCTTCCTGAACTCGGTGAACATCACCTTCTGGGTGCTGGTGCTCGGCATTCCGATCACCTCGCTGGCGGCGTACGCCAACTCCAAGTTGCAGACGGGTCCCCTTGCCCGCTGGTCGTTCCTGTTCTTCATCGGCACGCTGATGATGCCGGCGGCGCTCACCCTGATCCCCAACTACCTGCTGACCCGCAACTTCCCGTTCGCCCTTCCGGACGCGCCGTCGTTCTTCGGCAGCGACACCCTCGTCTGGCCCAACGTCCGGATCTGGGACACCCACTGGGCGGTGATCCTGCCGATCGTGTTCCAGGCATTCAACTTCCTTCTTTTCAAGGGGTTCTTCGACACGATCCCGAACTCCGTGATCCAGGCGGCCCGAGTGGACGGCGGTTCGGAGTTCAACATCTTCCGCCGGATCGTGCTGCCGATGAGTGTGCCGGTGTACGCCGTGGCGATCTGGGGTGCGTTCAGCGGCGCCTGGGACCAGTTCCTGTGGCCGCTGGTGGTGTTGCAGAGTCCGGACAAGATGCCGGCCTCGGTGGAGATCTACAACCTGTTGCAGAAGTTCACCCAGGCGGGCGCGACGGACGCCAACCAGGCCAGCGCGGCGGCCCAGCAGATGCAGCAGATCCTGTCCGCCGGCATGTCGTGGAACGGCCTGATGGTGCTCGGCATCCTGCAGTCGCTGCCGGTGTTCATCGCGTTCATCGTCTGCCGTGAGTACCTGCTGCGCGGCATCCGCCTGCGCGGCCTGAAGTGAGGATGGCCGATGGCGTCGATCGAGATCGAGCAGGTACGCAAGCGCTACCAGGCCGAGCAGGTGGTCGACCCGCACGGCGGGGGCCGGCCGGCCCTGGACGGGGTGAGCCTGTCCCTCGCCGAGGGTGAGACGGTCAGCGTGGTGGGCTCGTCCGGCTGTGGCAAGTCCACCCTGCTCAAGGTGGTCGCGGGGCTCGAGTACCCCGAGTCCGGCCGCGTCCTCTACAACGGCCAGGACGTCACCTACGTACGCCCGCAGGAACGCGGTGTGGGCATGGTGTTCCAGGACTACGCGCTCTACCCGTCGATGAAGGGGAAGGGCAACCTGGCCTACTACTTCGAGGTGCACGACCGCACCGAGGAGGAGGCCGAGCAGCGCACCCGGGAGACCGCCGAGCGGATGGGGATCGGCTTCGAGCAGTTGCTCGGCCGGGTGCCCGACACCCTGTCCGGCGGCGAGCAGCAGCGGGTGGCGATCGGGCGGTGCATCGTCCGGGAACCCCAGCTGTTCCTGATGGACGAGCCGATCTCCAACCTGGACGCCAAGCTGCGCGAACGCACCCGGGTGGAGATCCGCAAACTGCTGCGGAAGTTCGCGATCACCACGTTGTACGTCACCCACGACCAGCAGGAGGCCATCTTCATGGGCGACCGGATCGCGGTGATGCGCGACGGCCGGATCGAGCAGGTCGGCACGTTCGACGAGCTGTACTCCACCCCGGCCAACCTGTTCGTGGCGACGTTCGTCGGCGCCCCGCCGATGGCGGTGATCCCGGCGGCGATCGACGCGGGCCGGGTCACCGTGCCCGGAGGCGCCTGGCAGCTGCCGGACAATCTCGCCGGGTCGTTGCCGACCGGGCCGGTGCGGGTCGGCGTACGCCCGGAGGGGTGGCTGCTGGACACCGCCGACGGCGCGCCGCTGCGGGTGCGGCACCGCGAGCGGATCCCCACCGAGCGGGCGAGTTTCCTGTACGGCCGGCTGGGCGAGGCCAACGTCGCGGTGACCGCGCCCGTCGACTACCCCGACCGGTCCGAGGTGGCGATCACCCCGGACTGGGAGCGGGCGTACGTGTTCGCCGCCGACGGAGAGGAGCCGCACCATGTCCCCGGGGTACTCGAACTGTTCTGAGACGGCACCTGAACGACCGGAACCAGAACGGCCGGAACGACCAGAACGACCGGAACGAGGAGGGCCGGCACGGTGAACGCGATCGCGGTGGACAACCTGGTCAAGCAGTTCGCGGAGAAACGCGCCGTCGACGGGGTGAGCTTCGAGATCGCCGCCGGTGAGTTGCTCGTCCTGGTCGGCCCCTCGGGCTGCGGCAAGACGACGACGTTGCGGTTGCTGGCCGGCCTGGAGCCCGCCACCTCCGGTGAGATCCGCTTCGGCGAGCGGCTGGTGAACGAGATCAGGCCGCGGGACCGCAACATCGCCATGGTGTTCCAGGACTACGCGATCCTGCCGCACATGACGGTGTTCGAGAACATCGCCTACGGCCTGCGGTCCCGGCGTACGCCCCGCGCGGAGGTCCGGACCGCGGTGCCGAAGGCCGCGGCGACCTTCCGGATCGACCACCTGCTGGCCCGCAAGCCCCGGCAGCTGTCCGGTGGCGAACGCCAGCGGGTGGCGCTGTCACGGGCGATGGTGCGGGACGCCGCGCTGTATCTCTACGACGAACCGCTGTCCAACCTCGATGCCCAGCTGCGCTACCAGGCCCGCGAGGACATCCTCACCCTGCACCGGGAGAAGCGCCGGCCCACCGTCTACGTCACCCACGACCAGTCCGAGGCGATGGCGCTCGGCGACCGGATCGCGGTGATGAACGCCGGCCGGATCCAGCAGATCGGCACCGGGGCGGAGCTGTACGACCACCCCGCCAACCTGTTCGTGGCGTACTTCATCGGCACGCCCAGCATCAACCTGTTCGACATGGTGGTGCGCGGCGACGGCGGCGGGCTGGTGGCCGAGGGCGCGGGCCTGCGGCTGCCGCTGGATCCGAGCGCGACCGAACGCCTGCGCCCGTACGTCGACCGGCCGGTGAAGCTGGGCGTGCGGCCCGAGCACCTGCACGTGCCGCGGATGGCGCCGTTCGAGGTCACCGAGGAGAACACCGTGCACGGCGTGGTCAACCTGGTCGAGCCCACGTCCAGCGGCAGCACCGTCTACCTCAGCCTGCCGGAGGGGCCGGGCGGCGCGGAGGGCCAGGACTTCGTGGCGACGTTCAAGGTGCGGGTGCCGGCCAGCTACCTCGACCAGGAGATCCCGCTCGGCGTGGACATGGCGAAGGTGCACCTGTTCGACGCCGAGACCGGTGCGTCGCTGCCGGCCGCGGACGGGGCCGTCGCCGCCGGCGCGAACCCCTCGAGTGGGCAGGAGGCCGCCGGTGCCGTTCCTGGATGACATCGGGCCCGGCGACGAACGCCGGAGCCCGAGCTGGGCGACCTTCGCCACCGTCGCCGACCAGGTGGAGCGGATGGTGATGACGAACCTCGCCTGGGCGGCGGTGCTCGCGCCCGGCGTGGTGGCGCTGGCGTTCACCGGGCTGCCCGGGTGGCTGCGGGTGATCCTCGGGCTGGTCAGCGCGACGGCACTGCCACCGGCCACCGCGGTGGTGTACGGCGCCGCCGCCTCGGCCTGCCGGGGCCAGCAGGTCGACCTCGGGCTGGCCGGCGAACTTCTCCGTGAGCTCGGCGTATCCTCCCTCCGCAACCTGGCCCCGCTCTACGGGACGTTCGGTGTTCTCGTCTGGTCGGCGTGGGCCGCCTCGGCGGCCGGGCTCACCCCGCTGGTCACGGTGCTGACGCTGGCCGTGCTGGTCTGGTCGGTGTGCGGGACGTACTGGGGGCCGCTGTTCGCCGCCGACCCCTCGCTGTCGCCCGCGCGGCTCGCGGCCGAGTCGGTACGCCTGGTCTGGCAGGCGCCGGAACGCGCGCTGGTCACCTGGCTGCTGGTGGGGCTGTGCGTCCTGGTGGGCGTGGTGACGATCGCCGGGGTGGCGCTGATCGTGCCGGTGCTCGTCGCCGTCGCCCAAACCCACCGACTTCGTGACCTCCACTCCGTCGTGTCGACCCCACTTGCCCGCTGACACCACCTAGCATTCGACCATACGTTCGACCGCAACCTCTCCCAGCGGTTCTCGTCGTCGACCGGTCCGGCGGGCGGCGATGCGGGGTGGGGGCGCGGGCGGACGTGGTCCCGGGGTGGGGGTGTCCTTGCGTTCCGCGACGGGGAGGAGCCTTCACCGTGCGTCGTCTCGACCGAGCCCGCGAATACCTGCTGTGGTACGAAACGCACCGCCAACGATGGGTCGCCGTGCCGACCACGCGGGAGGGGATGCTCTTCGACGTGGAGTACGCCCTGCTCGTCGTGCTCGACCTCGACGGCTACTGACCCTGACCGCACCCACGAACCGGGGCGCCGGCCACGTGGTCGGCGCCCCGGTCGTGTGCTCCAGTTCGTGTACTCCGGTTGTGCACTCCGGTCAGTGACCTGTGCCGTACACCGCCAGCTCCACCGAGTCGACGAACTCACAACCGGTGTAGTTGCCCGGGCAGGTGGACCCACCGGCCTCGGCCAGCTGGGTGCCCAGCATGGTGTAGCGGACGTACCTCACGCCGGTGGTGCCCGCCGACAGCGGCACGGCGTTCAGCTTGTTGCGGTTGGCCAGGCCGAAGTGGCCCTGGGCCGCCGTCGTCCAGGCCGTGCCGTCCCTCGAGGTCTCCACGCGGTAGTCGCCGGTGGAGGAGCTGCCGCCGTCGCCGCAGGTCGCGGTGGGGTCGACGGCCAGCTCGGAGATGTCCACCGCCCGCGGCAGCTGGACCACGACGTACCTCGGGTCGACCGAGCTCGCCGGGGTGCCGGGCACCGCGTCGGTCGACCAGCCCGAGCCCAGCGACTGGTCGAACATCGACTCCGGCCCGCAGCCGTAGTCGCTGTAGTCGTCGCCGTTGGCGTCGGTCACCGCGCTGCCTCCGGCGAGCGCGGCCCAGTCGCGCCGGATCGACCAGTCGAGCGTGTTGGCTCCCCGGTGTACGGACACGGTCCGGGTCACCCGGTCGTAGCCCGCTCCCTGCGCGAACACCTTCGGGTAGGTGCCCGCGACCACGCCGGACATGGTGTAGCGCCCCTGCGCGTCGGTGACCGCGGCGTAGTCGCCGGCGAAACCGGAGTTGTGGCCGCCGAACGCCACCGTCGCTCCGGCCACCGGGCCGCCGGAGTCCGCGTCGGTCACCCGGCCCGCGAGGGTTCCGGTGGGAGTGCCGGCCGGCGGCGGGGTGGAGAAGTCCTCCACCGGCGAGGTGTCGTCTCCGTCGACCGAGCCGGCGAAGTAGCCCATGCCCCGGTGGGCGAAGACCTGCCAGATCGCGGTGTGCGCCCGCCCGTGGTCGACCACCAGGTCGGCCTGCAGGATGGAGTTGCGCATGTCGAGGTACGACGGGTTGGCCGGCGACAGCTCCATCGCCCGGGTGACCAGCGACTCGGTGCGGGTGGACCCCAGCCGGGTACGCAGATCCCACAGCGTGGCTGCCCAGATCTCGCCGTCCGCGTGCACCTCCGGGCCGCCGCCGATCCGGCCGAAGTCGCCGTAGGTGTAGCCACCGGGGCCGGTCGCCGGCGTACCCGGGCACTTCGGCGAGGTGGACCCCACGGGACAGTCGATCGGCTGGCTGCGGATCAGGTCCTGCCCGTGGCCGACGTACTCGCCGACGCGCACCTCACCGGGCGCGCGGGTGTCCCTGACCAGGCCGGTGCGGACGAGGAAGTCCTCGGCGTACCAGTCGCTCCACGCCTCGCCCATCGAGCCGGCCTGGACGTTGCCCAGCGTGGACACGCCGTCGGCGTCCACGACGAGCCGGTTGGACAGGCCGTGGGTGTACTCGTGGTAGACGATCCCGGCGTCGTTGGCGCCGCTGGCGGCGAGGAACGGGTCGCTCGGGTCGCCGGGCATCCGCCAGAGGTACATCTGCATCCGCGGCTGGATGCCGTCGGGCGGGGTGGCCATGTTGGCGTTGTCGATGTGCAGCGGGTCGGGCAGCCCGCCGCTCGCGGTGGCCGCGCCGTCGAGGTTCTCGCCCTGCACGGCGTCGTCGTCGACCGCCTCGAAGTTGCCGGCCTGCCGGGTGAAGCCGATCGGGGAGGCGGCGAGGTGGTCGTGGTACTTCCCGAGGAAGTAGAACAGCTGGGCGCCGTCTCGACGCCGGTTGACCTGCCAGGACTTCGGCGTCGCGGGGTCCCAGGTGCACGGGAAGAGCGCCGAGCAGTCACCGCCCAGCGCGAACGCCCTGAGTGGGAACCGGAACGAACCCCTGCCGGCCGGCGCGATCTCCTCGGTCGGCTCGGCGAAGTCGTCGTCGTTGGCGTCGGTGTAGACGTGGGCGACGTTGCCGGCCAGCTTCGGGGAGTCGGTCGGCAGCCACCTGGCGGGCAGGTTCACGGTGTGGGTACGCCCGCCGCGCGGCGCGCCGGGGTAGTTGTCCACGACGTCGGCGCGGTCGTGCTGCACCAGGTCGCGCCGGTAGAGCACCCGGCCGCTCGCCGCGTCGACCACGTGGAGGTACATCGCGGTGCGGCTGGGGGAGGTGATGGTCTGCCAGGCCAGGCGCGGACCGGCAGTGGTCACGAAGACCACCAGCTGCGCCCGGTCACCGCCAGAGAAGACCGTCTCGCGCGCCGGACCCCTGCCAGGCTTGGCGGTTGCCCGCTTCGGGGTGGCGAACACGTCGGCGACCGCGGCCCGCCGGGCGCGATCGGCGGACAACTGCGGCGCGGGCAGACCCGTCGGAAGCCCGGCGACCGGAGAGCCGTCCAGCGAGACCAGCCGGCCGTCGCGGGCGACGTGCGCCTTCAGCCCGTTGCCGAACACCGGGACGCCGCCCACCGACTGGACGAACGACAGATGGTGGGTGCCGCCGACGTCGACATAGTCCTGGCGCAGGGTCAGCCGGTCCACGTCGGCGGCCGACAGACCCAGCCCGGTCAGGTGCGCGCGGACGTAGGACAGCGCGACCGACTTCGGCGCGGCCGTGCTCGGCGCGGTGAGGAAGCCGTCGGTACGCGCGACCTGGCGCGGCGTGCCGGTCACCGGGTCGATGTCGACGATGCCCTCCCGGCCCAGGGACCTGCGCAGCGTCGCGACCGCCGGCCGGGCGGCGAACTTCGCGGCCCGGCGCTGCAGGCTCGCCCTGGCGGCGGGCGGGGTGCGGGAGTCGTAGAACGCCGGCTTGTCGCCGGGGCCGGTCTGCCGGCTGCCGGACGCCACCGGCGACCCCGGGGAGTGGGCGCCGGCCGGGTGGCCCGGCCTGGCGGACCTGTGCGGCTGGGCCGTCTGCGGGGAGGCGGCGAAGGCGTTCGCCGCGGGCAGCAGTCCGGCGGTGAGCAGGGCTCCGGCCGCGAGCAGCGCCTGGCGGCGTACGCGAGCCGGCCGAGGGGAACGAGGTGGGGCGCCGGGCGCGGCACCCGGCGGAGAGCCGGGCGGGGAACCGGAGAGCGAAGCGAAACGCATACCGTGCCTCCTTCGTGAGGCGTCGGGTCAGGTCCGCGAGCGACCTGGGCCGGCCGCGGAGCTGAGCGCTGGAAGTCGCAGCGGGAACGGTAGTCCCGCCTTCGGACAGTTCGTTCCCCTCTTTCCCCAAAGTTGACGTACGGCCCGCATGCGGGGCTCGGCCGGGAACGGTCGTCGGCCGGCGGTCCACCGTGGCCCGCCGTGGACGCGCGGACGACGGGGCCGCGGTAGCGCCGTTACAGTGGTCGACCGTGCCTCGCCTCTCCTCGCTCGCCCTTGCCCGCGCCACCCTCGACCGAGCGACGGAGCGTCGCCGCGACCCCGACTGGGTGGCCGCACTGTGGGCCGACCCCAGGGCTCGGGCCGTCCCCGTCCTCGCGGGGAAGGTGCCGGTGAGCGACGACCTCACGTCGCTGGTCTACGTCGGCCCGGCCGTGCTCGACTCGCTCGCTGTCGTGGGCGCCGGCGCCGGTACGCCCGACGATCCGGCCGGCGGGGCGGACCCCGCCGCGAGTGCGGGGGAGCGGTACTTCCTGGGCCTGGACTCCGACGACGTGCCGTACTTCGCCGTCGCGTTGGCCGGCGACCCCGGCGACCCGGATCTCGACGCGCTCCTCGGCGGCCCGGCCGCGGTGAAGGTCGGCTGGGCGGGACTGCGCGAGGTCGGCGGCACCCTGCCCGACCGGGACGCGGGCGTGGTCGTGCACGCCGTCGCCCTGGTCAATTGGCACGCCGCTCACCAGCACTGTGCGCGGTGTGGCGCGCGGACCCGGCCGACCGACGGCGGGCACGTGCGCCGCTGCCCGGACTGCGAGACCCAGCACTTCCCGCGTACGGATCCGGCGATCATCGTCCTGGTCACCGACGCCGACGACCGCTGCCTGCTCGGCCGGCAGGGAAGCTGGCCGGTGGGGCGGTTCTCCACGCTGGCCGGCTTCGTGGAGCCGGGTGAGCCGCTGGAGCACGCCGTGGCCCGGGAGGTGCACGAGGAGACCGGCATCGACGTCGTCGACGCGGAGTACGCCGGCAGCCAGCCGTGGCCGTTCCCGTCCAGCCTGATGCTCGGCTTCTTCGCCCGGGCGATCTCCACCGACATCAAGGTGGACGAGGAGGAGATCGTCGAGGCTCGCTGGCTGAGCCGGGCCGACCTCAGGGCCGCGGTGGAGTCGGGGGACCTGCTGCTGCCCGGCGAGGTGTCGATCGCCCGCCGGCTGATCGAGACGTGGTACGGCTCGCCGCTGTCCGGCTCGTGGTGACTCGCCCTTCCGCGCCCCTCCTGTCCCGCGCGGGCCCGAACGCCTCCTCCCGGGAAGAAGCACGGCCGCCCGGTCGTTGACCACTACGCCGCGTACGGCAGAACCGACAGAAGCGAAACGCCCGGCAGAAACGACATGTCCGGCCCGTCTGGAAGGACCCCGATGTCACAGACGTCGAACTCGATCACGATGTACTCCACACCGTGGTGTGGCTACTGCCGCCGGCTCAAGGGGCAGATGGAACGCGCCGGGATCGCCTACACCGAGGTCGACATCGAGCAGCAGCCCGAGGCGGCCGAACTGGTGATGAAGGTCAACGGCGGCAACCAGACCGTGCCGACCGTGGTGTTCCCGGACGGTTCGGCCCTGACCAACCCGTCGCTGGCCCAGGTGCAGGAGCGGCTCGCCGCCGTCTGAGCGGCAACCCTCCTGCTTTCCTTACCCCTTCCTCCCGGTTCGCCCCGGCACCCTGACCCGGGTGTCGGGGCGAGCTGTCGGAGCGAACTGGAATCATGGGCGAAGTGACCGACCTTCTCACCGGGCTCGCCGGACTCGCCGGCGCCCCGGGATCCCGGCCCGCACCGACCGCCGACGAGGTGCTGGCCGCGCTCGATCCCGAGCAGCGTGAGGCGGCCACGTCGCTTTCCGGTCCGCTGTGCATCCTGGCCGGCGCCGGCACCGGCAAGACCCGGGCGATCACCCACCGGATCGCCTACGCCGTCCTCTCCGGCCGCTGGCAGCCGCAGACCGTGCTGGCGGTGACCTTCACCACCCGCGCGGCCGGCGAGATGCGCGGGCGGCTGCGCGAGCTCGGGGTGGCCGGGGTGCAGGCCCGCACCTTCCACTCCGCGGCGCTGCGCCAGGCGCGTTACTTCTGGCCGCAGGTGTACGGCGGTGAGCTCCCGCCGATCGTCGACAGCAAGCTGCGGTTCGTGGCCGAGGCCGCCTCGCGGTGCCGCGTCCAGGCCGACCTCGCCGGCCGCCGCGACCTCGCCAGCGAGATCGAGTGGGCCAAGGTCAGCAACGTCCGCCCGGACGACTACCCCCGGGTGGCCGCCAAGGCGGGCCGGCAGGTCGCGGGCTACGACGCCGCCACGGTGTCGCACGTGTTCGCCGCCTACGAGGAGGTACGCCGCGACCGCGGCCACCTCGACCTCGAGGACGTCCTGCTGTGCACCGTGGCGCTGCTGGCCGACTCGCCGAAGGTCGCCGCCGCCGTCCGCTCCCAGTACCGCCACTTCGTCGTGGACGAGTACCAGGACGTCAGCCCGGTCCAGCAGACCCTGCTCGACCTGTGGGCCGGGGACCGTTCCGACATCTGCGTGGTCGGCGACGCGAGCCAGACGATCTACTCCTTCGCCGGCGCCAGCCCGGCGTACCTCCTCGACTTCACCAAGCGGCACAGCGGCGCCACCGTCGTCCGGCTGGAGCGCGACTACCGCTCCACCCCGCAGGTGGTCCGGGTGGCCAACGGCCTGCTCGCCTCGGCTCGCGGCCCGGCCAGCCGGCATCGGCTCACCCTGCGCGCACAGCGTCCCGACGGCCCCGAGCCCACCTTCACCGAGTACGCCGACGAGGTGGAGGAGGCCGAGGACGTCGCCCGGGCGATCCAGCGGCTGGCCCGGAAGGGCACACCCCTGCGGGAGATCGCCGTCCTGTTCCGGGTCAACGCGCAGTCGGAGGCTTTCGAGCAGGCGCTCGCCGAGCGTGGTGTCCGCTACCTCGTGCGCGGCGGGGAACGGTTCTTCGATCGGCCGGAGGTACGCGAGGCGATCGTCCTGCTGCGCGGAGCCGTCCGGGCCGCGGAGATGTCCGGCGCCGGGCTGGTCGCCGACGTGCACGCGGTCCTCGCCGCCACCGGCTGGACGCAGGAGGCCCCGACCGGCTCGGGTGCGGTGCGTGAGCGGTGGGAGTCGCTGACGGCGCTGGCCTCGCTCGCCGGCGACCTCGCGGAGGAGTACCCCGACGCCGATCTCGCGGCGTTCCTCACGGTGGTCGACGAACGCGTCGCCGCCCAGCACGCCCCCGCCGCCGACGGAGTCACCCTCGCCACCCTGCACGCGGCCAAGGGTCTGGAGTGGGACGCGGTGTTCCTGGCCGGTGTGCACGAGGGCACCGTTCCGATCACGTACGCCGAGACAGAGGAGCAGGTGGAGGAGGAGCGCCGCCTCCTGTACGTCGGGGTGACCCGGGCGCGGGAGCACCTGGCCGTGTCCTGGTCGCGGTCCCGCATCCCCGGCGGGCGGGGCCGTCGGGGGCCGTCCCGGTTCCTCGCCGCGGTCCGGCCGAAGGGGTCCGCCGCCGCCGACGCCACCGAGGTCCGCGGCGGGGGCGAACGATCGGGCAGGCGTACGACCACCCGGTCGGTGGCGCGCTGCCGCGCCTGCGGCCAGCCGCTGCACGATGCCGCGGAGCGCAAGGTGGGCCGCTGCACCGACTGCCCGGCCACCTACGACGAGTCGATGTTCGAGCGGCTGCGCACCTGGCGTACCGAACAGGCCCAGGAACAACGCGTTCCGGCCTACTGCGTCTTCACCGACGCCACCTTGATCGCGATCGCGGAGGCCTGCCCGTCAGGAGAGTCCGAGCTGGCCGGCATCCCGGGGGTCGGTGGGACCAAACTCAAGCGCTACGCCGACGACGTGCTGGCGATCTGTGCGGGCGAGCCCGGCTGACCACCGGGCGTCTCGAGGAGCCGATCGGCGGCCGATCCGCCCGGCCCGGAAACGTTGAAAACTCCCTCGTTAATTCCGTTGCCTGGCTCAGACAGCAGGCACTAGTGTCATCATCACTCCCGCCGCCGCTCTGCGGCGCCGCATGTCTAGACCGAGAGGAGGGGGTCCCAGTGATCGTTACGACCGACGTGTCGCGCGAGCTGATGGTCGACACCTCCGTCTCGGTTCACCTGATCGCGAGCCGTTGCGTCTCGCCCGTCAAGCTGCCGCGCCCGGGGACCACTGTGTCCGGCGGCGGTGTCGACGTTCGCGTCCGCGCGCTCGATGTCCGTGACGACGTCGTGACCAAGTCCCTCCCGGCCTTCCTGAAGGGCGTTTCCGCCCCGATCGCCAAGGCCCCCGTGTCGGGTGTTCCAGCCTGGAGCCCACCAGATCGATGAGAAATCACGACTGGCGCCTCCAAGGCCGCGGAATCCCGAACCGGGATCCGCGGCCTTCTTGTTTCTCCGGACCCAAAGGCGGCAGTCGATGAGCCAGCACCACCGCAGATACGCACCACAGCACCATCCGCCCCACCGCTACAACCCGCTTCACCCGCAGCACCCGCTCCACCCGCAGCACAGCACCACCGGTTGGTCACCGAGCACGGGGTGGCCGGCCACCGGATGTACGGGCCCAGCACGACACCAGACACAAGGAGGTGACTGGAAGTGAGTCTTAGCGTCCTCGACGCCGTGACAACGGACGTCGTGACGGAGGCAGAGCTTCCCTGCCGCTCTTCCGACCCGGAGCTCTTCTTCGCGGAGTCCCCGGCGGACGTCGAGTTCGCGAAAACCATCTGCCATGACTGCCCCATCCGGCGGGAGTGCCTCGAAGGCGCGCTCGCCCGGCGAGAGCCGTGGGGAGTCTGGGGTGGCGAACTCTTCATCGCAGGAGTGGTCGTCGCGCGCAAGAGGCCGCGCGGACGTCCCCGTAAGAACGAAGTCGCCGCATGACCACCATCCGACCGAGCACGTCGGCCCGGCCGCGCCGGACCGTCGCCTCCCTTCGCACAGGGAATCCGATGACCGATCACCTCCACACCGAGCACTCCCTCACCCCGGCACTTCGGGGGAGGTCCACCAGCACCGCCAGCACAAGGAGCACCACGATGAATCTTCTCCACGAAGACCTGGCACGAGCGCAGATACAGGCGCGCCTCGACGCCGGCCGGGAGCACCGGCGGGCCGCCGAGGCGCGCCGGGCACGGCGCCGCAACCGCGAGGAGCGCAAGCTCACCCTGCGGACCCTCCTGGTTCGGACGCGCTACGTCTGACCGGTAGGTAACGGCACCGTCTGCAACTGATCCGGCCGGGGTACCCCACACGGGGTGCCCCGGCCGTCGCATGTCTGCCACCCGTCGCCCGGGGTGATGCCCCCGGCCGTCGCATGTCTGCCGCCCGTAGCGACGGGATGTGTCGGACGGTGACCGGTCGCGGACCGAACGCCGGATAACGAAAAGGCCATGAGCAGGTGTCCGTAGCGTTGCTGTCACATTCGGCGTGGACCATGGGTGCATCGACCGGGCGCGGCCGCGGGGGAGCGGCCGCTGGCGAGAGGCGACGGCGATCATGATCGACTGCGACCTGTGTGGAACGACCGCTCCGGGGGAAGTGCCCCCACTCGGCTGGGTGGTGTCACGGGAGCGGGGAAGTGTCCAGCACTACTGCGACCGCTGCGCGCGCGAGAACGTACGCAACATCGAGTGCAGGTTGGCGCGCAGCTACTGGTGACGGACGGCCGGCCGGTCGCGGTGCGCCACCAGGCCGGTCCGGCTCAGGGCGCCGGCGACGCCTGACCGTCGGCCGCGCCGATCGCGGGTTCGTCGGTGAACCCGGGCAGCCAGCGTTCGAGTTCGGCCCGGAAGGGCGCCTCGGTGCCGAGCTGTGCCAGCACGCCGATGCCGCCGCTCCACACCCGGTGGATGAGGGCGTACGACGGCGGCAGGTTGAGCTTGAACGCCGTCTTCGCGCTCGTGCTGCGGACGTCGGTGATCCGCTGGAACTGCGACCGCATCCACTCCCGGCTGAACGTGAACGTCTCGTGCTGGGCCGGCTCGACGAACGGCTGGAGGTAGGTGTACAGCTCGTCCGCGTCGAGATCGATGTGCGGCTTGACGAATCCCTCGGCGCGCAGGCCCTCCAGGATGTTCTCGGCGTCGCCGTTCAGGCCGATGCGCAGCAGTCGGCCGATCTGGGGCGGGAAGCCGCCGGGAAGCCGGGCGACCAGGCCGAAGTCGAGCACGCCGAGCCGTCCGTCGGGCGTGATGCGGTAGTTGCCGGGGTGCGGGTCGGCGTGCAGCAGGCCGGCGCGGGCGGGTCCGGAGAACAGGAACCGCACGAACAGCAGGCCGGCGCGGTCGCGTTCCTCCTGCGTGCCGTGGGCGATCACCTGGCTGAGCGGCGTGCCGTCCAGCCAGTCGGTGACCAGCACATGCGGGGTGTGCAGCCGGACGTGCGGGATGGCGTAGTCGGGGTCGCCGTCATAGGCGGTGGCGAACTGCTCCTGGGCCTCCGCCTCGAGGCTGTAGTCGAGCTCCTCGTTGATCCGGGCCTTGAGCTCGGCCACCAGCGGCTTGACCTCCAGGCCGGGCATCCAGGTGGTGAACAGCCTGCTGAGCCGGGCGATCTGGTTGAGGTCGGAGCGCAGCGCCTCCGCGGCCCCGGGGTACTGGATCTTGACGGCGACGTCTCGTCCGCCCGGCCACTGGGCGCGGTGGACCTGCCCGATCGACGCCGACGCGGCCGGTTCGTCGCTGAAGTTGCGCAACCGCCGTCGCCAGTGCGGGCCGAGCTCGCGTTCGAGCACCTTGTGCACCCGGTCCGCCGACATCGGCGGCGCGGAGTCTTGCAGCTTGGTCAGCGTGGCGCGGTAGGGCCCGGCGAGGTGTTCGGGTAGGGCTGCCTCGAAGATCGACAGCGCCTGACCGAACTTCATCGCGCCGCCCTTGAGCTCGCCCAGCACCTTGAACAGCTGGTCCGCGGTGCGCCGCTGAGCCTCGGAGAGCACGACCTCGGCGGGCTTGCCGCCCAGCCGCTTGCCCAGTCCGAGCGCCGTCCGGCCGGCGATGCCGATGGGAAGACTCGCGAGCCGCGCGGTCCGGGCGACAGTGTGTCGGGGAAGATCGCTCACGGATCCATTGTCCAGGTAGCAGTCAACCTGGGCGTCGGCCGAGGGATGTATGCCGCCCTGCTCCCGAGGGCCGACCCGCGCGTTCGTGCGCAGGGTGACCTCCTCCGTACGCTTCGGTCACGGCGACCGTCACAGTTTCGTACGCCCGGTGACCTGGGCGTCACGCGTCGACCCGGGGCGGCCCGGCGCGGAGCCGGCGTTCGGACTCGGCGCGCACCTGCTCGATGTCGAAGCCCAGGCTCCAGTCGGCGTCCAGCCACCAGGTCGCGCCGGCGGCCGCCCACGGGCGGACCCGCTCCGCCGCGGCCCGAGGATCGTCCGCCGGCGTGCTGCCCTCGACCACCACGTCGTAGTCGTCCATGCCGAGCCCGGCCCCGGCCCGATGTGACCGGATCCACTCGACGCCGGACCGGAGCAGCTCGGGGGAGAACTCACCGCCCTGCCGGTCCGGATCGGTGGGAGCGTGATGGGGCAACCAGCCGTCCCAGCGCGCGGCCCGGGCCATCGACTTCGGGCGGGGCCAGGCGCCGACGACCCAGACGGGGATGCGGGGCCGCTGCACCGGTGCCGGTGGTGGCGGCGGAGCGAGCTCGCCGATCACGCGGGAGCGGTAGTGCCGGCCGTGGAAGTCGAACGCCCGCTCGCCCCACAGCCGCTGCAGCATCGCCAGGCCCTCGTCGAGTTGCTCGGCGCGCACTCGCCGGCCGGGGTCGTCCTCGAACAGCCAGAACCGGTCCTCGCCGGCGACGCCGAGGCCGACCGACAGCGTGACCCGGCCGCCGGAGAGGTTGTCCAGGGTGGAGGTCTGCCCGGCCAGCTCCCACGGCCGGCGCCGGGGAAGTGGGGTGAGCATCGTGCCTAGGCGAATCCGCCTGGTGCGGGTGGCCGCCGCGGCGAGGACGACCCACGGATCGATCGCCCAGATGCCCTCCCAGACGAAGAAGCCGTCCCAGCCGTGGGTCTCCGCGATCTCCGCCAGCTCCGCCGCCGCCCGGGCATCGCCGTAGGGCAGCACGAATCCGTATCTCATGGACAGAACCTAGAGGCGACCACCGACAGGGGCCGGCCACCGGGAGGGCCGGCCGGGCGGAGTGCGGTCAGGCGGCGACCGGTGCGGGTTCGGGATCCCAGTGGCAGCCGCACGCCGGGTGGGCCGCCCACGACCGCCGCCGGATGGTTCCGTGCGGGAGGGTCATCTCCAGGGTCGCGTCCACCGACGGCGGCCGGCCGCCGTCGAGGAACGCCAGCACGTGCAGGACGGCGTGCCCGGCGACCGCGGTGGCGAGTACGACGTCGCAGGCGGGCATCCCACTCGGCGCTTCGACGGTCTGGGCCAGGATGTCCGGCCATCGAGGGTCGCGGGCGGTGCGGTGCAGGTCGTGGCAGCGTACGCAGGAGGACGTACCGGGCAGGACGAACGGTCCGAGGATCGCCCGGCCCTCCCGCATCCGGACCACGAGGTGCGGGACCCCCGCGCGGACGAGCGCGTCGGCGAGGTTGCGGTCGGGCTCCTCGTCGGGCGCGAGCACCGCGAGGTCGGGACGTTCGGTCGTACCGCCGACGCCTCCGGCGCCGACCTCGGTCGAGGGCCCGGCGACCCTCGCGGCACGGGCGGCGCCGACGGCTCGCGGACGGCCGACGTCGCCCGTGCAGAGTCCGGCCGGCGCCAGGTCGGCGGGCCGGGTGACCGTGCGGTCGCTCACGTCGACGCGGCCCAGCCCCCCGGCGGCGAGCAGGGCGGCCACCGACGCGCCGATCCGGCCGGCGCCGAACACGCAGACGGCGGCGTCCCGGCGACGGCGGAGCCACTCGCCGTCGTCCGCCGGCATACCGAGCCGGCGGGCGGCGTGGTCGGGGGTCAGGCGTTCGCGTTCGGCCGGCCCGACCCCTTCCCACACCGACTCGGCGGAGCCGGCGTCCTGCAGGGCTCCGGCCTCGTCGAGCAGCCGGAGCAGCCGGTGCACCCGCGGCAGGCTGACTCCGTGGGCGAGCGCGGAGGTGATCAGATCCTCCTCCGAGCACGCGCCGGACAGGCTCTCGACCACGTGCCGCAGGCCGGGGTCGACCCCGGTGACCACCAGAGCGTAGGCGGGGTCCAGCCCGATCTGGACGGTCTGTCCGTCCCGCCAGACCCGGCGCAGGGCGGGCTTGATCTGTGGGCGCACGGGTGACCTCCCCGGAGGAGTCGGCGGCGTCGGGAACGAAGCCTGCCACGACCGAGGGGCCGCCGGTGGGCGTCGTCCACAGGCGGAGTTGTCCACAGGCGGTGTTATCGTCGGCGCAGGATGTGGGCGACCGCGATGCGCGCGGGGAGTGGAATCGACGTGGACGACAAGCCCGGCGCGAGCACGCTGGTCGACTCCGAGGAGTCCCGGCCCGCGCCCCCGAGCCTGGCCCGCCGGCTGCTCAGCTGGCAGTGGGTCGCCTTCACGCTGGTGGTCGTCCTGGCCGTCGCGGCGTTCCTGTTCCTCGCCTGGTGGCAGCTGGGACGGTTCGAGTCGCGGGCGGGTGACTGGCAGAACTTCGGCTACGCGCTGCAGTGGCCGTTCTTCGCGGTGTTCACGGTCTACGTGTGGTGGCGGCTGCTGCGGGAGAGCCGACGGGAGTCGATGGAACGACAGACCGCCGAGGGGCAGCCCGATCCGGGGCCCGGCGCTCGCCGGGGAGCCGACCGGCGTACCGGCGACGAACTGACCGAGGTGCCGCCACTGCCGCCGAAGCGGCTGGTGCGGCCGAGCGGGGGGGAAGACGACTCGGCGGTGCCGGCTGTGCCGACCGGGCCGGGTGAGTCGGAGGACCCGGATGACGCGACGGACGAGGCGGCGCTCACGGCGTACAACCGCTACCTGGCGGCCCTCCAGGAACGCTCCTCGCGCGCCTGACGGCCTGCCGGACACTCGGACGGGCGGCCACCGGGGTGACCGCCCGCACGAAGCGTCTGGGTTTCGTCAGGCCTTGCCCAGGATCCGGTTGAGGTTGGTGCCACATTCGGGGCAGGTGGCCTTGGCCATCCTGGTGCCCTTGTCGTTGACCTTGATCTCACCGGTCGCGTTGCGCTTGGCCTTGCATTTCACACAGTAGAACTCGCCTGTGTAGGTCTCCGCCATGACGGCCCTCCTCGCTGTGCTGGGTCGGGGCAGGGCGGACCAGCCCGGGCCGCCCGATCTCGGGTCACTTTATTGCAGCGCCGCTCACCGACGAGTGCTCGGCACGCGGATGGCTCACGTCCTGCCCATGGTGTGCACTTTTATGCCTGTGCGTGACCGATGGCCCGGGAAGGGGTCGATCGGCGCAGCGCCGTGTCGACGTTACCCCCAGGCGGGGGCGGAGCGGCGACCGAGTCCGGTGAGCCGGGATCCGGACGTACGAAACCCCCGGAGTTGTCCGGTCCGTTCGCCTTCCCCTTGCGAACGGCTCGGGCCTTCCGGGGGCCTCGTTCTGCCGAACCTACGACCGGAGCCGACAGGGCGTCAATGTCTGCTTTCCTCCCGATGTGGACGGATCTGTGGAGAGGTTGTGTACGGCGGCCGTACGGCGGTGGACAGGCTGGGGACCCGGCTGTGGACAATGTGCGCGATCTCGGCCAAAAATCTCTGTGACCTGCAGGTTTGGCTGTCCACCGGGTGTGGAGAAGAAACTCACCCGGCGAACCTGAGCCGCTCCTGTCGGTCCGGCGGGGTACGTTGCACTCGTGGCCAAGCCGGCACCGAGGCAGCGCGTGGAGCCGCGACCGGGCGGGAAGACCGACCCCTCGCGCTGTGAGCCGCGCCAGGTGGAGGTACGCCGGAGCCCGCGCCGGCGCCGCACGGTGAGCGCCTACCGCGAGGGCGACCGGGTGGTGGTGCTGCTTCCCGCGCGGATGAGCGTGGACGAGGAGCGCCGCTGGGTCGGGGTGATGCTCGACCGGCTCTCGGCGATGGAGCAGCGCCGGCGGCCGAGCGACGAGGAGTTGCTGTCGCGCGCCCGCACACTCACCCGCCGTCATCTCGGTGACGCTCCGCTACCGACCAGCGTCCGATGGGTCGGAAACCAGGGCATGCGGTGGGGTTCGTGCACACCCAGCGACGGCACGGTCCGGCTGTCCACCCGGCTGCGGGGGATGCCCGCCTGGGTGATCGACTACGTGCTGATCCACGAGCTGGTGCACCTGGTCGAACCCGGGCACACGGCCAGATTCTGGTCGCTGGTCCGCAACTACCCGCAGGCCGATCGGGCGCGCGGCTACCTCGAGGGGGTCGCGGCGGCCGCTCAGCTGCCGCTGGAGGAGTGCGCGGACTGACCCGCGCCCCTGGTCGCCCCGCCGGGCCACGTGCCCGCCCATCGCCCCGACATCGCCCCGGCATCGCTCCGCCCGTCGCCCGCCCGGTGTGATCAACCCGTGAGCGGCCCCGTCGGCCTGTCGGCCCTGTCGTAGCCCCCGCGTTTCATCCGCGACGGGTGTGGTGCGGCCCTCGGGTGCCGACCCAGGCTGGAGCGGGGGAGTGGCGAGTCTGGCGACTTCGCGCGGGGAGGTGCTCATGCTGTGGCTGCTGACCGGCGCCGTGCTGGTGTGGATCTACCTCGGCATCCGGATCCTCGCCCGCAGACGCCGCATCCTCAACGCATCCGGGGTGTTCCGGTGCAAGGTGCGCAGTACGTCGTGGGGCGTGGAGGCCCTGGGCTACCGCTGGCCGCGCCGGCCGTCGTACGCCGTCTGGGCCCACGACGTGCTGGTCGTGTACCGCCGGTTCGCCCTGAACGAGGTGCTCGTCCTCGAATGCCGGTTCGCCGAGGACCTCGAGGTGGCCCCGTCGACGCTGCGCCGGCTGGGGCCGTGCCCGTTGCTGCTACGGATCCGGCTGGACGACGGGGCGATGGTGGAGGTCGCCGCGCCGCGCCGGGCCTGCTCGGAGCTCGTCGGGCCCTACATCGCCGCCCAGCTCCACCCCTCCGAGCGCGGCTGATCTCCGGGCCGGCGCCCGGACCTGATCCCGCGGCTTGTGACCGTCCGGGGTTCATCCCGGCCGGGTGAGGTGAAGTCGCTCCGGGTTGCCGAGACTCCCCTCAGGAGCTGGTGGACAGACGTCGGGTGCGGGGGCTTGGCTGATGATCCTGGATGACGTGTTCGGACTGGCCCGTAAGGTCGCACCGCGTGGGACCAAAGGTGAACGCCGGACCGGACGTTCGGGAACCGAGCGGTTTCCAGGCCAGGTCGCACCACCACTCATCCACCCCGCCGTCGCCCAGCCCGTCGAACCCGCCCGCCCACGGCCGCTGACCGGCCGGGCGGCGGTCCCGCAGGACGTGCTCTGCCTGCAGCCGACCGAGGCGCTGCTGTGCCCGTCGGCGTCGGTCCTGGTCACCGCGGTGCTGCGACGGATCGGGGCCTGCCGGCCGCTTCCGTACGTCGTCGTGCTCACCCTCGACCAGGCGCCGGACATCGACGACGACGGGTGTGAGGCACTGGTCGAACTGTGTTACTCGCTGCGGGCGAGCGGGATGCGGATGTACGTCGCTACCGGCTCGACCACCGTGCTGGACCGGCTGCGGGCGACCGGAGCGGTGAACCGGATGCTGGCCGGCACGGCCCACCTGAGACTGCGGACCGCGCTGCTGGCGGCGTTCGAGGACCTGCCCGGACCGGCCGTCACCACCCGCGACGTGCTCACGGAGCTGGAGAACCGGCTCACGCCGCTGCCGATCTGACCGCCCGCCGGCGGGTCGGGTCCCTGGCGGGGTGGCGGGCTCGCGGGTCAGCCGCCGGCCAGCCGGGACGAGACCGGCCAGTCGTCGGGGAAGTCCTCGGCGACGATCTCCGCCTCCCCGAACAGCCTCCGGCGTACCCGCCGGGACAGCCGGTCGGCGAAGACCGTTCCGTCCAGGTGGTCGGTCTCGTGCTGCAGGCAGCGGGCCAGCATGCCGGTTCCGTGGAACTCGACCGGGTTGCCGTACTCGTCCGCGCCCCGGACGGTCGCCTCGTCGGGCCGCGCGCACGGTGCGTACGCGCCGGGGAGGGACAGGCAGCCTTCCTCCTCCTCCACCAGGCGGCGGCCGGGGCCGGTCGGCACGTCGAGGACGGGGTTGCACACCACGCCCTGGTGGAGAACCCCACCGTCGTCGGCGCAGCGGAAGACGAACACCCGAAGATCCACGCCGACCTGGTTGGCGGCCAGGCCCACGCCGTCCGCGGCGTCCATGGTCGCGGTCATGTCGGCCACGAGCGCGTGCAGGCCGGGGTCGTACGTCTCGACCGGCCGGCAGGGGCGGTGCATGACGGGGTCGCCCCACCGCGTCATCGGGCGGACGGTTCCGCCCTCGGGCAACGTGCCCACGGTGTCTCCTCACCTCAGCAAGGTCGGGCCGGTGGATCGGGCGCCGGTTCGGGCCTTCGGCGATCACCGTATGCCACACCGGGGGCCGGATCCCCGGCGGCTCACCCCCGGCGAGGGCGGCGACACGCAGCGGGTCGGGGTAGCACCGACCCACGCCGAACGGGGACACATCGGTATGGTCCTCGCATGGCGGATCCGAACAAGCCACCGGCAGACCTGACCCAGCCACCGGTGAACGCGCCCCGACCGGAGGCCCAGCCGGGCGGATCCGAGGAGGATCCGGGCGCCAACACGGTGATGTTCCAGAAGTACGTCGACCAGCGGGGCGCGGAGCCGCCCGGCGGCCGTACCCGGATGATCACGGTGGTCGCAGGTGCGGCCGTTCTCGTGGTGCTCCTGGTAGTCGCCTACCTCGCGCTGTCCTGAGCGGGGAAGCGCCTCAGGCGAGCGCCGACACCGCCCGCCGCGCGGCCGCCACGCTGTCCACGACTCCCGACGCCAGGTCGCCGGGGAGTTCCCCGACCCCGAACCACCGCACGTCCGCCGACTCCTCGCTCACCACCGGCTTCGCGCCGTAGGGAGCGGTCCCGAGGTACTGCACGTCGAGGTGCGTCTCCGCGTGGCAGGGCGCGCCGTGCCTGGACAACCTGAGTGGCTGGTCGCTCACGTGCAGGCCGGCCAGGCCGGTCTCCTCCACCGCCTCCCGGGTGGCCGCCGCGGCCAGTGAGACGTCGCTCTCCTCGCAGTGCCCGCCCGGCTGCACCCACCGGTGGATCCGTCCGTGCAGGACGAGGAGGACGTGCTCGGCCGTCGGGTCGACGACGACCATGCTGGCGGTGACGTGCGCGGGCCGGCACGCGCGCCACACGCCGTCCGGCCGCGCGGCGAGATGGTCGAGGTACGCCTGCCGCAGCGTCGCCTGTTCGGGTGACGGCGGCTCCCACGACGACAGGACGCGAACGGCGTCGGCGTGCAGGGAGTGCGCCTGGCCGGTGTACGGCGCGCTCACCGGGCGGTGCCGTCGCCGCGGCCCTCGTCCTCCGGCCGGTCGTCGTCAGGCCGGTCGTCACCGGACTCGTCGCCGTGGACCTGGCCGAGGTCGTCGAAGCCCAGGTCGCCGATGTCCATCCGGTCCGGCGAGGCGGCCCGCTCGGCGAAGCCCTTCGCGTCGTCCAGGTCCTCGCCCGTGGGCAGCATGTCGGGGTGGGCCCACAGGGCCTCCCGGCCACTGATGCCGCGGTTCTCCCGCAACGACGCCCACACCGTGGCCGCGTCCCGCATCCGCCGCGGCCGGATCTCCAGCCCCACCAGGGTCACGAACGTCTGCTCGGCCGGCCCGCCCTCGGCGCGGCGCCGGCGGATCGCCTCGTGCAACAGCGGGGCGGACGGCATCCGCGGTCCGGCGGCGGAGGTGACCACGTCGTCGACCCAGCCCTCGACCAGGGCGAGCGCGGTCTCCAGCCGGGCGAGCGCGGCCTTCTGCCGGGGAGTCTCCTCGGGCTCGAGGAGCCCGCCGGCGAGTGCGTCGTTGAGCGCCTCGGGGTTGGACATGTCGATGGTGCCGACGGCCTCCTCGAGCTTGGAGGTGTCGACGTGCATCCCGCGGGCGTACTCCTCGACCGCGGAGAACAGGTGCGCGGACAGCCACGGCGCGTGGTGGAAGAGCCGCTGGTGTGCGCACTCGCGCAGCGCGAGATACAGGCGTACGTCGTCCGCGGGCAGGTCGAGCCCGCTGCCGAACGCCGCGACGTTGGCGGGCACCAGCACCGGCTGACCGGCGGGTCCGAGCGGCAGCCCGATGTCGGTCGCGCCGACCACCTCGGTGGCGAGCTGGCCGAGGCCCTGACCGACCTGGGCGCCGAACATCATCCCGCCGACCTGGGTGAGGACGCCGGTGAGCTGGGCGCCCATGCCGGCCGCCTGTTCCGGCAGCGCCTGGCCCATCGCACCGACCACGTGTGCGGCCAGCGGCTCGACCAGCTTCTTCCACGCGGGCAGCGTTCCGTCCAGCCACTCGGCGCGGTTCCACGCCAGCGCCTGCCCGGCCGAGGCGGCCGGCAGGCTGGTGGCGTCGTCGAGCCAGTGCTCGGCGAGGCGTACGGTCTGGTCGACCTGGGCACGCTCCTCAGCGGTGAGGGACGCGTCACCGGTCTGGCGGATCGTCTGCTTGGCCGTCTCGACGGCGAGTTGCCAGTTGATAGGGCCGCCCTGCCACGAGAACATGTTCTGCAGCTGACCGAAGATCGCGCCGAGGTCGAACCCCGGGAACGGGTTGTCCGGGCCGCCGGGTGGACGCTTCTCGGGCTCCTCGCCCTCGCGACCCGGGCCGGGCTCGTCGTTGCTCACGGTTGGACCTCCGGCAGGATGAGGGACAGCTGCGTGTGGTGGGGATCGGGTTCGGGCTGTGCCGCCCGACGTGTCCCAGCCGCACGAAGCGAGCAGTTCATGTCGTCCAACCTAGCCCGGGAGTTTCCCACTGAACGACGAACCCACCCCCGTTGGTGCCCGGCGCCCCCGGCGCACCACGCGTCGCACCGCGCCGGCCCGTCGTGGCGGTGGTCTGGTGGTCGCGGTGACCGGTGCTGCCTCCGGGCTGGGCCGGGCACTGGTCGAGCGGCTGGCCGGCCTGGCCGAGATCAACCGCGTCGTCGGCCTGGACGAGCGGCGCGGTGACGTTGAGGGCGTGGAGTGGCGGGTACTCGACATCCGGGACCCCGCGGTCGCGCAGCGGATCGCCGGGTGTGACGTGGTGGTCCACCTCGACGTCGACCTTTCGCCCGATACGGAGCCGCGGCAGCGGAGTGCCCGCAATGTCCGTGGCGCGCAGACCGTGCTGACCGCGGCGGCGGCGTCCGGCGTACCCCGGATCGTGCTGTGTACGAGCGCGATGGTGTACGGCGCGCTCGCCGACAACCCGGTGCCCCTGGCCGACGACGCGCCGCTGCGCGCCCGGCCCGAGGGCGTGGTGGCCGACCTGCTGGAGATCGAGTGGCTGGCCCGGCGGGCGCCGCGGGCGCACCCGGGTCTGTCGGTGACGGTGGTGCGGCCGGCGATGGTGGTCGGCGGCGCCGTCGACACCTTCCTCACCCGGCACTTCGAGGCGGCGCGGCTGCTGGTGATCCGGGGCAGCCGGCCGAGCTGGCAGTTCTGCCACGTAGACGACCTGCTGAGCGGGCTGGAGTGGGCGACGCTCGGGCGGGTCGAGGGTTCGGTGACGGTCGGCAGCGAGGGGTTCCTGGAGCAGGACGAGGTGGAGAAGCTCGTCGGCCTGCCCCGGCTCGAACTCCCCGAGAGCCTCGCGCTGGGGGCGGCCGAACGCCTGCACCGGCTCGGGCTCACCCCGGCGCCGGCCAGCGACCTCGCCTACGTCAGTCACCCCTGGGTAGTCTCCTCGGACAAGCTGCTGGCCGCCGGCTGGCGTCCCGTTCACGACAACACCACCGCGTGCGAAGCCCTCGCGACCGACGTGGCCGGACGGCACACCGCGCTCGGCCGGCGGATCGGCCGGCGGGAGACCGCGACGTTGGGCGCGGCCGGTGCGACGGTGGCGCTGCTGGGTACGGCCGCGGTCGTCCGCAGGGCCCGGCGCCGCAAGACCAGAGGGGGAACGTGACCGACGTGACCGACTCGACCGAGCCGACGGCGGCCACCGCTGTCACCGCGACGTCCGCCGGTGGGACGGCGCCGGACCGGATCCGGTTGCTCGACCTGCGTGAGACCCCGCTGTCCGCCGACGAGGTGCTCGCTGCGATCGCCGACCCGCGCGCGGGTGGCTTCTGCCTGTTCGTCGGTGCGGTCCGCGACCACGACGACGGCCGTTCGGTGACCGAGCTGGGGTACGAAGCACACCCGCTCGCGCTGCGGGAGCTGCGCGCCGTCGCCGAGGAGGTCGTCGCGGCGCATCCGGTGTGCGGCCTCGCGGCGGTGCACCGCACCGGTGACCTGGCGGTCGGCGAGGCGGCGGTCGTCGTGGGAGTGTCCGCGCCCCATCGGGACGCGGCGTTCGCGGCCGCCCGGATGCTGATCGACGACCTGAAGGCGCGGGTCCCGCTGTGGAAGCACCAGCGGTTCACCGGCGGCGACGCGGAATGGGTCGGCGCGCAGGACTGAGCCCGGACGGGTCCGGCGCGCGTCTCGAGCACGCCTGCCGATGTCACCGGGGCGTCGTCACCTAACCTTGCCCCCATGTCCCGCCGTACCGCGACGATGGCGCTGACCGCCGTCCTGCTCGTCGCCCTGGTCGCTCTCGCGTGGTTGGTACCGGTTCCGTACGTCGCGATGAGCCCGGGGCCGACCGAGAACACCCTGGGGAAGTTCCGCGGGAAGCCGGTCGTCACCATCCAGGGACACCGGACCTACCCCACGAAGGGGCAGCTCGACCTCACCACGGTGGCGGTCACCAGCCCGGACCAGAAGCTCGACCTCGCCGGCATGGTGGCCGGGTGGCTCGACCCGCGGGTGGCGGTCATTCCCCGCGACTACGTCTACCCGCCGAACCAGACCCCGGCGCAGGTGCAGCAGCAGAACGCCGAGCAGATGGAGACCTCCCAGCAGGCGGCGGTGGCCGCCGCGCTGCGCCAGACCGGCGACAAGGTGACGTCGGTGGTCCAGGTCAAGGCCGTCGTGGAGAAGTCGCCCGCGGTGGGCCGGCTGAAGGCCGCCGACGTGATCCTCGCCGTCGACGGCACCAAGGTCACCAGCGCCCAGCAGGTCGTGGCGCTCGTCGGCCGGCACCGGCCGGGGGACAAGCTGAGGTTCTCCGTCCGGCGGGGCGGCAAGCCGCGTGAGGTCAGCGTCACCACCACGAAGTCGCCGACCGACGCCAAGCGGGCGTTCGTGGGAATCCAGCCGTTCGACGGCTTCCAGTTCCCGTTCGCCGTGCGGATCAACCTCGGTCAGGACATCGGCGGGCCGAGCGCGGGCACGATGTTCGCGCTGGCGATCGTCGACAAGCTCACCGCCGGCGAGCTGACCGGAGGCCGGCACGTCGCGGGCACCGGCACCATCGACGCGGACGGCAAGGTCGGCCCGATCGGCGGGATCCAGCAGAAGATCGCGGGCGCCAAGGAGGGCGGCGCCACGACGTTCCTCGTCCCGGCGGCGAACTGCCCGGCGGCGGCCGGCGCGTCCACCAAGGACATCCGGCTCGTACGGATCGCTACACTGCGTGATGCCGTCTCGGCGTTGGAGGCTCTGAACAAGAACCCCAGGGCCACCGTGCCGACCTGCAGCAGGGGCTGACCCGGCCGCGGCACGACGATCGACCGGGAGGGCGGGAACTCCGCGGCCCGGCCCGAAGTTGCCTGACTGACGGCGGGACGTCCCGTGCGTCCGCTTCGGTGTACCCGCTGTTACCGACTTTCGCCGAAGATCCCGACCGAAGGCCAGGCCGAAGAACCCAGGCCGAAGAACCACCCCGCACCGAGGAACGAGGACCACGTGAGCAGCTTCTCCGCCCCGCGCGATCCGTCCAGGCGAGGCTTCCCCCGGGGCAACGTCCGCACGCGGGCACTGGTTCCCACGATCGTGGTCCTGGTCGTCCTCATGGCGGTCTTCGGGATCTTCACCAACTTCTGGACCGAACGCCTGTGGTTCGGCGCGGTCGACTACTCCGGGGTCTTCACCACGACGCTGGTCACCAAGGTCGGGATGTTCGCCGTCTTCGGCGTGTTCCTGGGCGCGGTGGTGTTCGCCAACCTCGCCCTGGCGTACCGCCTGCGGCCCCGCTACCGCGCGATGTCGACCGAGCAGCAGACCCTGGACCGCTACCGCGCCGTGGTCGACCCGCACCGCAAGCTGATCGGGGGAGTCGCCGCACTGCTGCTGGCACTGATCGCGGGGTCGAGTGCGGCCGGCCGGTGGGAGACCTTCCTGCAGTGGCGCAACGCCACCAGCTTCGGCACCAAGGACCCGCAGTTCGGGCTGGACGTGTCGTTCTTCGTGTTCGGCTATCCGTGGTACCGCTTCCTGATCGGCTTCGGCTTCTCCGTCATCGTCCTGTCGCTGATCGCCGCCCTGGTCGCGCACTACCTCTACGGCGGGATCCGGCTGCAGACGCAGGGGCAGAAGGCGTCCTCCGCCGCACAGGCGCACCTGTCGGTGCTGCTCGGGCTGTTCGTTCTGCTCAAGGCGGTCGCCTACTGGTTCGACCGCTACGGCCTGGTCACCGCCGGGCACCGGATGTCCAACCAGGCGTTCACCGGCCTCACCTACACCGACGCGCACGCGGTCCTGCCTGCCAAGACGGTGTTGACAGTGATCGCGGCGATCTGCGCGCTGCTGTTCTTCGCCAACGTCGTCCGCCGCACCTGGCTGCTGCCCGGGCTCGGGGTCGGCCTGCTGGTGCTGTCCACGGTGCTGCTCGGCTGGGCGTGGCCGGCGATCATCCAGCAGGTGACCGTCCGCCCGAACGAGCCGGTCAAGGAGAACAAGTTCATCCAGCGCAACATCGACGCCACCCGCGCGGCGTACGGCGTCAACGGCACCGACGTCACCGAGTACACCGCGAAGACGACCACGACCGCCGGTCAGCTGGCCGACGACGCCGAGACCCTGCCGGGCGTACGCCTGATCGACCCCGCGATCGTGGGGGAGACGTTCGAGCAACTGCAGCAGGTGCGTGGCTTCTACACCTTCAACAAGCCGCTGGACGTCGACCGCTACAAGATCAACGGCGAGTCGCGCGACGCGGTGGTGGCGGTGCGCGAGCTGAACCTCGCGGGCGTCCCGGCCGACCAGCGCAACTGGAACAACGACCACACCGTCTACACCCACGGCTACGGCATCGTCGGCGCGTACGGCAACCAGCGCACCAACGAGGGCAGTCCGCAGTGGCTGCAGGGCGGCATCCCCACCCAGGGCGAGCTCGGGAAGTTCGAGCCCCGGATCTACTTCGGCGAGGAGTCGCCGCCGTACTCCATCGTCGGCGCGCCCAAGGGCTCCAAGCCGGTCGAGCTGGACATCCCCGGCGGCAGCGGTGACGCGAAGACCACCAACACCTACCAGGGCAAGGGTGGGGTGCCGCTCGGGTCGTTCGGCAGCAGGCTGCTCTACGCCGCGAAGTTCCAGGACTTCAACATCCTGCTCAACCAGTCCCGGATCAACTCCGACTCCAAGGTGCTGTACGACCGCGAGCCACGCGAGCGGGTGCAGAAGGTCGCGCCCTGGCTGAGCCTCGACTCCGACCCGTACCCCGCGGTCGTCGACGGCCGGATCAAGTGGATCGTCGACGGCTACACCATGTCGGCCGACTACCCGCTGTCGCAGCGGTTGCTGCTGGACGACGCGACCTCGACGTCGCTGACCCGGCAGCCGGCGATCGCGGGCCAGCCCAGCGAACGCCTCAACTACGTACGCAACTCGGTCAAGGCGACGGTCGACGCCTACGACGGCACGGTCTCGCTGTACCAGTGGGACACCAAGGACCCGGTGCTGCGCACCTGGATGAAGGCGTTCCCGAACACCGTGCAGCCGCGGTCGAAGATGCCCGACGCGTTGCTGGACCACGTGCGCTATCCCGAGGACCTGATGAAGATCCAGCGGGAGATCCTCGCGCAGTACCACGTCGCCGACGCCGGGTCCTTCTACCAGGGCACCGAGCGGTGGCGGGTGCCGTCCGACCCGACCCAGCAGGGCGCGAAGCAGCCGGCGTACTACCTGTCGGTGCGGATGCCGGGGGAGAAGAGCCCGGCGTTCTCGCTCACCTCGACCTACATCTACTTCAACCGGGAGAACCTCGCGGCGTTCGTGGCCGTCGACGCCGACGCGAGATCGAAGAACTACGGCAAGATCCGGGTGCTGCAGCTCGCCGACAAGACCCAGATCGACGGGCCGAGCCAGATCGCCAACAAGCTCAACTCCGACACCCGGGTGGCCGGCGCGCTGCTGCCGCTGACCCGCGGTGACAGCCGTCCCACGAAGGGCAATCTGCTCACGTTGCCGGTCGGCGGTGGCCTGCTCTACGTCCAGCCGGTGTACGTCGAGAGCGGCTCCGGCGACGCGTCCTACCCGCTGCTCCGGCTCGTGCTCGCGTCCTTCGGCGGGCAGACGGGTGTGGGCACGACGCTGCAGGAAGCGCTGAACATGGTGTTCCAGGGCGACGCGGGCGCCGACACCGGGGAGAACGCGGGCGACCAGCCGAGCCAGCCCGAACAACCGGGCAAGCAGCCGAACCAGCCGAACCAGCCCTCGGAGACGGTGGCCACCGCGCTGGCCGAGGCGAGCAAGGCGTTCGACCAGGCCCAGGCCGCGTTGCAGAAGGGCGACCTCAAGGGGTACGCGGACGCGGTGGCGCGGGCGCAGGAGGCGGTGGGCCGGGCGGCGAAGGCCCAGGCCGCGGAGCGTGACCGGGCGGACAAGGCGACGCCGAAGCCGGCCCCCAAGGCGACGCCGAAGCGGACGCCCACGCCGGCACCCCGCCCCGGATAGGCGACGCACCCAGGCCTCCGCCGCGGGCTGGCAGGTGGAGTTCCGACCCGGGCAAACCCGGGCGAATGCTCCCAGCCCGCGGCGGAGGGGGCCGATTTGCACTCCGCGATCAGTGCCCGTAGTCTTCTACATGTCGACGCGGGGTGGAGCAGTTCGGTAGCTCGCTGGGCTCATAACCCAGAGGTCGCAGGTTCAAATCCTGCCCCCGCTACCAATCGAAACCGGCCCGGGCTATCGCCCGGGCCGGCTTTGCATTCCAGCAGGGGTGTGTCCCGGGCTGGGATCCCGGACAGCCGGGGCGGCGGCCTCGATGTGGCCGAGGATCAGGTCGGCGACGGTTGTGGCCCGCTACTCGTCCTTCGAGAACCAGAGCAAGGGGCCGGACACGACCAAGCTCCAGGAAGCGGCGTACAACTCGCAGTTGGCGGCCGGTTTACCGATCAGTGAGCTGGCACGCACCCTGTTCGTACAGACCGACGGAGCGATCCCCCTTCGGTGTTGCGCGTCCTATGTTCATGCCATCCAGAACATGGACTGGTTCAAGGCGGCGTTCACTGCACATGGCGACCCGGTAGTCGTCGTGGGTGGCAGGGGGAGCAGCGGTGCTGATGCCGCTCAGCGGCGGGTGAAGATCGACACGAACGACCGGTGGAACCCATCCCGGTGCGAGCACGCGTGTCTTCATGAACTGGCCCGCGTGGTGACCCCTGATCGTGGCTCGGACGGGGAGCTCCGCGAGCCTGCTCACGGCAGGGACAGCAGCAGGGGCCACCATCACGCGTGGCGAGCCAACTTCGTCTTCATCGTGAGAATGACACTGGGGAAGCAGGCCGCGCTACGGCTCAGGCACGAGTTCTGTCAGTGGGGACTGCCAACACGCTGAATCGAGACGCATTCGCCGAGGTCGGGCGGCATGGGCGGGATTCCCGCACCTGTCGGGCAGACTGAGCGCGTGCTTCTGACCGTCTCGACCACGCACCAGCCGGCGACCGACCTCGGCTACCTCCTGCACAAGCACCCCGACCGGGTGCAGGAGTTCAGGCAGTCGTTCGGCACCGTGACGGTTCTCTATCCCGAAGCCACCGCGGAACGCTGCACCGCCGCGCTCCTGCTCGACGTCGACCCGGTCCGGCTGGCGCGTTCACAGGCCAGGAACTCTCCCGACTTCAGTCTCGCGCAGTACGTCAACGACCGGTCCTATGCCGCCTCGTCACTGCTGGGTGTGGCGATGGCCGACGTGTTCAGCACCGCCCGGAGTGGCCGATGCGCCTCCCGGCAGGAGCTGGCCGACTCGGCGATCCCGCTCGAGATCGCCGTTCCCGTACTCCCGTGCCGGGGCGGCGCCGACATCGCCCACCGGCTCTTCGAGCCCCTCGGCTGGGCGGTCGAGGCCGACCCGATCCCCCTCGACGAGGCCTTCGCCGAGTGGGGCGACTCCCGCTACGTCCGCCTTCGGCTGACCGGCGTCGTCCGGCTGGCCGACGCGCTGAACCAGCTGCACGTGTTGCTGCCGGTGCTGGACGAGTCCAAGCACTACTGGCAGGGCCCGGACGAGGTGGACAAGCTGCTGAGGTCGGGAGAGGGCTGGCTCGGCACCCACCCGGACGCCGCCCTGATCACCCGCCGCTATCTCGGCCGTCGAAGCGGCCTCACCCGGACCGCGCTGGCCCGGCTGGCCGAGCTCGGCGACGAGACGGAGGAGGCCCTCGAGCGGGCCGAGGAGGAGGACGTCTCGCAGCCGGAGGAGAAGCGGATCCCGCTCAACGTCGCGCGCCACGAGGCGGTCCACCAGGCCCTGCTCGACCTGGGGGTGAGGACGGTGATCGACCTCGGCTGCGGCCCGGGCCAGTTCATGGACCGGCTGGTGAAGACGCCGGCGTTCACGCGCGTCGCGGGCAGCGACGTCTCCACGCGTTCCCTCCAGTACGCCGCGCGGCGGCTGCGGCTGGACCGGATGAGCGAGCGGCAGGCCGAGCGGGTCGCGCTGTTCCAGAGCGCCCTGACCTACGAGGACGACCGGATCGCCGGCTTCGACGCCGCCGTCCTGATGGAGGTCGTCGAGCACGTCGACCCGTCCCGCCTGGAGGCGCTGGAACGGGTGGTGTTCGGCGCGGCGCGGCCCGGTGCCGTTCTCGTGACGACCCCCAACGCCGAGTACAACGTGCTGTACGAAGGACTGGCCGGCATGCGGCACCCCGACCACCGGTTCGAGTGGACCCGGGAGGAGTTCACCGAGTGGTCCGGCCGGGTCGCCGCGACGTACGGCTACCTCGTCGACCTGCGAGGCGTCGGCGACCTCGACCAGACGCTCGGCACCCCGACCCAGCTGGCGATCTTCACCCGGAAGGAAGGCGACGATGACTGACGTGCCGACCGGCAGGCAGCAGGTCGGCGTTCCCGCCATGGGACTCGTCGTCCTGGTCGGCGTCTCCGGCAGCGGCAAGTCCACCTTCGCCCGCCACCACTTCAAGCCCACCGAGGTCGTCTCCAGCGACTTCTGCCGTGGCCTGGTGGCCGACGACGAGAACGACCAGTCGGCCACCCCCGACGCCTTCGACGTACTCCACTACATCGTCGGCACCCGGCTGCGCCGCGGGCTGCTCACCGTGGTCGACGCCACCAACGTCCAGCAGGCGGCACGCGCGGCGCTGGTCAAGCTGGCCAGGAGCCACGACGTGCTGGTCGACGCGATCGTCCTCGACGTCCCCGAGCCGGTCGCGGTCGAACGCAACCGGCAGCGGCCCGAACGCGAGTTCGGCGCACATGTCGTCTCCCGCCAGCACCGCGACCTCAGGCAGTCGCTGCGGCGGCTGAACAAGGAGGGTTTCCGCCGCGTCCACGTGCTGCGTGGTGCCGACCGGATCGACGCGGCCGAGATCGTTCGCGAGCGCCCGTGGAACGACCGCAGGGACGTGCACGGCCCCTTCGACATCATCGGCGACGTCCACGGCTGCGCCTCCGAGCTTCGCACCCTGCTCACCGAACTCGGCTGGAAGATCGAGTACGACGGCAGTGCGGCGGTCGACGCCACCCACCCCGAGGGCCGCCAGGCCGCGTTCGTCGGCGACCTCGTCGACCGCGGCCCGGACACGCCGGGCGTACTCCGGCTCGTGATGGGCATGGTCGCGTCCGGCAACGCCCTGTGCGTCTCCGGCAACCACGAGGCCAAACTCCTACGTGCTCTCAGGGGCTCGAAGGTGAGCGTCTCCCACGGCCTGGCGGAGTCGCTCGCCCAACTGGACAGCGAGCCGGAGGAGTTCCGTTCCCGGGCGTACGCGTTCATGGACGGCCTCGTCAGCCACTACGTGCTCGACGACGGGAAGCTGGTCGTCGCGCACGCCGGGCTGAAGGAGTCCTACCACGGACGGTCGTCCGGCCGGGTGCGTTCGTTCGCGCTGTACGGCGACACGACCGGCGAGACCGACGAGTACGGCCTGCCCGTCCGTTACCCGTGGGCGCAGGAGTACCGCGGCCGGGCGGTCGTCGTCTACGGCCACACCCCGGTCCCGGCGGCGGAATGGATCAACAACACCATCTGCCTGGACACCGGCGTCGTCTTCGGCGGCGCGCTCACCGCGCTGCGCTACCCCGAGCGCGAGATCGTCTCCGTACCCGCCGAACAGCAGTGGTACGAGCCGGTCCGTCCCCTTGCCCCGGCCACGGCGGACCGGGAGGCCTCGGTCCTGCGGATCGGCGACGTCGCCGGCACCCGCTGGCTGGAAACGACCCACGCCGGCAAGGTGAAGATTCCGGAGGAGAACGCCGCCGCCGCGCTGGAGATCATGAGCCGCTTCGCGGTCGACCCGCGATGGCTGGTCTACCTCCCGCCCACCATGTCGCCGGTCGCGACCGCCACCACCGAGGGCTTCCTGGAGCGTCCCGAGCAGGCCTTCGAGGAGTACGCCGGGTGGGGAGTCTCCCGCGTGGTGTGCGAGGAGAAGCACATGGGCTCGCGCGCCGTCGCGGTCATCGCGAAGGACGCCGACGCCGCCGAACGGCGCTTCGGAGTCGGGGACGGCACCACCGGCGTGGTGTACACCCGTACCGGCAGGCCGTTCTTCACCGACACCACCGAACTCGTCGACCGGCTGCGCGATACGGCCGGGCCGCTGTTCGAGTCACTGGACACCGACTGGCTCGCGCTGGACTGCGAGCTTCTGCCCTGGTCGGCCAAGGCCGAGGACCTCATCAAGGCGCAGTACGCCTCGGTGGGTGCGGCCGCCCGCGGCGCGCTGCCCGAGGCGCTCGACGTGCTGGAGCGGGCCGCGGCGCGCGGGCTCGACGTCGGCGGCCTCCTCGACAAGTCGCGGCGGCGGCTGAAGAACGCCGGGGCGTTCCGGGACGCCTACGCGGCCTACGTCCGGCCCACCGACGGGCTCGAGGGAGTCACGCTCGCGCCGTTCCAGATCCTCGCCTGCGAAGGCCGCGCGCTCGCGCTCACCGAGTCGCACGAGTGGCACCTCGCCGAGCTGGCGAAGCTGGAGGGCGACCTGATCACGCCGACGCGGCACCGGTTCGTCGACCTCGCCTCCGGAGACGAACGCGACGCGGCCACCCGGTGGTGGCTCGACCTGACGGCCGACGGCGGAGAGGGCATGGTGGTCAAGCCCGCGCACCTCGTCGAGGGAAGAGTTCAGCCCGGCATCAAGGTGCGTGGCCGGGAGTACCTCCGGATCATCTACGGCCCCGACTACACCGACTCCCTCGACGTGCTCCGTGGCCGCCACCTCGGAAAGAAGCGCCAGCTCGCCCAACGTGAACACGGGCTGGGGCTGGAGGCACTGACCGCGTTCGTCGGCCACGAGCCCCTCTGGAAGGTCCACCAGTCGGTCTTCGCGGTGCTTGCGCTGGAGTCCGAGCCGGTCGACCCTCGGCTGTGACCCGGAGCGCCGGACGCCGACGGTACGCCTCGACGAGTGCGACGAACTTCGGGGTTCGGACTGATGTTCACCTTCCGGCCTAGGACACGCCCTGGCCGACGGCGAGCTTGGCCAGTCGGACCGCCCCGGCCTCGTGGGTGCCGGCAGCCTGCTGATACCCGGCGCTCTCGTAGCGCCGGATGTTCGTCTCGCTGCGGGCGCCGGTGGACAACACGATGTGACGGCAGCCGGGCTCGCGGGCGTCCTCGGCGACGCGGAGGAGCCAGCTGCCAAGGCCCCGGCCACGCAGGTCGGGTACGACGCCCAGCCGGCCGACGTGCCAGGTGTCGTCGACCCGGCGCGCCCTGACCATGCCCACGAGTCGACCGTCCTGCCACAGACCCCAGGTGTGCCAGGTCGTGAGCCACGCCTCGACGTCCTCCAGCGACTCCTGCAGGGCGGGGATGGCCAGGGTGTCGTTGGCGAATGCTTCGTCGACCCAGCAGCATCGCTGCAGAACCGCGACCTGGGCGGCGTCGAACGGGGCCAGGCGCCGCAGGTACGACCCGGGGAGTGGGCCTGGCACGGCCTCGTTCTGCTCTCGTTCACGCAGGGGCCGAAGCGCGTGGGAGACCCGCACCAGCTCCTCCAGCAGTTGAACGGCAGCCTGGTCGCGATACGCATCCGGACGGAGCCGGTCGTTCTCGACCGCTTCCCCGATGCGGATCGCGAGCGTGGCGCCGAGTGGGACCAGCCGCAACGTGGTCACCACCTGTTTGGCGTGCTGGACCGACCGCGTGCCGGCCGAGGTGTTCCCGTAGCTGACGAAGCCGACCGGCTTCCACGCCCACTCGCCGGAGAGGTAGTCCAGCGCGTTCTTGAGGGTCGCGGGCATGCCGTAGTTGTACTCCGGCGTCACCACGACGAAGCCGTCGGCGGCGCCGACGATCGCGCTCCACCTCCTGGTGTGTTCGTTCCGGTAGATGCCCGTCGAAGGATGCTCCTCCTCGTCGAGGAACGGCAGATCGACGTCCGCCAGGGAGACGGGCACGAGCTCGACGAAGTGTTCGGCGGCGGTCGGGGCCATCGTCCGGGTCAGCCACTCACCGATCACCGGGCCGAGAGCTCCGGGACGGGTGCTGCACACGAGAACGAGTATCCGCAGGGGTTTCGTTGACATGGAAATGAACTGTAGCTGCTAGATTGATTACATGTCAAAGAAATTGCCGCCGAAGTCCGTGCGATGGCTGAGTGAGGACGAGGACCGGGCATGGCGGGCCTTCCGGCGCACGATGATCGCCGTTCAGGAACGAACCGCCAGGGATCTGGCGGACGTGGGTCTGTCCGAGGCCGACTACGAGGTGCTCAGCACTCTGTCGGAAGCCACGCACCACACCAGCACCCTGCACGCGCAGGCGGCCAAGATGGCCTGGTCACGTAGCCGCCTGTCACGGCACGCCAGCCGCATGGAGGCGCGCGGGCTGATCGAACGCCTGCCCGACCCGGACGACGGCCGGGGCTGTCTGCTGGTCCTCAGCCCCGATGGTCTGCGGACTCTCCGGGAGGCCGCTCCCGCCCACGTCGCCTCGGTCCGGCGCCACTTCGTGGATCGCCTCGATCCGGCGGACCTGGCTGCCCTCGAGCGCATCGCCCAGAGGGTGGAGAGCTGACGGCCCGGCGGGTACCGAAGTCACACCTGTGCGGACTTTCGTCACAGCGCACCGGGTGGCGCGAGGTCAGAGTTGTCGCGTAGCCGCTCGAGAGGAGCGGTGTCGCCGACGAAGGAACTCTCGTGAGCAAGCTGCCTGACCCGATAGCCGACGTGTCCGTCCTGAGCACCGGATCGGTCGTCATCCGTCCCGAACACGTGGGCCCGACCAAGCTGAACACCTACGTCTGGCTGGCGACCTCGCGCCGCTGGACGAAATCACTGCCGATCAACGTGTACGTGGTCGAGCATCGCGACGGCCTGGTGTTGTTCGACACCGGACAGGACCGGGCATCGGTCACCGACGCCGGCTACTTCCCCGGCGGGCTCAACGGGCTGGTCTACTCGCGGTTGAGCAGGTTCTCCATCGCCGAGGACCAGACGCTCACCGCCGGGCTCGCCCGTCTCGGACACGACGTCCGGGACGTGCGGACCGCGGTGATCTCCCACCTCCACCAGGACCACATCGGCGGCCTGCGCGAGCTGGGCCACGCCCACCTACTGGTCAGCCGGCCCGAGTGGGCGACGCTCGCGAAGCCGTTCCCGGAGGCGCGCGGCCTGATGCCCCGGCACATCGACCTGCCCGGGCTGCGCTGGAACCCGGTGGACGCCGAACCCCTCGGCGACGCGGCGGTCGCGCCGTTCACCCACGGCCACGACGTTTTCGGCGACCGGAGCGTCGTTCTGCTGCCGACCCCGGGGCACACCCCCGGATCGCTGTCCATGCTGGTCCGGCGTCTGGATCGGCGCCCGCTGCTGATGGTGGGCGACCTGACCTACGACGACCGGCTCCTGAACGCCGGTCACCTGCCCGGGGTGGGCGACAAAAGGCAGATGCGCCGGGCCGTACGGATGGTCAACGAGCTGCGCACGAACCTGCCGGGTCTCGTCGTACTCCCGGTGCACGACCCTGGTGCCGCAGCTCGGCTCCGCGACGCACTGGCCGCCGGCCCGGTCCGGCCGGACGCCACCGTGCGGCCGAGAGCATGAGGGGAACGGTCATGGAGTTCAGCAACACCGTGCGGATCGAACGCCGGCCGGAGGACGTCTTCGCGTTCCTGAGCCACTTCGAGAACCTGCCCCGCTGGAACTACGCCCTGGACCGGACCGAGCGGGTCGGCACCGGGCCGGTCGGCGTCGGCGCGCAGTACGTCCAGGCTCGGACGGTTCCCCGGTCCGCCGTCGAGAGGTTCGAGGTGGTCGAGCACCGCCCGGACCGGGCCGTGGCCATCCGGGGCCTGCTGGGACCGTTCGACACGACCAGCAGCTACCGCCTCGAACCGGTGGGCGAGGCCACTCTGCTGACCAACTCCATGCGGCTGGAGCGGCCGGGCATCCTGCCACTGGCGACCCTGGCCGGGCCGAGGGTGCGGTCGGCCGTCGCGGAGAACCTGCGGGTGCTCAAGGAACTCCTCGAGCTCGGCGCCGACCGCTCATCGACGTGACCGCCGCGGTCGTCAGTCGGGCAGGTGCGCGAGCGCGTCCGGATCGAGCAGCCGGATGCCGCCGGGACCGCCGGAGACGAGACCGTCGGCACGGAGCGCGGCAAGAGTGCGGGCGACGACCTCGCGTACGGTGCCGACCGCGTCGGCAAGCTCCTGGTGACTCGCCCGTACGACCAGCGCCTCACCCTGCTGGTGCTCGGTGGCGAGGTCGAGAAGGTGCCGGCCGAGGCGCCGGCGTACCGGCCAGAACGCGTTCATCGCCAGCTCCTGGAGCAGACCGTCGACGCGTACGGCGAGCTCGTCGGCCATCCACGTACCGACGCGGGGGTCGCGCCGGGCCAGCTGCGGCAGCACCCCGGGGCGGGTCGCCACCGCCACCGCGTTGGTGACGGCGTACGCATAGACCGGTGCGGCTCCGGAGACGACCACGGGCAGGCCGAGCAGGTCACCCCGCCGCGCGTACCGCACCGTGACCTGGCGTCCCTCCTCCGAGACCATCGAGACCCGGAGGAGTCCCTCGACCACCAGGTGCAGACCCGCGCTCTCCCCGGGCCGGTACAGCACGTTGCCGGCCGCCGCCCGGATCACGGTGTGGCCGTCGAGCAGCCGGGTGAGCACCTCGGGCGGCAGCTGGGCGAGCGGGCCCTCCGCCGCCGCGGCACGCGGGTCGGTGCTTCGGTTCACGGCTGCAGCGTCGCGATCAGGGCGTCGACCTCGTCGGCCGCCTGGGCGCTCCGGATCGGGTCGATGTAGTCGCGGGACTCGACGATCTCGCCGTCTCGTACGCGCAGAACGAAGACGCACGGGACCTTCGTCACCGGACCGTCCGGCCGGAAGAACTCGTAGCCGAACTCCGCGACGATCACCTCCGGATCGGTGGTCTCGTGGACGACGACATCGACGACCCGCCTCCGCGGGATCGACACCGCGGTGTCCGGCGGGACGGTGAAGTGTGCGCGCAGCGAGCTCCGGCTTGTCAGCGGCGACACTTCGGGTGTCGCCATCGCATGCCGCACGTCGGTCTTCTCGGCGTACAGGTCCGCCAACTCCTCGAACCGGCCGTCGGCCACACCGTGGACGAGGCGGAGGAACACCTCACGTGGGCTGGGGTTCGGGTTGGGCGTCGTGGAACTCATCCGGCCTCTTGCTCCCATCGTTGCTTCGCACTGGTCAGCGGCACGAGCATGGCCGATACTCACGGTCAGCCGGGCAGCCTGACAACCAGGTTGTGCCGGTCGAGAGATGCGGTCGACGGGGGAGTCGGATGGCAACTGCTACGGAAACGCCGGTGCCGGAGAGTGTGGCCACCGGTGAGCGCAGCCACCGGATGGTGTGGCCGTTCGTGGCGGCTCTGCTGGCAGCGGTCGTGGTGGTCGCGGGCTGGTATGCGTACGCCCGGTCGTACGCGCCCCTGCACGTCGACTCCTACGCCGGCACGAAGAGCGGTTCGGTCACCCTGGAGTCCGACGACTGGGGCGCGTCGCGCTTCGTGCTGCACGGGCACCAGGGACAGCGCGGCGAGGTCGCCTACATGCTGAGAAACGACGGCCGGCACGCGGTACGGCTGTCCGGGCTGGCGCCCTACGACAGTGCCGACACCACACTCCTCGCGGCCGGGTGGACGCCGTTCCTGACCGCGAACCGGGTGGGCGGCGGACTTCGCAGCGACCTGCGGAACTTCCCCGTCACGATCCGCCCGGGCGAGGCGGTCAACGTGTGGCTCACCGCCGTCCGGCCGAAGTGCGGCCCGGGCATCACGGTCACCTTCTGGACGGTCCGACTGCGCTGGTCCGCCCTCGGAGTCGAGCACCGCGACCAGATCCCGCTCGGTCAGGTGCCGGAGGAAGAAACCTACGAGCAGACCGCCATCCCGATCCAGGTCTGCGGCCCGAGGTCCTGAGCAACGAGGGCCCTTCAGGCGAGGCGGAACGCGAGCTCGGTCTCCCACTTCGACGGGTCGGGCTCCTCGGCCGGGTTGGTGTGCCAGATCTCCAGCCGCGATCCCCAGCGGTCGCCGCGTTCGGACTTCTCGACGTCGAACGCGAGGTCCCGGTCGGCGGCCCACTCCAGCAGCTTCGCGGTGACCTCGATCAGCCGGTCGGGGTGGCCGACATGCGTCAGAGTGACGTACTTCCCGGCCGGGAGTACGCCGGCACGGATCGGTCCGTCGTCGTCCACCGGCGAGGCCACCGGGACGCCGACCTCGACCTCGAGCTCGCGTTCCATGTCGATGACGTGGTAGCGGAAGAACGGCGCACCCGCCGGCGCGATCCCGCGCTCGGCCAGCCACCCGAAGACCCCCGGCATCCGGTCGGCGATCTCGTTCATCGTGGTCATCGTGACCCGCCCGGTGATCCCGGCGTAGGGCTGCTCGGGGCGCTCGACCACTCGCGGGCCGGACGTGGCGTTCGTGGGTGTGCTCATGCGGGGAAGACCGGCCGGGGACCGGAAACTCATCGGGCGCGGCCACCTTCGCGTGCCCGCCACGATTCTCACGGCACACCCGAGGGTGGGGTGCGGAAAGGGCGGGCAGACCGGGCCGGACTGGGGCAGGCTCGACGGATGGTCTCGGTCCTGCTGGACGACATCGGTCTGCTCGTCACCAACGACCCGGAGCGCGACGCCCCGCTCGGTGAGCTGCGGAACGCCGCGGTGCTCGTGGAGCGCGGTGTCATCCGCTGGGTCGGGCCGGCCACGTCGGCGCCGGTCGCGGACAGCCGGATCGGATGCGGCGGCCGGGCGGTGCTGCCCGGTTTCGTGGACAGCCACGCCCACCTGGTGTTCGCGGGTGAGCGGGCGGAGGAGTTCACCGCCCGGATGAGCGGCCGCCCCTACGACGCGGGCGGCATCGGTCTCACCGTGCGGGAGACCCGGGCGGCGCCGGACGAGGTGCTGCACGCGCGGACCGGCGCACTGGTCGCGGAGATGCTCGCGGGCGGCACGACCACGGTCGAGATCAAGAGCGGGTACGGCCTCACGGTGCGCGACGAGGCGCGTTCGCTCGCGGTGGCCGCCGCCCTCACCACCGAGACCACCTACCTCGGCGCGCACGTCGTACCGCCGGAGTACGCAGGCCGCCGCGACGACTACGTGGATCTCGTACGCGGCGACATGCTGGCGGCCTGTGCGCCGGTGGCCCGCTGGGTCGACGTCTTCTGCGACCGGGGCGCGTTCGACGCCGACGAGTCCCGCGCGGTGCTCGCCGCCGGGATCGCGGCCGGGCTGTTGCCGCGGCTGCACGCCAACCAGCTGGGGCCCGGACCCGGCGTGCGACTGGGCGTCGAGATCGGCGCCGCCTCGGTGGACCACTGCACGCACCTGTCGGAGGAGGACGTGGCCGCGCTGGCCGGTTCGGCGACGGTGGCGACGCTGCTGCCCGGCGCGGAGTTCTCCACCCGCTCGCCCTACCCGGACGCGCGCCGGCTGCTGGACGCGGGAGCGACCGTGGCGCTGGCCACCGACTGCAACCCGGGTTCGTCGTACACCTCGAGCATGGCGTTCTGCGTCGCGCTCGCCGTCCGGGAGATGGGGATGACGCCGGCGGAGGCGGTGTGGGCGGCGACCGCCGGTGGCGCGAGGGCGCTGCGCCGCGACGACGTGGGCGTGCTCCGCCCGGGTGCGCGGGCGGACCTGACGGTGCTCGACGCGCCGTCGTACGTCCACCTCGCCTACCGTCCGGGCGTTCCGCTGGTACGCGAGGTGTGGAAGGACGGCCGCCCGGTCTCGGGTCACGCGTGGGCGCGGTGACTCCAGCCGGGCCCGTTCAGGAGGTCGGTCGCTCCAGCAGCGGGCTCAGGTGCACGGTCGTCAGTGCGCGGACCGCCTGCTCCGCGCCTGCCCGCAGAGCCCGCGGTGCCGGGGAGCCGGCCAGGTGCGCGTGCAGGAAACCCGCCATGAACGCGTCGCCCGCGCCGTTGGTGTCCACCACCGTGGCGACCGGCGCGGCCGGCACCCGGTGCACGTCGTGGCGGTCGTCGACGGCCACCGCCCCCTGCGCCCCGAGCGTGCACACCGCGATCCTGGCTCCGTCGGCGACCAGGGCGTGCAGGAGCGCGAGCGGGTCGTCGAGCTTGTCCGCGTTCATGAAGACGTACGACGCGGCGGCGGCGAACGGCCGCTGGAACGCGGCGCTGCCGTCGTAGTCGTGCAGATCGGTCCAGATCGGCACGTTCGTCGCGCGTACGACGTCGATCAGGTCCCGGGAGTGCTCGGACAGGTCGAGGACCACGGCGCGGGCGCCGGCCAGCTGCGCGCGCAGGCCGGGATCGGGACAGCCACCGTCCGGCGGACCGCCGCCGGGAACCTTCGGCAGGTCGAGGTAGATCGACAGCCGGCCGCCGTGGGAGTCCATGAGGTTCAGGTGCCGCTCGCTGGCGCCGGGCACCCGGCGCACCCGCAGCGGTACGCCGGCCGCGGTCAGCGCGGTCCGGATGCGTTCGGCATGGTCGTCGCTGCCGAGCACCGTGTGCAGCGTCACCGACCGGCCGAGGTCGACCAGGTGCAGCGCCTTACCGGCCGAGGTGCCGCCCAGCGTCTCGACGTCGCCGTCGGCGACCACCATGTGCGGGCGCGGTTCGGGGAGTTCGGCGACCCGCACGATGTGGTTCCACGAGGCAGGGCCGCACACGACGACATCGCACCCGACGACATCGGACGTACGACCGGACGTGGGACTGTCGGAGCGCATGCACCAATGATGGCCCGGCGGTCAGGCCTGGGCGATGTAGTTCTCCAGCTGCTCGCGTTCGAACTCCAGCTCACCGATCCGGGTCTTCACCACGTCGCCGATGCTCACCAGCCCGGCGAGCCGGCCGTCGGCGACGACCGGCACGTGGCGTACGCGCTGCTCGGTCATCAGCCGCATCAGCGAGTCGACGGTGGCGTGCGGTGCGCACGTGTGCACCTGGCTGGTCATGATCGTGGACACCGGCTGGTCGAGGAGCCGGGACGGGTCGGTGAGATGCCGCACGATGTCGCGCTCGGAGACGATGCCGGTGATCGTGGCACCGTCCTCGCTGACCACGACCGCGCCGATGTTGGCACTGTCCAGCAGCTGGAGGAGGTCGCGTACGGCGGCGTCCGGTCTGATCGTCACGACCTTGGGGCCCTTGCCGCGCAGCACGTCGCTGATCCGCATCACCGGCTCCCTTCGCGCCCTGCCGGTCCGACCTGCGGCCAGCACCGGCCAACGTTCCGTGTTGGGCACGCTAGCCCGGACCGGGCCGCAAAGAAATCCCCCGCGGTGGCGTATGCGCGTAATTACCGGGAAGTCCGCCGGCCCGCCATGGGGAGGGCTCGCCCCCGACACCGGCGAGGGCGGCCTTGGCGGTCACCCGATCATCGGCGCGACGATCACGCGGCGCGACCGGCGACCAGGTGCGGTGATCGCCGGCGTGATGATCGCGAGCCCGGTGATCGCGGGCCTGGTGATCGCGGGCCTGGTGATCGCCGGGTCAGTCCTTCGGGTCGCCGATCAGGCCGAGGACCTCGTCGTGCAGCAGGCCGTTGGTGGCGAGCGCGCCGTTGCCGTACGGGCCGGGAACACCGGCCAGGGACGTGAACCGTCCGCCGGCCTCGTCCACGATGACACTCAGGGCGGCCATGTCGTGCAGCTCGAGCTCGGGCTCGCAGGCGATGTCGACGCTGCCCTCCGCCACCAGCATGTACGACCAGAAGTCGCCGAACGCGCGGGTGCGTCCGCAGCTTTCCAGCAGTCGCCCGAACCCGGCGCCGCGTCCCTCGTCGATCCACTCACCGGGACCGGAGTAGGACAGGAACGCCTCGGGCAGCGTGGCGACCTTCGACACCTGGCACTGCTGCGCCAGCCGCATGCTGCGCCCGGCGTGCGCACCGTCGCCCTTCGACGCCCACCAGCGCCGGCCGAGTGCGGGAGCCGACACCATCCCGACGGTGATCTCCTCCTCGACGGAGAGGGCGATCAGGGTGGCCCACACCGGCACGCCGCGGACGTAGTTGGCGGTGCCGTCGATCGGGTCGACGATCCAGCGGCGGGCGCTGTAACCGCTGCGGCCCATCTCCTCGCCCTGGATGCTGTCGCGGGGGCGGGCCCGGCCGAGTGTGCGGCGGACGGCCTCCTCGACGGCGGTGTCGGCCTCGCTCACCGGAGTCTCGTCGGCTTTCGTCGACACCTGCAGGTCAAGCGCACGGAACCGGCTCATCGTGAGCGCGTCTGCGTCGTCGGCGATCATGTGAGCGAGCCGCAGATCTTCGGTGTGCGTCGAGGCCATGGTGCACACGGTAGTGGGCCCGTGATGATCGCACATTTCGACCCGCTGATCGAACCGCCGGTGGGGCTCGGACGTGTGGGTAGGAAACCACCGGTCGGCGCACGTGGCGTACCGGCGCAGGTGGCCGCGCGGTGATGCCGCGGAAGCAGTACGAACCCTGGAGGGTGGCATGTTCGACCGGGCCTTCGGACTTCCCCTGCACGTGCTCGTCAACCACCTGACCATTGTGTTCGTCCCGCTGACGGTGCTCGCCGCACTGGCGTTCGCGGTGGTCCCACGGTGGCGGTGGCTGCTGCGGTTGCCCATGGTGGCCGGTGCGGTGATCTCCCTGGTGGCCACGTTCGTCACAGTGCGCAGCGGCTACGCGTTGTACGACCGGCTGAACAGGCCGGCCGTGGTCGAGGTGCACGAGCACCGGGGCCAACTGCTGCAGTGGATCGTCCTGGCGTTCGTCGTCTGGTGCCTGGTCTCGGCGTACGTCCTCGGCGGCCCGGGTGCGCCGACCCCGCGCTGGGAGGTGGGCCGGCGCCGGGCCGCGGGAATCGCCCGGCCGGTCCGGATCGTGGTGGCGGTGGTTCTCGTCGTGCTCGCGGTGGCGACGGGGATCCAGGTCGTCCTCACCGGTGACGCGGGTGCCCGCGCGGTGTGGGGCGCCGGCGGATAGCAGCCCTCGTTCCGGTTTGCCGGTCGCCGGTCAGTCGCCGGCGTGGAACTCGCGGGAGTCCAGCAGCCGGCGGTAGGACTCCACCCGGGCCGCGTCCAGCCGGCCCTCCGCCACCGCCTCGTCCAGGGCGCACTCAGGTTCGGTCCGCTGGTGGGTGCAGCCGCGGGGGCACTCCTCGGCCACGTCGTCCAGGTCGCCGAACGCGCCGATCAGGCGGTACGGGTCGACGTGCGCCAGCCCGAACGACCGGATGCCCGGCGTGTCCACGATCCAGCCGCCGAACGGCAACGCCAGCATCACCGCCTGGGTCGAGGTGTGCCGGCCCCGGCCGGTGACGTCGCTGACCTCGCCGGTCGCCCGGTGAGCGTCCGGGATCAACGTGTTGACCAGCGTCGACTTGCCCACCCCGGAGTGACCGACCAGGACGCTGACCCGGTTCGCGAGCCGCTCGCGGACCAGCTCGCCGAGCTCCTCGTCGTGCCGGGTCACCACCGACTGCACGCCCAGCGGGCGGTAGATGTCGAGCAGGTCGTCGGGGGAGGCCAGGTCGGCCTTGGTGAGACACAGCAGCGGCTCGACGTCGGCGTCGAAGGCGGCGACCAGGCACCGGTCGATCAGCCGTGGCCGCGGCGGCGGGTCGGCCAGCGCGGTGACGATCACCAGCTGGTCGGCGTTGGCGACGATGGGGCGTTCGATCGGGTCGTCGTCGTCGGCGGTACGCCGCAGGACGGTGGCGCGCTCCTCCACCTCCACGATCCGGGCCAGCGTGCCCTGGTCCCCGGTGACGTCGCCGACCAGGCGTACCCGGTCGCCGACGATGACGCTGGTGCGGCCGAGCGTTCGGGCCCGCATCGCGAGCACCTGGCGGGCGGCGTCGTCGCCGTCCTCCACCCGGCAGGTGTAGCGGCCGCGGTCGCGGGTGACCACCACCGCCGTGGTGGCGCCGGCGTAGTTCGGGCGCTGCTTGGTACGCGGACGGGTCCGCCGCGCCGGCCTGCCGTAGCTCTCGTGGTCGTCGACCTCGAACCGGCGCTGCCGCGGAGTCACGCAGCCGCCTCCGGGCCGAGCATGGCCGTCCACATGGCCGCGAAGTCCGGCAGGGTCTTGCCGGTGGTGGCGATGTCCTCGACGCGCAGGCCCGGGACGACCAGTCCGAGAACGGCGGCGGCGTGCGCCATCCGGTGGTCGTGGTAGGTGCGGAAGTCGCCGCCGTGCAGCGGGCGCGGCGAGATCTCCAGGCCGTCCTCGGTGTCGCGTACGTCCCCGCCCAGCCGGTTGAGCTCGGTGGCCAGGGCGGCCAGCCGGTCGGTCTCGTGGCCGCGGATGTGCGCGATCCCGCGCAGCCGGGACGGCCCGGTGGCCAGCGCCGCCACGGCGGCCACCACCGGGGTCAGTTCGCTCACGTCGTGCAGGTCGAGGTCGACGCCGGTGATCGTGTCCGGGCCGGACAGGGTGAGCCCTTCACCGTCCAGCCGTACGTCCGCGCCCATGAGGGTGAAGATCTCCCGGAGCGCGTCCCCGGCCTGCTCGGTGGTCCCGGGCCAGCCGGGCACCCGGATCCGGCCGCCGGTGACCAGGCCCGCGGCGAGGAACGGCGCGGCGTTGGACAGGTCGGGCTCCACGTCGGTGTCGTACGCCCGGACCGGACCCGGGTCCACCCGCCAGGTGTGCGCGTCGCTGTCGTCGACGGCCACGCCGCGCTCGCGGAGCATCGCCACCGTCAGGTCGATGTGGGGGAGCGAGGGCACCGGCTTGCCGACGTGGTGGACCGTCACGCCGGCGTCGTAGCGGGCGCCCGCCAGCAGCAGCGCGGAGACGAACTGGCTAGACGCCGAGGCGTCGATCTCGACCGTGCCGCCCGGCATCGCGCCGGTGCCGCGCACGGTGAACGGCAGTGCGTTGCGGCCGGCGTCGTCGACCGTGCCGCCGAGGGTGCGCAGCGCGGACAGGATCGGGCCCATCGGCCGCTCCCGTGCCCGCGGGTCACCGTCGAAGTCGATGTCGCCGTCCGCCAGCGCCGCGACCGGCGGGACGAAGCGCATGACGGTGCCGGCCAGCCCGCAGTCGACCTGGGCCGGACCGCGCAACGGCTCCGGCGTGACCTGCCAGCCCCGCGGGGTCTCCTCGATCCGCGTACCGAGCGCGCGCAGCGCCCCGGCCATCAGGGCGGTGTCCCGGGCCCGCAGCGGGTGCCGGACGTCGGAGGGCCCGTCGGCGAGTGCGGCGAGCAGCAGCGCGCGGTTGGTGATCGACTTCGACCCGGGAACGCGGACGTCGGCGTCCACCGCCGCGGCGGCGAGCGGCGCGGTCCACAGGTCGCTGGCGAGTCTTCCCATCGAACGCCGAGCGTAGCCGACCGGTCGGGCCGCGTACTCCGCCACGTCACGCCGCGGCGGTGAGGTCACCGCCCGGCGGAGCGATCACCGCCCGGTCGGGAAGATCGCCCGCTGCCGATCCGGCCGCATCGGGGTACGCGGTGTCAACCGCGGCTTGCGCGGGCGGACGATGCCGGATCGTCGCCGGACCGCGACGACGGGCTCGAGGACCGGGAGCTCGGCAGAGGTCGGCTGTAGGGGATCGACTACAGGGGCCGAAGGTTTCGTACGCCCTTGGACAGGCTGGCCACCACCGCTGCCACCGCGAGGATCCCGGCGAACACGAGGAACGCGCCGCGGCCGCCCCACCAGGTCACGGCCGCGCCGCCGAGCAGCGGCGCCAGCGGCTGCAGGCACTGGGCGAGCAGACCGATAGCGCTGTCGACCCGGCCCTGCATGTGGTCCGGTGTGATCGCGATCTGGTAGCCGACCATGCCGGCGTTGAGAGTGGGGCTGGGCAGAATCGCCAGCGCCAGCAGTCCGGCCACCAGGTAGGTGCCCGGCACGAACGCCGCCGCCGCGACCAGGCCGGTGATGACCCAGAGGAAGCCGACGATGAGCGTCTGGATGCGGATCCGGGGCTGCAGCCACGGCGCGGCCAGCGCACCGAGCAGGCCGCCGACCATGATGGCGGACTGCACGGCGCCGACGGCCGCGGGCGGCGTCCCGCGCTGCAACAGCACCACCACGAGGACGAAGAACACCCCGGCGAACGCCGCGTTCGCCAGCGGTGCGAGCACCAGCACCGCCCGCAGGAACGGGTCGCCGACCACGAACCGCAACCCCGACCGGACCGCGCGCCCGAGGGGCTCCGGCCTGGTTGTGCGTACCTCCTGCAGGGGGCGCCGGATCAGCCACACAGCGACCAGCGAGACGACGTAGGAGATCGCGTCGGCGAGGAACGGTGCCCAGCGGGCCAGCGCGAACAACGCGCCCCCCAGCGGCGGCCCGGCAAGTTCGGCCGCGTAACCGCGCGCCTCGTTGCGTGCCGCCGCGGTCGGCAGTTGCCCGGCCGGAACGATGTGGCGGACCGCGGCGGTCTGTGCCGGTCCGAACAACGCGCCGGCTCCGCCCTCGATCACCGCCACCACGAGGATGAGCGGCAGCGACGCCCACCCGCCGACGATGGCGAGTACCAGTCCGACGGCCGCGCCCGCCCGCAGCGCCTCGCAGCCGATCAGGACGCGGCGCCGGTTCCAGCGATCCACCAGTGCGCCGGCCGGCAGGCCGAGCACGGTGCCCGCCGCCATCCGTACGGTGCCGGCCAGCCCGGCCTGCAGAGGTGAGCCGGTGAGTGCCAGGACCAGAAGCGGATACGCCAGTCCGGCGGCGCCGGAGCCGAGCTCGGAACAGGCCTGGCCGATCCACAGCCGCCGGAAGTCGCGGTTGCGGTGCAGGGGGACCGGCGGATCCGCCGGCGCCTCGCCGGTCGGGTCAGGCCCCTTGGCGCCGTCGGCCCTCTCGGCACCATCGGCCCGCACAGCCGGGCCGGCCCGCTCGGCGTCGTCGACCCGCTCGGCGCCGTCGGTCGTGTCGCTGGCCATCCGCGCCCCCTGCGGTCCACGCCGACGCCGGCGCGACGGTCAGTTGTGAAGGTAATGCTTCACATCTGTCCGGGGCAAGAGAGTTTCACCGGGGCTGTGCGATCGGCCGGGTCACCAGGCGGGTCACCGGTCAGGTCGCCGCCCGGGTTCGAGCACGCCTGCCTAGGACCCGCCCTGGTCGACGATCGGCACCACCATCAGCGAGGTGCGAACCCGCCGGGTTCCCTCGCGCCGCCGCCGGCCCAGCCGCTGGAACGGCTCCGCGGCCGCGTGCAGCGCGGTGAGGAGTTGTTCGGTCTCGGCCGCGGTGAGGTAGGCCGTGCCGGTGTCCAGCCCGACCTTGCCCCGCCACTCCGCCGGCAGCGTGGACTCCCCGGCGACGTACGCGTGCAGGTCGGCACGCTGCGCGTCCAGCAACGCGCCGCCGAGCAGGGTGACCGCCGCCCGCTGGGCGCGAGTGGCGAGGGAGGCGACGTTCAGCGCCCTGGCGGCCGCCCGCCAGGGCCGGGCCCGGCCGTCGGCGGCGGCGGACTCGTCGCGTTCGACGATGCCGAGGTCGGCCAGGGCGCGCAGGTGGTAGCTCATCGCGCTCGGCGTCAGGCCGGTGAGCTCGGCGAGTTCGGTGGACGTGGCCACCCGTCCGCCGTACAGCTCGTCGATGACGGTCAGGCGCGCGGGATGGCTGAGTGCCCGGATGGCGCGCGGGTCCTCGAGAGTGATCTGGGAACGGCGGCGCCCGCCCGGGCGACGTGCGGGCGGCATACGGCCGGAGGGTGCGGTGCGAGCCATGAACCCGACCCTAGGCCGTGGTTCGCGGTGGATGCCCGACTCGTGTCGCCCCGCATCGCGGCCGGCCCGGAACACACCGGCAGAAGCCAGCCGGCGCCGACCGGTCGGCGAACAGGGTTCACCGACCGGTCGGCGCCGGAAAGTCGCTCGACCTCGCCCCGGGTCAGTTCCCGATGCCGGCCTTCGCCAGCACCGGCTTGGCCGCGTGCGTGGCACCCGAGCCCAGGGCCTTCGCCGCCTTGCCGGCCCGCTTCGCGTCGCGCTTGGCGCCGCGGGTGAGGCGGGACGGGCTGGTCGCCCTGGCCGCGAGCCTCGCCTCCTGGCGGGCGAACAGCTTGGCGAGCTTGGCCTCCTGCCGGGCGGTCCGGGTGGCGATCTTCGCCTCCCGGCGGGCGCCGCGGGTCATCCGCTTCGTCGCCGCGCGGGTGTGCTCGGCGCTGTGGCTGGCCCGCCAGGCCAGTCCCGGCTTGCCCTCGGTGTCCACCGCGGCGAGGAGCAGCCCGCCGAAGATGCTGACGTTCTTCAGGAAGTGGACCTGCTGGCTGCCGCGGGACTCGGCGTCGTCCTCCTGCCAGAACGCGTGACCGGCGTACGTCGTCGGCAGCACCGAGGCGGCGAGCGCGAGCGCGCCCCAACGGCGGCCGACGCCGGTGGCGAGGGCGATCCCGCCGACGACCTGGACAACGCCGTTGATGCGGACGAGCGTGCGCGGGTCCTCGGGGATCCGGTCGGCGATCGCGGGCGGGGCCACCCGCTTGGCGGCCGGAACCAGCTGGTCGGTCACCGACTTCGCGCTGGGCACCAGTGGGTCGGGGTTGCGGATCGCGCGGACCCCGTGGACCACGAAGGTCGACGCGAGCATCGGACGAGCGAGCATTCGTACGAGCGTCATGGGATCTTCATACCGCGTCCGGGGGTGGTCCGAACATTCCGACTCCCTCCGGCGGCACACCAACTGGCCGAAACCTGTCGGGTGACCACGCAGCGTGGCTCCCGGGCGGGGCTCGAACTCGACCCGGCGTCCGGGTGCCGCACCGAACGGCACGGCACCCGGACGCGACCGACCCGGACTCGACTCGGACGGGCTCAGGGCGCCAGGCGGTGCAGGTCACGCGGGAACAGCGTCACCTGCCGGATGTTCTCCGCGCCGACCAGCCGGGCGACGAACCGCTCCAGCCCGAACGCGAACCCGCCGTGTGGCGGCATGCCGTACCTGAACGTCTCGAGGTACGTCGCGTACGGCTCCGCCGGCTGGCCCGCCGCCTCCAGCGCGGCGAGGTAGTCGGCGTACCTGTGCAGCCGCTGCCCGCCGGTGACGAGCTCGACTCCGCGGAACAGCAGGTCGAAGGAGTTCGACCAGCGCGGGTCGTCCGGCTGCGGGTGGGTGTAGAACGGCCGCTTCCTCATCGGGTAGCCGACGACGAACACGAAGTCGCTGCCGTGCTCACGCAGCGCCCACTCACCGATCGCGCGTTCGTGCGCGGGCGCGAGGTCCGGCTCGTCCGGGTCGGCGCCCACCAGCGCCAGCGCGTCGGCGAAGTGCAACTCGGGGATCCGCGGCGGCAGCTTCGGCAACTCCACCCCGAGCCGGTCCAGCGCGGCCGGTGCCCGCTCGCCCACCGCCGCCAGCATCCCGCCGACGACCGAGGAGACGACCTCCATCACGTCCCGGTGGTCCCGGACGAACCCGAACTCCGCGTCCAGGGAGACGTACTCCGCGAGGTGGCGGACCGTGTCGTGCGGCTCGGCCCGGAACACCGGGCCCACCTCGAAGACCCGCTCGAACACCCCCACCATCGTCTGCTTGTAGAACTGCGGCGACTGGGCGAGGTAGGCGGGCCGGCCGAAGTAGTCCAGCTTGAAGACGTTCGCGCCGCTCTCGGTGGCCGACGCCACGATCTTCGGGGTCTGGATCTCGGTGAACGCCAGGCCGGTCAGCGTCTCCCGGAAGCCCGCGACGGCGGCCGCCGCCAGCTCGAACGGCGCCCGCAGCAGCGGGTGCCGCAACGTGACCGGCGCGTGGTCGAGCAACGTCGGCAGGCCGGCGTTGACAGCCGGGCGCCACAGCTCGATCGGCGGGGTCGGCGCGGGGTCGGTGAGGGGTGTGAAGGCCGGTTCGCCGACCTCGACCCCTCCTGGTGCCTGCGGGTTGGCCACGGCCTTCCCGGTCACCTCGACGACTGTCTCCTCGGCGTACTCCTCGATGCGTTCCACGGTGGCCGGGTCGCGCACGACGACCTGGGCCAGCCCGGAGCGGTCACGGAGTACGACGAACGTGACGGACGCGAGGCGCCGGCGGCGGTGGATCCAGCCCGCGAGCCGGACGTCCTCACCGGCCCGGGCGGGCAGCTCGGCGGCGAGAGTACGGACACCTGCCTGCTCGAGGGTCTGCTCGGAGGACTGCTCGGAGGTCTGCTCGAACGCATGGACAGGTCGCTGCATGGTGGTCACCTCCCACGGGTGCGGGACCCCTGGACTGCTGCGCAGTCACTGGGCGGGTCCCTGCCTGGTTGCGTCCCCTGGGGTGTGGGCGAGGGGGACTCGCGGTGCCACCACACCTTCGCCGCCGATCCCGCTGAGCGCGGGGCCCGGCGGCCTCGTTCGGGCCCGTTGACGGGGGCCGGTCGGCGGGGCTTACCAGCCGGGTGACCGGCGTTCTTCCCCGCGGCTCGGGAGTGTCTTCGCGTGGGGTTCGGAGGCCGCCTTCTCAGCTGCCGGCCGGCTCTCTGGGCTCCGGGGTGCCCCGCGCTACTTGTCTCCGTCGTCGCCGTTGGCGCCCAGCGTACGCGTGGCGGCGACAGTCCCGCACCCGGGATTTGGCACCCCGCCGGGCTGCTGAGAACAATGGGGGCGGCGCCGGTCCGCCCGGACCGGTCACGGGAGGTGGTCGGTGTGTGCGGAAGATACTCGCTGAGCCGGGACCCTGAGGATCTCGCCCGCGAGTTCGAGGTGACCCAGGTCGACGTGCGGGAGAAGCTGGCCGACTACAACGTCGCACCCACCAAGCAGGTGGCGGTGGTGGTGGACCGCCCGCCGCGCAGGGGCGACGACGCCAAGCCGGCCACGACAGCCAAGGACGCCAGGACCGGCAAGGGCGGCGAGGGCGACGACGCAGGGCTCGAACGCCATCTCCGTACGGTCCGCTGGGGCCTGATCCCCTTCTGGGCCAAGGACCCCAAGATCGGCAACCGGCTGATCAACGCCAGGCTGGAGACCGCGGCGGAGAAGCCCGCGTTCCGCAAGGCGTTCGCGTCCCGCCGGTGCCTGGTGCCCGCCGACGGCTACTACGAGTGGTACGGCGAGAAGAAGGGCCACAAGCAGCCGTTCTTCATCCACCGCAGCGACGGCGGTGTGCTGGCGATGGCCGGCCTGTACGAGATCTGGCGCGACCCGGACAAGGGCGAGGACGACCCCGACCGGTTCGTGTGGACGTGCACGGTGCTCACCACCACCGCCGAGGACGAACTGGGCCGCATCCACGACCGGATGCCGCTGCTGGTCGAGCCCGCGGAGTACTCCACCTGGCTGGACCCGCGCCGCGACGACGCCGACCAACTGCGTTCGGTGCTGGTGCCCGCGGCGCCCGGACGGCTGGACGCGTACCCCGTCTCGACCGAGGTCAACAACGTGCGTAACAACGGCCCACAGCTGCTCGATCCACTCCCGGCGGAAGAGGCGGGCGACGTGGCGGACCCCCGTTAGGGTGTGTCCACCCCTGCGGATGAGGACGTCATGAACACCGTGAGCGAACGCGTGGTGGAGACCCCGGAAGGTCCCGCCCGCCTGATCTACAACCGGGGCCGCCGGACGGCCGTCACCCTCGTCCTCGGGCACGGCGCCGGCGGCGGGGTGGACGCCTGGGATCTCGCGGTGCTCGCCGAGGCGCTGCCCGAGTACGACGTGACCGTGATCCGCGTCGAGCAGCCCTGGCGGGTGGCCGGCCGCAAGATCGCGTCCCCGCCGGAGAAGCTGGACCAGGGCTGGATCGCCGCGCTGAACAGCATGCGCACGAGGACGCCGCTGATCGTGGGCGGGCGCAGCGCGGGCGCCCGGGTCGCCTGCCGGACCGCCCGAAGCCTCGGCGCGATCGGCTGCCTGGCGCTGGCGTTCCCGCTGCGTCCGCCGGGCCGTCCGGACAGGTCCCGCGCCGACGAGCTTCGCAACACCGGGGTGCCCACGCTCGTCATCCAGGGGGAGCGGGACGCCTTCGGCGGGCCGAGGAACATGCCGAGGGGCCTGCGGCAGCAGAAGGTCGTGGCCGTGCCCGGCGCCGACCACAGCTTCGTGGTCCCGCGCTCCGCGCCGCTCACCCAGGAGGAGGCGCTCACCCTGATCGCCGAGTCCGCGCTGGAGTGGATCGCCCGGACGTCCGGGGCCGAGCTGCCGCAGCCGTGAGCGACTCGTGGCGACCCGCCGGGCGGACTCGCCGACGCGGATGTCCGGCCCGCGAGGTTTGTGGAGGTTTCGCCCGGCGGCAGGGAATGTTCGGCGGACCGGGAAGCGTTCCGGTCTGCGACGGTGCCGCGCGAGTGTCGGGTGCCGCCACGAAGGAGGTCCAGTGGTTGCCGCGTGCCAGAACCGCCCGACGCCCTCCACCCAGCCGCCGCCGGAGGCGGTCGCGGTCTGGCGTGAGTGGACTCCCGAAGACGGCTCCTCCTCGGTGGGGCTATCCTCGCGGGCGATGACAGCTGCCGTGAACGCCGAGACGCCGGAGGAGCGGAGCGCCCGATTCGAGCGGGATGCCCTGCCCTTCCTGGATCAGCTGTACAACGCTGCCCTGCGGATGACCCGCAACCCGGCGGACGCGGACGACCTTGTGCAGGAGACCTTCGCCAAGGCGTACTCCTCGTTCCACCAGTTCAGCGAGGGAACCAACCTCAAGGCGTGGCTGTACCGCATCCTGACCAACACGTTCATCAACACCTACCGCAAGCGTCAGCGGGAGCCGCAGCGCGCCGCCACCGAGGAGATCGAGGACTGGCAGATCGCGCGCGCGGAGTCGCACACCTCGGCAGGGCTGAAGTCCGCCGAGGCGGAGGCGCTGGAGCACCTGCCCGACTCCGACGTCAAGGAGGCCTTGCAGCAGGTGCCCGACGACTTCCGGATGGCCGTCTACCTCGCCGACGTGGAGGGCTTCTCCTACAAGGAGATCGCCGACATCATGGGAACACCGATCGGCACCGTGATGTCCCGGCTCCACCGGGGCAGGCGCCAGTTGCGTGAGCTGCTGCAGGACTACGCCCGCGGGCGCGGGCTGGTGCCGGCGGCGGACGCGAAGGGTGGCGAGAACGCATGAGCTGCGGCAAGCCCCACGAGACCGACTGTTCGGAGGTCCTCGAGCGGGTCTTCCTCTTCCTCGACCGGGAGATGGAGGCCGCGGACTGTTCGCAGATCCAGCGGCACCTGGACGAGTGCGCACCGTGTCTGCAGAAGTACGACCTCGAGGGCCTGGTGAAGTCCCTGGTGGCGCGCTCCTGCGGACAGGACAGGCCGCCGAGCGACCTTCGCCAGAAGGTGCTCCTGCGCATTCGTGCGGTGCACGTGGAGATCAGCGAGGACTCCGGGCCGCAGGCGGGCTGACCCCCGGCCGTTCCGCCCGCGAGTCCGGGCCGCCGCACCCCCAGGACACTCCGGGACACTCCGAGGTCGCCACAGACGAAGACGGACCCCACGCCATCGGCGGTGGGGTCCGTTCGTTTTCCAGGGACAGGGCGCGGGACCGCGCTCGGACCCTGGTGGCCTGCGCTGGCGGCGGCTCAGGTGTTGGGGCGCTTGCCGTGGTTGGCGGCCTTCTTGCGCCGGGCCCGACGTCGCCTTCCGTTCTTCGCCATCTCGTCACCCTCTCGTGGTCCGTGTGTCGCGCACGGTGCACCGATGCGTTCGTACGCCCGGGCATCCTCCCACGACCTCCGATTTCCTCCAGCAGGGCATCCTGCCGAAGGAGATCGGAGCGAGGGTGTGGCGCTCAAAAAACCTGTGACTCTGCGTAGAGAAATTTTGCGCCCAGGTCCGCCCGCGGGCCGCCGGATCTGCGGAGATTGGTCACTTTCAGTAATGAACCTTCGAACCGCTCACATCACCGTGGCGGGCACGCCTGCGGGGGACGGAACGCCGGCTGTGGCCGGGTTCGTCGGCACTCACACGCGCCCGATGGCGCCGTTGACTCTATGTAACTTCGAGTGGTCGATCTGCCGGATTCTCGGTCTGACCATATGAACGAGGCGTAACCAGAACTCCTTTGGTTCGTACGGTTTGGGGGATTCTGCGGACAAACCATTACCCACGAGTACTCACCGAGAGTAGTCACTACTCTTCGGAGTTGCGGCTCCAGTACCGAGTTGACCGCACTGATCTTTTTCCGTTGACTCGTCATCACCGGGTCACGAGCGAGGAGCGGAGCCGCGACCGAGGTGATGTTTCGGTGGCAGAAAGTGATCATCGTGCCCACGGACCCTTACCTCCGATGTAGCTCTCCGTGGTGGCTTCCCCGGTCCTTGTCGATTCGCCCCACGTCATCACTCCAAGGAAGGCAGTCTTATGAACGGCTCTCGCACCAGCGCACCGGCGGCCAAGCGTGGCTGGGAGTGGAGCTGACCGTGGGCCCGGCCGGGCGACCCGGTCAGAGGCGACCATGCACGCGTGCCTGACCTGAACCTGTGAAGTTCGCACGTGCCTTCGCCGGATGACACGGCTGTCACTCGGCCGAAGGGGATGTGCCCGCCGCGGATGCCTGCCGGGAACCGGCAGGAGGCGGTTACGGAAACTCTGCCGATACCCGAGGAGGAGGCGACATTATGAACTGGAGCGGCTGGGAGTGGGCGTGAGGATGGTTGCCGCTGCGGCTAAGCTGCACCGCAGCCGGTCAGGAAGAGTGGTCATCCATGCCGAGTCGGTCCACCCGGGCTTACGTTCTGGGGTTGTGTGTGGTCGCCGCCTCGGTCTCGGTCATCTCGATCGTCAACGTCTCGCGGCCGACGGACATCGCGTGGTTCGCTGCTCTGGTTCTGCTGACGGTGCAGCTGAAGGCGCCGCTCGGCCGTAACGTCGACGTGTCGCTCACGTCGGTGGTGGCGGTGGCGACCTACCCGGTCCTCGGGATGTGGGGCGCTCCCGCGCTGATCGGCGCCCTATTCGCCACCAGGCAGCAGACCTCCTTCTACAAACGGACCTACAACGTCGCCCAGAACGTCGTCTGCACCTTCCTCGGCGGTGCCACCTACGTCGCGCTGGGGGGTGAGGTCGGTGACCTGGCCCGTAGCTCGTTCCCGCAGATCCTGCTCCCGATCACGCTGGCCATCGTCGCCTACCACGTGGCGAATGCCGGCCTGCTGATGGGCGTTCTCTGGCTCGACGGCGGCCGAGCGCCCGTGCGCGTGCTCCGCGCCAACTTCTTCGAGGTCTTCCTCTCCTTCCTCGGCTACTCCTACCTCGGCCTGTTGCTCGCCGTGCTGTGGCTCGGCCAGCTCGGCCCGTTCGCCGGTCTGTTGCTCCTGGTGCCGTTGCTGGTCGCGCGGTGGGCGTTCGCGCAGTACGCCGCGGAGCAGAAGTCCCACCAGTCCACGCTGCAGGCACTCGCCCAGGCGATCGAGACCAAGGACCTCTACACCCGCGGCCACGGTGAGCGGGTCGCCCGGGCCGCCCGCATGCTCGGCACCCAGATGGGCTGGGACGGCGACCGGCTGGACGCCGTCGCCGAGGCCGGTCTGCTGCACGACGTCGGCAAGATCGGCGTACCCACCCGGGTTCTGCAGAAGGACGGCCGGCTCACCGAGGAGGAGTTCGAGGCCATCAAGCAGCACCCGCTGTACGGCGTCGAGGTGGTCGGTGACATCGCGTTCCTGGAGGACGCCCGGGCCGGGATCATGCACCACCACGAGCGCTACGACGGAACCGGCTACCCCTCCGGACTGCGGGCCGAGGACATCCCGGTCTTCGCCCGGGTGCTGTCGATCTCCGATGCCTTCGACTGCATGACCAGCGTGCGTTCCTACCGCGCCGCCCGCCCCGTCGCGGAAGCCCTGGCCGAGCTTCAGCGCTGCCGCGGAAGCCACTTCGACCCCGAGCTGGTCGACCGGTTCGTCACCGCCGTCGAGCACGAGGGGTGGCAGCCCGCGCCCGTCCAGGCGGTGCAGCCGGTGCCGCCGGCCGAGCAGAAGGTCGTCTTCGACCACGACGACCCGGTGCACCCGCCCCAGGTCGAGGGCTCGGCCGAGGCGGCCTCGTGAGCGGCGCACTGTCGCCGTACCGCTCTCACCCACGACTGGACGGCTCGGTCCTGCTGGCGGTCTGCGCCGGCGTCCTGGTCCTGGTCGCGGTGGTCGAGACGGCCGTCCGCGGTGTCGCGGCACCCGCCGTGGCGGGCGTGTTCGGGTGCCTCGTCGCGGTCGGGGAGATGGTGCGACTGCGGCTGCCCGACGACCGGGTGCAGGCGCCGATCGGGCTCGCCACGGCCCTGGGATACGCCCTGCTCAGTCACCTGCCCACCGAGGGGCGGGCGTCCCACTCGATCCTGCAGACCGTCGCGGTGACCTCCGGTGGCATGCTCGCCGGCGCGCTCCCGCACGTGCTCGCCGGCCGGTCGGCCGAGCTGGAGGGCATCGCCCGGCGGGTGCTCGTCGTGGCCGGGGTCGCCCTGCTGTTCCGCCCGCTGGTTCTGGACGAGGACCTGTTCGCCGCGTTCGACAGTCACGTCCCCTCCGACTACGTCCTGCTCACGGTGGTCGTCGGCCTGGTCGCCTGGCCACTGGAGGCGGTGCTGGCCGCCGGGGTCGCGGCCAGCCAGCAGTGGGGGCCGTTCCGGGCGCTGCTGCGCAACGAGCTCGGCGCGTTCTTCGGCATCGGCGCGGCGATCGCCTCCACCGGTGTGCTCATCCCGCTGGCCACCTGGGAGGTCGGTCTGTGGGGCCTGCCGCTGGTGACCATCCCGCTGCTGCTGGCCCAGCTGTCCTACCGCCGCTACGCCGCGATCAGGCGTACGCAGGTGCAGACCATCCAGGCGCTGTCGCGGGCCACCGAGGTCGGCGGCTACACCGACGCCGGGCACGCTCGCCGGGTCACCGACCTCGCCCTCGCCATCGGCCGCGACCTGGGCCTGCCCGAACGCCGGATGCGGGTGCTGCAGTACGCCGGTCTGATGCACGACCTCGGCCAGCTCTCCCTCGCCGACGCCATCCCCGGCGGCGCGACCGTACTGGTGACTCCGGACGAGCGTCGGCGCATCGCGACCTTCGGCGCGCAGGTCGTCCGCCAGGCCGGTGTCCTGGAGGACGTCGCGGAGGTGGTGGAGGCGCAGTCCGAGCCGTACCGCCGCCCGCACCTGCCCGACGACCCGACCGTGCCGCAGGAGAGCCGGATCATCAAGGTCGTCAACGCCTACGACGACATGGTGGGCCGGGCCACCAGCGAGGACGCCCGGCTGGAGGCGCTGGAGGGGCTTCGGCTCGGGATGGCGTACGAGTACGACCCGCGGGTCGTCGCCTCGCTGGCGAGGGTCCTCGACCGGGTGACGCCGGCCCCACGCTGACGGCGGGCCGGACGGCGGGCCATCGTGCCGGTCCCGCTCGGCGTGATTGGATGGCGGGCGGTCCAGGGGAAGGAGAGGCCGTGGCCGAGCAGGTCAGAGCGGAAATGGTCGCCAACGTGTTCGAGGTCGCGGTGCATTCCGGCGACCCGGTGCAGGCGGGGCAGATGCTGCTGGTGCTGGAGTCGATGAAGATGGAGATCCCCGTCCTCGCCGAGCACGCCGGCCGGGTCCGCGAGGTCACCGTCAAGCCCGGCGAGGTCGTGCAGGAAGGTGACGTGCTCGTCGTCCTCGACTGAGCCGCGTGCACACCGTGCCGCCGCCGGAGGCCGCGTCGCCCTCAGACCTCGCGGCGGTAGGCGAGCAGGGTGACACCCGGCACGGGACGCCAGTCGCGGTCGGGCACCCGGCCGAAGCCGAGGCGTTCGTACAGCCGGTGCGACCGGTGCCCGACTGTTGTCGTCGACAGCACCACCGCGTGGTGGCCGTCGGCGTGGGCGCGCGCAAGCATGGTGCGGACGAGCAGCTCGCCGACGCCACGGCCCCGGGCGGGCGGTGCCACCGCGAGCATCCGGAACTCTCCCTCGCCCGGCCCGCTCAGCTCCTGGTACGTCGACCCGGCCGGGCAGTAGGTCACCGTGCCCAGCACGGCGGCCCCGGTCCGCGGGACAGCCCCCTCGACAGCCCCGTCGGCAGCCCTGTCGGCAGCCTCGTCGACGGCCACCATCAGGGACGCCTCGACGGCCCGCCGCTTGGTGTCGAGCAGCGCCTCGGCGTAGTCGTCCGCGTCGCCCAGCAGGCCGTCCCGCTGGTACGCCGCCAGCGTCACCTGGCCCGCCGCGGCGTACTCCTCCGGACGTGCCTCCCGGACCACCGGCGCGGGCGGCAGGGAGCGGACGTAGGCACGCAGCGGCTCGCCGGACTCCGTCACCCAGTCGCGCACGGGTGTGCGGACGAAGCCGAGGCGTTCGTAGCGGCGGTGGGCATCGACCATGGAATCGGTGGTCGTCAGCGCGACCGTGGTCTCCCCGGCCAGCCGGGCACGTACGGCACACTCCTCGATCAACGCGGTGCCGACGCCGCCACGGCGCGCCTGCGGGGCGACCGCGAGCATCCGCAGCATCGCTTCCTGCGGCGGAACCTCGGTCCAGCGCGTGCCGGGCAGGGTGAGCGTCGCGGTGCCGACCACCCGGCCGGCGTCGACCGCGACGAGCACGTCGGTGGCGGGGTCCTCCGCCCGCCGCCGGGTGTCGGCCAGGGCCGGGAGGTAGTGGGGATGGACCAGGCTCTCGCCGCCGTAGACCTCGCCCAGCAGGCGGCTCACGGCGGCGTACTCGCTCGGGCGGGCGTCGCGGACCAGCATCCGTCCGTTATAGCCGAGGCGACCGACAGCCCGTCGGACAGCCCGGGCGGGATGGACCCGGCCGCTCCTCAGACGCCGAAGGTGGACCGGGGGTACGGGATCTCCGGGTCGGTGAGCACGTTGAGGAGGTACGGCACGTCGGAGTCGAACGCGCGTTTCAGCGCCGGCCCGATGTCGTCCGGGCGGGCCACCGTCTCGCCGGCCCCGCCCAGGGCGCGCACGACCTCGTCGTAGCGGGTGGCCGGCGCCAGGTCGGTGGCGACGTCGTAGCCGTACAGCATCCGCATCGGGTGCTTCTCCAGCGCCCAGCAGCCGTTGTTGCCGACGACCATCACCACCGGCAGCCGGTGCCGCACCAGCGTGTCGACGTCCAGCAGCGACATCCCGGCGGCGCCGTCACCGAGCAGCAGCACGACCTGCGAGGACGGCCGGCTCACCCGCGCGGCGATCGCCGCGCCGAGGCCCGCGCCGAGACAGCCGAACGGCCCGGGATCCAGCCAGCAGCCCGGGCGGCCCGGCTCGACGTACTTCCCGGCGAACGACACGAAGTCACCGCCGTCACCGATCACCACGGCGTCCTCGGCCAGCACGCGGCGCAGCTCGCCGTAGATGCGGGCCGGGTGGATCGGGTCGCTGTCCACGGCCAGCAGCGCGGCGTCGCGGGCCCGCGCCGCCTGCTCGCTCGCCCGCAGCTCGGCGGACCAGGCCGTCCAGCCGGGGCGGCGCAGCACCTGCTCCCACGCCGTGGCCAGAGTGGCCAGCGTGATCCGCAGCGGCCCGGCCGCGGCGGCCGCGAGGGGAACGTGGCGGGCCAGCTGGTCCGGTGCGTCGGCGACGTGCACGACCTTCGCCTGCGGCGTACCGTCACGGCCGCCGAAGGAGCCGTACGCCAGCCGGAAGTCCAGCGGCGTGCCCACCACGATGGCCAGGTCGCAGCGTCCCACGGCGACCGAGCGGGCCCGGGACACCAGCTGCGGGTGCCCGGGTGGGAAGACCCCGCGCCCCATGCCGTTGGTGACCACCGGTAGCTCGAGCTCCTCGACCAGCGTGCGGGCGGCACAGTCGGCTCGATCGAGGTAGACGTCGGAGCCGAGCACCAGCAGTGGGCGCTGGGCGGACCCGAGCAGGGTCGCGATCTCACCCACGGCCTCGGCATCCGGCACACCGAGGTCGGGTTCGGCCACCTCGGGCACGGACGCGGAGGTGCGGCTGTAGAGCTGGTCCATGGGTACGTCGAGGAAGACCGGGCCCCGGTGCCTGGTGCCGGCGAGTCGGAACGCGCGGTCCACCGCCGGGACGATCTCGTCCACGGTCGGGACGGTCGCGGCCAGCTTGGTGACCGGGGCGAGCAGCGGCGGGTGGTCCAGCTCCTGCAGGCTGCCCGCACCCCACCGCTGGGTCGGCGCTCGGCCACCGAGCAGCACCAGCGGCGACCCCGCCTGGTGGGCCTGGGTCACCGCGCTCACCGCGTTCGTGACGCCCGGGCCCGCGGTCACGACGGCCAGGCCGGGGGTGCGGGTGAGCTTGCCGATCGCCTCGGCCGCGAACACCGCGGTCTGCTCGTGCCGGACGTCGACCAGGCGCAGCGGGGGAGGCGACGGCCGCTCGGCGCCGCCGACAGCCGCGTCGTACAGCGGGAAGACATGGGCGCCGGACAGGGTGAACATCGCGGAGACCCCGTGTGCCCGGGCCACCGCGACCGCGAGGTCGCCGCCGTGCCCCTCACGCACCACCGAGCCCTGCGAGCCCCCGGAGCCGGTCTGCTCGATCTCGGTCATGCCCGAAACCTACCCTGCGGTAGCCCGCATCCATCCACTATTGGGGTACATCTCTACGCCTCCGCGGCCGCGCCGGACTTTCCGGCCGTACCCGGGGTCACCACGTCCCGTACCCCCGGCTCTCCGGCATCGGCGACGTAGTCGTGGGGCTCGGTGTGGTCCTGACCGTTCGGCACCTTCAGCGCCCGCAGGACCACGGTCGCCACGACCGTCACCGCGACGTTGAGCACCCACGCCGTCATCGCGACGTAGCCCTTCTCGCCCAGCAGCGGGATGCTCGCCGTGGATCCGCCGAAGTGCTGCGCCCCGGTGAGCGGGTTGGGGATGTTGTACGCCGTCCAGGTGCCGTAGGCCATCCCGACCGCCCATCCGGCGAACAGCGCCCAGCGGTGGAACCACCGGGTGTAGAGCCCGAAGACGATCGCGGGGAAGGTCTGCAGGATCCAGATGCCACCGAGCAACTGCAGGTTGATGGCGTAGCTCTTGTCCAGGCCCAGCACGAAGATCAGCGCGCCGAACTTCACCACCAGCGAGACAAGCTTGGCTTGCCTGGCCTCCGCGGCGTGACTGGCGCCCGGGCGCAGGAACGCCTTGTAGACGTTGCGGGTCCACAGATTGGCCGCGGCGATGGACATGATCGCGGCCGGCACCAGCGCGCCGATCGCGACCGCGGCGAAGGCCACCCCGGCGAACCAGCTCGGGAACATCGCGTCGAACAACATCGGCACCGACAGCTGCGCGTTGGGCTTGCCGTTCAGCCCGACCGGCTTGATCCCGGCCGCGATCGCCATGAAGCCGAGCAGGGCGAGCAGGGCGAGCAGGAAGGAGTACGCCGGCAGGATCGCGGCGTTGCGGCGTGGCACGGAACGGTTCTTCGACGACAGGACGGCGGTGATCGCGTGTGGGTACATGAACAACGCCATCGCCGAACCCAGCGCCAGCGTGGCGTACGGCCAGGCCTGGCCGACGGCGGCGAAGGAGAAGCCCACCGGATGCCCGCCGGCGCCGTCCGCGGCGGTGAACTTCTTCTCCGCCGCGTCGAAGATGCCGCCCCAACCGCCCAGCCTGGTGGGGATGTAGACGACGGCCACCACGATCACGAGGTAGATCAGCAGGTCCTTGACGAACGCGATCAGCGCGGGTGCGCGCAGCCCGGACGAGTAGGTGTAGGCGGCGAGGACCGCGAACGCGAGGAAGAGCGGGGCGTCGGCGAGCAGGATGTTGCCCGAGCCGCCCAGGCCCATCACCTCGAACACGGCCTGGATTCCGACCAGCTGCAACGCGATGTAGGGCATCGTGGCCAGGATGCCGGTGAGGGCGACGGCCAGGGCGAGGGCTCGGGAGCCGAAGCGTCCCTGCACGAAGTCGGCCGGGGTGACGTAGCCACGGCGGTGCGACACCGACCACAGCCTCGGCAGGAACAAGAACACCAACGGATACACGATGATCGTGTACGGCACCGCGAAGAAGCCCTGCGCGCCGGAGGCGAACATCACCGCGGGTACGGCGACGAAGGTGTACGCGGTGTAGAGGTCGCCGCCGAGCAGGAACCACGTCACCCACGTACCGAACCGCCGGCCGCCCAGGCCCCATTCGTCCAGGCTGGCCAGCGAGTCACCCCGCTTCCACCGGGCGGCCTTGAAGCCGAGCACGGTCACCGCGACGAACAACACCACGACCACCGCGAGGGCGGTGGCGTCAATCCCGGCTTTCATCGAGTACCGCCTTCGGTCCGGTCGGTCGGCCGCATCGTCTGGGTCGTGCCACCCGCGCCGGTCGACGCCGAGACGCCGCGCCGGCGGTTCTCCCGCCGCACCAGCAGGTAGGCCGCGATCGTGCACAGGGCGGAAAGGAAGATCCACAGGATCTGGTACCAGTAGAAGAACGGGAACGCCCCGAGGCGGGGCTCCACCCTGGAGTACGACGTCACCCACAACGTGCCCACGAACGGCGCGGCGAGCAGCACCGCGACCACCACCCGGGTGGGTGTGACCAGTGGTGCGGAGCTGCGTGTTGCTGGTGCCACCATGACAACCTCCGTCGGCCTACGACGACGTACGACGACCCTCCGCGCTGGACAGCCGCGACGAGAGTAGTGCCCGACCCGGTTCGGGGAAAGGGTTGTGACCGCGACGCGCCCTTCGCGTCGGCGGCGAAGGCCTGGGAACGTCAGCGCGAGGGCGCGGAGAACAGCCCCGGCCTGCTGGCCCGCAGCACCCGCAACAGCACCAGCAGCAGGTCGGCGCGTACGTGCGGAGGTGTTCCGAACAACGCCACGTCGCGTGGTGTCTGCTGCCCCACGACGCCGAGCGCGAGCTGAAGGTGAAGCGCCCGCAGGAACGAACCGGTGTTGCCGGCGACCGGAGTGGGCCACTCGGGCCAGGGCTCGCCGTCGTCGACCTTCGGCGGAACCAACGTGGCGGCGAGGCGTTCGATCCACGGCTCCAGCACGTCGACGCCGAGCAGGTTGCGGTGGAGAACGGTCATCACCGCGAACGCCAGCCGGTCGTCCTCACCGCCCCGGAAGTGCAGCCCGGAGGGCGTGAGCAACCGGTCGGCCACCACGTCGAGCAGCACGGTGAGCTCGAGCTTGTCGAAGTGTTCGGAGCGGGCCAGCGCGGCGAGCAGGTCGGCGCCGTGGGCGATCGCGTGCGCCCAGCCGCGCCCGTCGACATACCCGCGGAGATCGCGTTCCCGCACGAACCACGACGCCGCACGGTCGCCCCAGCGGAAGACCGCGTCGGAGTGCAGCACCCTGGCCGTCTGGTCGCGCAGCACCGCCTCGGCCAGCAACCTGGCCGAGCCGGCCCGCCGGAACACGGTGTCGGTGCCGTCATCGCCGAGCCCGGTGTACAGGCCCTCGGCCACCCCGTCGCCGAACCCGGTCAGCAGGTCGTCGTACACCCCGTCGCTCATCCAGGTGAGGAGCACCGGCAGGGCGATTCCGTCGCGCACCCGGGGGTCGGGGTCGCCGAGCATCTGCACGAGCTCGGCGGTCAGGTCGTCGAGGGGACGGTCGTCGGGCAGCCTGAAACCGCTGGCGCGGATGTGTTCCCAGTAACCTGACCGAACCCCCACGGGGACATCCTTCCAGACATACGCGTACTCCGCGTGCTATCGAGGACCGCCCGGGCGTGATCGAACCGCCGCAGGCGGCGAGAGTAGCGCGCCCTCCGGTTACGCTCTCGGCGTGCCCTCCCTCGATGACGTGGTCCGCCAGTACACCGAGCTCGCCGAGCTCGATCGTGAGTGGCTGCACCGGCTGGTGGCCGAATGGCAGATGCTCGCGGACCTGTCGTTCGCCGATCTCGTCCTGTGGGTTCCGGACCGGGAGCGGCTGGGGTTCTGGGCGTGCGCGCAGATGCGCCCGACGACGGGACCGACCGCCCACCTGGACGACCTGGTGGGCTCGTTCGTGCCGCGGGGCCGCCGGCAGTTGCTGGACACCGCCTTCGACGAGGGCCGGATCTGCCGGGAGGGCGACCCGGAGTGGCGCGACGAGGTGCCGGTCCGGGTCGAGACCATTCCGGTGCGGCGCGCCGGCCGGGTGCTCGGCGTCATCACCCGCAACACCAACTTGCTTTCGGTCCGAACGCCAAGCCGGCTGGAGCTGACGTACCTCAAGACCGCGGCGGATCTCGCGCAGATGATCAGCGAGGGCGGGTTTCCGCTGCCGGGGGAGCGAGCCGACCTCGACGCGGCGCCCCGGGTGGGTGACGGTCTGGTCCGGCTCGACGTGGACGGGGTCGTGACGTACGCGAGTCCCAACGCGCAGTCGGCGTATCGCCGGCTGGGCCTGACCGGTGACCTCCTCGGCTGTCACCTGGGAACGATCACGGCGGGCCTGCTGCCGCCGTCGCGCCTGCCGGTGGACGAGGCCATTCCGGTGCTCATCTCCGGTCGCGCACCTCGCCAGACCGAGGTGGAGAACAACGGCGCGGTGGTCACCATGCGGGTGATCCCGTTGGTGCCGAACGCCAGCCAGGTGGGCGCGCTGGTGCTGGTTCGCGACGTCACGGACCTACGCCGGCGCGAGCGCGAGCTTCTCACCAAGGACGCGACCATCCGCGAGATCCACCACCGTGTCAAGAACAACTTGCAGACGGTGGCGGCCCTGCTCCGCCTGCAGGCGCGTCGCATCGGCGCGGCCGGTGGCCGGGAGGCGCTGGAGGAGGCGGTCCGGCGGGTGGGCACGATCGCGATCGTGCACGAGACCCTGTCGACGGCGTTCGAGGAACGCGTGGAGTTCGACGAGGTGGCCGACCGGGTGCTGGCGATGGTGGCCGAGGTGTCGGTTCCGGAGACCCGGGTGGTGCCCCGGCGGGTCGGCTCGTTCGGTCTGCTCGGGGCGGAAACGGCGACACCGTTGGCGATGGTGATCACCGAGGTCGCGCAGAACGCCGTCCAGCACGGCGTGGGCCGGCGGGGCGGCCGGGTCGAGGTGATCGCCGACCGGTCGGCGGGCCGGTTGCGCGTGGTGGTCGAGGACGACGGTCAGGGCCTGCCCGCCGACTTCGACGTGGAGCGTTCGGGTCAGCTGGGCCTGCAGATCGTGCGCACCCTGGTGGAGAGCGAACTCGGCGGGGTGCTGTCGATCGGCGGCCGGGACGAAGGCAGCGGAACGCGGGTCGTGGTCGATCTTCCCGACGAGGGGCAGCCACGCGGTCGCGGCCGGCACGCACAGCTCTGACGTCGCCGACCGTCCGTGGACATGAAATCCGGGAACACGAAATCCGGGGACGTGAAACAAGCCCCCGCCCACTGGGCGAGGGCTGTTCCGAGGCGTCGCGAAATCAGATGATGCGGGCCCGGGAGCGGGCGGCGCGGCGCTTGAGCGCCCGTCGCTCTTCTTCGCTCATTCCGCCCCAGACACCGGCATCCTGGCCGGTTTCAAGGGCCCACTGCAGACAGAGGTCGACGACTTCACAACGACGGCAGACCGCCTTGGCCTCCTCGATCTGCAGGAGCGCGGGCCCGGTGTTCCCAATCGGGAAGAACAGCTCAGGGTCCTCGTCCCGGCAGATGGCCCGGTGGCGCCAGTCCATCAAGGCTTCACTCCTCAGTTCGTTGCGTGCCGGATCCACCGGCCTCGCAGTTGGCTTGGATTCTGCTGTGTGAACACTTTCACGATCTTTTGCGTGACAATGAGCGCACACCAATCTCTGGTGGCGGTCACACGTATGTGATCGCGGTACGTCAGCCCCCGGCGCACGCACCGATCGGGTGACTGCGCCTCTCTGCAGGCTCGATAGTTTCAACTCTGCCAGCGATACACAAGACCCTTTCCGCGTTATGCCGCGGAAAAGTCCATGTCGGTTACGTCACAATCCAGGCCCAACGGTCACCGAGTGTGATTTTGATCTACACGCACCGAACATGTCTCCGCAAACCGCACAGGATATCGACGGGCTCGCGCGAGCGCTGCGTCGGTATCCGCGGACCCCGCGGTCGGTAACCTTCGCGGTATGTCCCGCCGTCGCACCAAGCCCTCGCCGAAGTCGCCGGCCGACCAGCCGGTGGACCGGTCGGTGGACCAGCCGGAGGAACAGCCCGCGGTGGCAGGGTCCCGTCCGGCCGACCGGCCCGGACGCACGCCTGCGACCCTGCACGCCGCGGCCGCAGTGGCCGGGCTGGAGGCGCTGGGCGCGGCGGCGGCCGGCGGCTGGCTGACCGTCGAGGCGATCATCACTCGGACCCGCGGGCTGGGTATCGCCGCCAGTGCGGGTGTGTTCGTGCTCGCCACCGGGGTGGGACTCGGTTTTCTGGCGTGGGGTCTGCTGCGAGGGCGCCGCTGGAGTCGCGGTCCGGTGGTCGCGATCCAGTTGCTGATGCTGCCGCTGGGGTACGAGCTCCTGTCGGGGAGCACGACCGTCGTCGGCGCGGCCATGCTGGTGGCGGCGATCCTCACGCTGGTGCTCGTCCTTGCGCCGCCGTCGACCGCGGTGTTCCGGGAGTAGGGCACCGCGGTCGCGCGGGCCGTACGGTCGAGCGCGCCGAATCCTCAGTCCTGCAACAGGCGTTCGCGAAGTTGCGCGAGCGTACGCGACAGCAACCGGGACACGTGCATCTGCGAGATGCCGACCTCCGAGGCAATCTGTGATTGCGTCATCCCCTTGAAGAAGCGCAGCAGCAGGATGCGCTTCTCCCGCTCGGGAAGCTGCAACAGCAGTGGCCGGAGGGCCTCGCGGTACTCCACGCCCTCCAAGGCCTCGTCCTCGCTGCCGAGGGAGTCCACGACCGCGGGTGCGTCGTCTTGTCCCTGGTCTGGTGCGTCCAGGGACAGGGTGCTGTAGGCGTTGGCCGACTCGAGCCCCTCGAGGACCTCCTCCTCCCGCACGCCGAGTTTGCCGGAGAGTTCGCCGACCGTCGGTGCCCGGCCGAGCTCCTGGGTGAGGTCGCCGGTCACGGTGGCGAGGGACAGCCGCAGCTCCTGCAGCCGACGGGGAACCCGGATGGCCCAGCCGCGGTCGCGGAAGTGCCGCTTGAGCTCGCCGACGATGGTGGGTGTGGCGTACGTGGAGAACTCCACGCCGCGTTCGGCGTCGAACCGGTCCACCGACTTGATCAGGCCGATCGTGCCGACCTGCACCAGGTCGTCCAGCGGCTCGCCGCGGTTGCGGAACCTGCGGGCGAGATGCTCGACCAGTGGCAGGTGCATCTCCACGAGCCGGTCGCGGACCTTGCCCCGGCGCGGGTCGTCGCTGTCGATGCGCCCGAGGTGGGCGAAGAGCTCGCGGGTGAGGGTCCGGGTGTCGAGCACCCGGTCCAGGCCCGGCAGGTCTTCCGGTGCCGGCCCGTAGTCGTGCGTCACTGGGTGTTCGATCATTTCTCTGCCGCGCCTCTTCCCCGTGGCGGTAACTCCGCCGAGGTGCCGCCGGACGCGGCGCTGCCCTCGGGCGACGTACCGGATTCGCCAGTGTGCTTACGGTGACCTCGGCTGCGCTGGTTGCGCGCGTCGTCGAGGGTGCGGACGGCGCCACCCGATGGGTGCGCCAGGCCCGCGGTCTCGCCACGCTTGGTCAGCGTGACGGTGGCCCGCTGGTGTTCGGGCTCGACGAGGGTGTCGACCTGGCCGGCGAGTGCGGTGAGCACTGTCCAGGAGAAGGAGTTGCGGGCGGGCACCCGCGGGTTGCGCGAGTGGACCGTCACCGCGACGGTGAGCTCGTCACCGGAGAGTTCGAACCGGCACTGCAGCTGCGAGCCGGCCACTGCCTGGTGGAGCAGGAGTGCGCTCGCCTCGTCGACGGCGATGCGCAGATCCTCGATCTCGTCGAGGGTGAAGTCGAGCCGGGCAGCCAGTGCGGCCGCCGTTGTGCGCAGGACCGAGACGTACGCGGTTCGTGCGGGTACGCCGAGCTCCACGACGTCGGTGTCCTGGTCGCGGTGTTCCGCCTCGGCGCTGTGCGGTACCTCGGTCACTGGGGGTTCCTCCGCAGGTGGTTGCAGGGGGCGCTCGACGGGTGTGCGCGCGAGGGTCCGGGTGCGCGTCGTCGAGGGGGTCGAACCTGTCGGGCGGGTCTTCGGTCGCAGGCTTCGGTCGCGACAGCCCCACCGTACGCCGGGAGACTACCTGCTGGTGGCGGGTTTGGCGACGGGGAGTGCAAAGCGCATCGCTGCATGTGACGACGCGATGTGGCTGCCGTGCCGCGCTGGGACCGCGTCGGCGCGGCGTGTCGACGCGGTGTGTCGGTGCCGCGCCGTCGGAAAGCACGAACCGCACCGGCTCCCGCGGCGCGGGGGTCGATGCGGTTCGTTGTTCTGTGCGGTCGCCGTCGGCGTACGCGCTCAGGCCTTCTTGGTCTCCCAGAAGATGTCCGCGATCTCGTCGATCTTGGCGAGCAGCTGGTCGGCGGCCTTGAGGTCGGCCGAGCCCTTGGTGCCCGAGGCGCCGGCGAGCTTGGTGGCCTCGTTGACGAGCGCGTGCAGCTGCGGGTACTTCTCGAAGTGCGGCGGCTTGAAGTAGTCGGTCCACAGCACCCACAGGTGGTGCTTGACGAGCTCGGCCCGCTGCTCCTTGATCAAGAGTGCCCGAACCCGGAAGTCGGGGTCGGAGTTGCCCTCGAGCTTCTCGATGATCGCCTTGACGGACTGGGCCTCGATCCGTGCCTGGGCCGGGTCGTACACCCCGCACGGCAGATCACAGTGTGCCGAAACTTCCACTGCCGGTGCGATCAGACGCGAAAACATCCTCGCCCTTCCTTCCCAACCGTGTCTGGGTGGTTATGTTCCCTTGCAACGTCTTGTGACACTACTACCGCATTCAAACACTGGTGAGCGGGGGAGCTTGTGCCGCTGTTCGGAATCGCCGTCGTACGCGGCCGGTCCATGCTGCCGACGCTACGGGACGGAGACCGGCTGGTGGTGCGCTACACGAGCGCGGCGGGCGGCACCGGGACGGCAGGGGAGCCGGAGGTCCCCGTCCGGCCGGGTTCACTTGTGCTGGTCCGGTTGCCACACCGTCCGCTGTCGGTGAAACGGCTGGTCCGCCGCGAACCCGAGGGCTGGTGGGTGGAGCGGGACAACCCGTACGAAGGTGTCGACTCCTGGCAGGTCGGCGCGGTTCCGCCGCAGGACCTGGTCGCCGTCGTGGTCAGCCGGCTCCGGCTCCTCAACGCCGTCGCCCGCCGGGTGCGCGCCCGCCGCGGTGGACGACTGGGCTGAGGTCAGCGGCCGGCCCGGTCCTCCTCGGCGCGCGTGTGCAGGACCCGCTGGAGGAACGCGCGGGTGCGATCGTGGCGCGGGTCGGTGAGCACCTCCGACGGCCTGCCGGACTCCACCACCACGCCGTCGTCCATGAACACCACGCTGTCGGCGACGTCGCGGGCGAACCCCATCTCGTGCGTGACGACGACCATGGTCATGCCGTCCAGCGCGAGTTGACGCATCACCTCCAACACCTCGCCCACGAGTTCGGGGTCCAGCGCCGACGTCGGCTCGTCGAACAGCATCAGCTTCGGCCGCATGGCGAGCGCGCGGGCGATGGCCACCCGCTGTTGCTGGCCGCCGGACAACTGGGCGGGATGCTTGCGCAGGTGGTCGCGCAGTCCCACCCGCTCCAGCAGGTGCTCTGCGTGCTGTCGGGCGGCCGAGCGCCCTTCACGTCGCACGCGTACCGGCGCCTCCATGACGTTCTCCACCGCGCTCATGTGCGGGAAGAGGTTGAACTGCTGGAAGACCATGCCGATCTCGCGGCGCTGCGCCGCCACCTCGCTCGGCTTCAGCTCGTGCAGCCGGGTGCCGCGCTGGCGGTAGCCCACGAGCTCGCCGTCGACCCACAGCCGGCCGCCGTCGATCTTCTCCAGGTGGTTGATGCAGCGCAGGAACGTCGACTTGCCCGAGCCCGACGGCCCGATCACGCAGCACACCTGGCCGGTGGGGACGCTGAGGTCGACGCCGCGGAGCACCTCGTGCCGGCCGAAGCGCTTGCGTACCTGTTCGGCCCGCACCATCTCCCCGGTGTTCGGCACGCCCCCGGTGCCGTCGGTGCTCGTGCTCGCCGGTGTCGTCATGAGCCACCTGCCCCACCGCGGCCGAGCCGCATCCAGGTCGTGCGGGCCGCACCCGTGGACCGCCCCGACCGGGACGGCCCCCCGCGGGAGAAGTGTCGTTCGACGAAGTGCTGGACGAGCATCAGGACACTGCTCATCGCGAGATACCACAGGCACGCGGCCACAAGCATCGGGAACACTTGGAACGTACGGCTGCCGATGCCCTGTAACTGGAACCAGAGTTCGTACGCGGGGACGTAGGCGACCAGCGCGGTGTCCTTCAGCATCGCGATCGTCTCGTTGCCGGTCGGCGGCACGATCACCCGCATCGCCTGCGGGAGGATGATCCGCCGCAGCGTGAGCGCCCGGGACATGCCGAGAGACCCGGCCGCGTCAAGCTGGCCTTGCGGGATCGACTGGATGCCCGCGCGCACGATCTCCGCCATGTAGGCGGCCTCGGACAGTGCGAGGCCGAGGATGGCGGCGACGAAGCCGGAGATGACCGTACGCGCGTCGAAACCGAACAGCCGTCCGCCGAGGTCCACCCCCAGCAGGTCCGCCAGCGCCCAGTCGAACGGAACGCCGAACTCGAACCGCCGGTAGAGGATCCCGAGGTTGCCGAACAGCACCAGCAGCACGACGCGGGGTACGGCACGGAAGAACCAGATGTACAGCCACGCGATCCCGGACAGGATCGGGTTGACCGACAGCCGCATCACCGCGAGCACCACGCCGAGCGCGATCCCGATCGCCATCGCCACGACCGTGAGTGCGATCGAGGTGCGGGCGCCGTCGAGGACCGGCCCGGAGAAGGCGTTGCGGGCCATGAAGTCCCACTGGAACGCCTTGTTCGTGAGCAGCATGTGCGCGAACATCGCCGCGAGTACGACGATGACCGCGCTAGCGGCCCACCGCCACGGGTGGCGGACCGGGACCGCCTCGACGTCGTGCGCCTGCCCGGACGGGGTCTGGGTGCGTGCTTCGCTCATGAGGAGGCGGACTCGACCTTCACCCGGTCGGCGGTGATGGCGCCCTTCTCGTTGCCCCACTTCTTCAGGATCTTGGCGTAGGTGCCGTCGTCGATGATCGCCTTGGTGGCGGCGGCGATCGCGTCGGCGAACTTCTTCTGGTCCTTTCCGACGATGAAGCCGTACGGTGCCTGGCCGTACGGCTCACCGAGCAAGGCCAGCTTGCCCTGGCTCTGCCGCACGGCGTACACGGCGATCGGAAGGTCGGCGGTCATCGCGTCGTACTTGCCGGTGACGACGTTGCTGGTCACGGTGTCCTGCCCGGGCAGCGCCTGCACGCCGATCTTCGGCTTGCCGGCGGCGACGCACTTCTTCGACCGGGCCTCCAGGTCGGGCACCTCGACGGTGTCCTTCTGCACCCCGACCTGCAGACCGCAGGCGCTGTCGATGCTGACCTTCTTGGGGTTGCCCTTCTCCGTGACCCACTGAATGGGGGAGTTGAAGTAGGAGATCATCAGCACCTGCTTGGTGCGTTCGGGGTTGATCGTGAACGACGACACGCCCGCTTCGTACTTGCCCGACTGCACCGCGGGCAGGATGTTCCCGAACTCGCTGGGCACCCAGTCGACCCGCAAGCCCAGCTTGGCGGCGATCGCGTCGTACAGCTCGACGTCCATGCCGATCACCGTCTTGCCGTCGGCGTCCATGAACTCGTTCGGCGCGTAGGACGCGTCGGTGCCGACCCTGATCTTCTTGTCCGCCTTGATCTCCTGCGGCACCATCGCGGCGAGCTTGCTGTCGGCCTTGGTGGTGACGGTCGGTTTGGTGGCCGAACCGGACTGGCTGCTGCTGCCACAGCCGGCGAGCACGGTCGCGGCGGCGACGAGCACCGCGCACGAGGTGGTCGCGAGGCGGGTGAACTGCCTGGGCATGGCACGTCCTTTGCGTGTGAACTGCTGGTGCGGACTACCGCGGGGTCCCGCGAGTTCGCGTTGTCCCCCGCGAGGCCGAACATGGTATGACAGACTCCTCTGATACGGGTGATCCCCGTTCGACGCAGCGACCGACCCGGACCCTCCCGTCGCCGCCGCGATCTCGTCTTTCTCGTGCGCCGGCCGGGCACCGAACGCGTGCCCCCGCCACGATCCGGTCCGTTCTCCCTTCCAACCCGCAGGGTCCTCATGTCGACAGACTCCTTGACAGACTCGTCCGTGTCCGGACTTTCGCCGTCGAATCCGGCTCCGCCGCCCGCGGTGCCGATGGGCGGTGAGGAGGATCCGGCGTTCCCGTTCCACCGCGGCGGCAAGCTCGAGGTCGCCTCGGCGGTGCCGTTGCGTGGCCGCGACGACCTCTCCCTCGCCTACACCCCGGGTGTCGCCCGGGTCTGCACCGCGATCGCCGAATCGCCCGAACTCGTCCACGACTACACCTGGAAGTCCCGTTCGGTCGCGGTCGTCACCGACGGCACGGCGGTGCTCGGACTGGGTGACATCGGGCCGAAGGCTGCGCTCCCGGTGATGGAGGGCAAGGCCCTGCTGTTCAAGAAGTTCGGCGGGGTGGACGCCGTACCCATCTGCCTTGACTGCACCGACGTCGACGAGCTCGTGGAGACCGTGGCCCGGATCGCGCCGGCGTTCGGCGGCATCAACCTGGAGGACATCTCCGCACCCCGGTGTTTCGAGGTCGAACGACGACTTCGGGACCGGCTGGACATCCCGGTCTTCCACGACGACCAGCACGGCACGGCGATCGTCGTCCTGGCAGCACTCACCAACGCCCTCGAGCTGACGCGCCGCAAGCCGGTGGACATCCGGGTGGTCATCTCCGGTGCGGGCGCGGCCGGCGTCGCGGTCGCGGCCATCCTGCTCGCGGCCGGCGTGGTCAACATCGTGGTGACCGACCGCGGCGGTGCGCTGCACCCCGGACGGACCGATCTCAACCCGATCAAGCAGACGCTGGCGCTGACCACGAACCCCACCGGGGTGAGCGGCCCGCTGTCGGACGTCCTCGCCGGCGCCGACGTCTTCATCGGCGTGTCGGGCGGGCAGGTCGAGGAGGACCTGGTGGCCGCGATGGCGCCGGACGCGATCGTGTTCGCGCTGGCCAACCCGACGCCCGAGGTGCATCCGGAGGTCGCCGCCCGGCATGCCGCGGTGGTGGCCACCGGGCGTTCGGACTACCCCAACCAGATCAACAACGTGCTGGCCTTCCCGGGGGTGTTCCGGGGAGCGCTGGACGTACGGGCCAGCGGGATCAGCGAGGCCATGAAGCTGGCCGCGGCCCAGGCGCTGGCCGGGCTGGTCGGAACCGACCTCGCCGCCGACCGGATCATCCCCTCGCCGTTCGACGCCCGGGTGGTGCCCGCGGTGGCGGCGGCGGTCGCCGACGCGGCCCGCGCGGAGGGACTCGCCCGGCGCTGAGTCGGCGCGCTGGTGCGGATGCGGTGCGGGTGCCGGGTCGCGACCGGCTGACGCCACCCGGCCCGCGTCGGTAGGGTCGGAACGTGTTAGCCGCCTACGCCGCACGACTCGACGCCCGTGACCCGCTGTCCGCACTGGAGTGGGGTGAGCGCCCCGAGCCGCAACCGGCGCCGGACTGGGTGCGGGTCGACGTCCGGGCCACCGCGCTGAACCACCACGACCTGTGGTCCCTGCGCGGTGTCGGCCTGGCCGAGAAGCAGCTCCCGATGATCCTCGGCTGCGACGCCGCCGGGGTGGACGAGGACGGCAACGAGGTCGTCGTGCACGCGGTCGTCGGCGACCCGCACTGGCGAGGTGACGAGACGCTCGACCCGCGGCGTTCGCTGCTGTCCGAGCGGCACCCGGGCACGTTCGCCGAACAGGTGGCGGTGCCCCGCGCCAACCTCCTGCCCAAGCCCGCCTCGCTGTCGTTCGAGGAGGCGGCCTGCCTGCCCACCTCGTGGCTGACGGCGTACCGCATGCTGTTCACCCAGTCCGGCCTGCGGCCCGGCGACACGGTCCTGGTCCAGGGCGCCGGGGGTGGCGTGTCGACCGCGCTGGTGGTGCTCGGCAAGGCCGCCGGCCTGCGGGTCTGGGTGACCGGACGGGACGAGGCCAAGCGGGCGCGCGCGGTGGACACGCTGGGCGCGGACGCCGCGTTCGAGTCCGGAGCCCGGCTGCCCGAGCGGGTCGACGCGGTGATGGAGACGGTCGGCGAGGCCACCTGGAGCCACTCGCTGAAGGCGCTGCGACCGGGCGGGACGCTGGTGTGCTCGGGTGCCACCAGTGGTCCGAACCCGCCGGCCGAGCTGAACCGGATCTTCTACCTCGGCCTGCGGGTGGTCGGCTCGACGATGGGTACCCGGGACGAGCTTGCCGCGCTGCTCCGGCTGTGCGACCAGTCCGGCGTCCGGCCGGTGATCGACCGGGTGCTGCCGTTGTCGCAGGTGAAGGACGGGCTGGCGGCGATGGCCGACGGCGACCTCTTCGGCAAGGTCGTCTTCACGGTCCAGTCGTAGTAAGGAGGTACGGCGGAACGTCACCCCCGGCGCGAGGTCCAGCCCGTCGCGGAGCACCTGTGCGACCGCCGGGAGGGTGTACGGCCAGGCCTCCGGATCGATGTCCGCGCTCTCGCGGCGCACCGCCCGGCGGACCACCCGCCGGTCGGACAGGCCGGTGCTCACTCGTCCTCGTCGTCCAGCCGGGCCAGCCAGGTGGCCAGCCGCTCGATCGGCGTCTCGAACTCGGGGTTGAGATCGACGAACTCCTGCAGCCGTCCGGCCAGCCAGGCGAGCGACACCTCGTCGTCGCCCCGGCGGTCGGTCAGTTCCTCGATGCCGCGGTCGGTGAAGTACATCGTGGCTACGAACTCCGGTCTGCGTACGCGGGTGCCGCCGGCGTCCGGCGGATCAGGACCTGTCCTGGCCGAACACGTTGTCGAACAGCGACGCCTGCTCGGTCTTGTGCACCGCACCCGAGCCGACGGCCGGTGCCGCCGAGGCGGGCCTGGCGGCGAGCCGGACGGACTGGCCGAGATGAGGGAAGAAGTTGAGCGCCATGTGCGGCCAGGCACCCTGGTTCGACGGCTCGTCCTGCGCCCACACCAGGTCGCTGGCCCCGTCGAACTTCGCCAGCTCCACCCGGAGCGCCTCGGCCGGCAGGGGGCTCAGCTGCTCCACCCGGACGATCGCGGTGCGCGGCTCCGCGCCCTCGCGCCGCTTGCGCTCGGCCAGCAGCTCCCAGGCGATCTTGCCCGAGCACATGACGACGCGTTCGACGTTGCCCGGATCCACGGTGTCGTCGCCGATCACCGGGAGGAACCGACCCTTGGTGAACTCCTCCGGCCGGCTGGTCGCCGCCTTGCTCCGCAGCATCGACTTCGGGGTGAAGACGATCATCGGCCGGTGCACCGCGCCCAGGCTGTGCCAGCGCAGCAGGTGGAAGTAGTTGACCGGGGAGGACGGCTGGGCGACGGTCATCGAGTCGTCGGAGGCGAGCTGCAGGAACCGCTCGATCCGGCCGGAGGAGTGGTCGGGCCCCTGGCCTTCGTATCCGTGCGGCAGCAGCAGCACGACACCGGACAGCTGGCCCCACTTGGCCTCACCGGCGGAGATGAACTCGTCGATGATGGTCTGGGCACCGTTGTGGAAGTCGCCGAACTGCGCCTCCCACAGCACCAGCGCGTCCGGCCGGGCCACGGAGTAGCCGTACTCGAAGCCCATCGCGGCGAACTCGCTGAGGAGGGAGTCGTAGATGTAGAACGGCCCCTGGTCCTCGTCGAGGTGCTGGAGCGGGCTCCACTCCTCGCCGGTGTGCCGGTCGACGATGGTGGCGAACCGCTGGACGAACGTGCCCCGCCGGCTGTCCTGCCCGGCCAGCCGGACCGGCCGGCCCGCCATCAGCAGGGAGCCGAACGCGATGATCTCCGCGGTCGCCCAGTCGATCGGGCCGTCGGTGATGGCCGCCGCCCGGCGCTGCAGCTGCGGCAGCACCTTCGGGTGGACGGTGAACCCCTCCGGCGTCGACACGTGCGCGTCCGCGATCCGCTTCAGCGTCTCCAGCGACACCGAGGTGTCGGCCTCGGCGGCCGGCTTCCCGGGGTAGTCCGGGGCGGTGAGGTAGTCGTCGGACGGCGCGTTCTTGGCGGCCCGCACCTCGGCGAACACCCGCTCCAGGCGTTCCTGGTAGTCGCGGAGGGCCTGCTCGGCCTCCTCGACGGAGATGTCGCCGCGCCCGATCAGAGCCTCGGTGTAGAGCTTGCGGACCGAGCGCTTGCCCTCGATCAGGTCGTACATCTTCGGCTGGGTGAACGACGGGTCGTCGGTCTCGTTGTGGCCCCGGCGGCGGTAGGAGATGACGTCGATCACGACGTCCTTGTGGAACGTCTGGCGGTACTCGAACGCCAGCCGGGCCACCCGGATGCACGCCTCGGGGTCGTCGCCGTTGACGTGGAAGATCGGCGCCTGGATCATCCGCGCGACGTCGGTGCAGTAGGTCGAGGAACGCGACGCCGTGGGCGAGGTGGTGAAGCCGACCTGGTTGTTGACGATCACGTGGATCGTCCCGCCGGTGCGGTAACCGCGCAGCTGGGAGAGGTTGAGCGTCTCCGCCACCACGCCCTGGCCGGCGAACGCCGCGTCACCGTGCACGAGCACCGGAAGGACCGGGAACTCCAGGCCGCGGTTGAGGAGGTCCTGCTTGGCCCGGGCGATGCCCTCCAGTACCGGGTCGACCGCCTCCAGGTGGGAGGGGTTCGCGGCCACCGACACCTTGATCTTGGCGCCGCTGTCCGCGGAGAACTCGCCCTCCGCGCCGAGGTGGTACTTCACGTCGCCGGAGCCCTGGATCGTCCGCGGGTCGATGTTGCCCTCGAACTCGCGGAAGATGTGCGCGGCCCGCTTGCCGGCGATGTTGGCCAGGACGTTGAGCCGGCCGCGGTGGGCCATTCCGATCGTGACCTCGTCCAGGCCCGCCATCGCGGCCTGCTCGCACACCTCGTCCAGCAGCGCGATCGTCGACTCGCCGCCCTCGAGGCTGAACCGCCGCTGGCCGACGTACTTCGTCTGCAGGAAGGTCTCGAACGCCTCGGCCTGGTTGAGCTTGGACAGGATGCGGAGCTGCTCCTGCTGCGGCAGCCGGTCCTGGGGACGCTCCACGCGGTCCTGGATCCAGCGCCGTTCGTCCGGCTCCTGCATGTGCATGTACTCGATGCCGACGGTGCGGGAGTAGGCGTCGCGCAGCAGCCCCAGAATGTGCCGCAGCATCATGAACCGCTTGCCGCCGCCGAAGCTGCCGGTGGCGAACTCGCGGTCGAGGTCCCACAGCGTCAGGCCGTGGGTCACCACGTCGAGGTCCTCGTGCCGGCGGACCTTGTAGTCGAGCGGGTCGGTGTCGGCGATCAGGTGCCCGCGCACGCGGTAGGCGTGGATGAGCTCCAGCACCCGGGCCTGCTTGCCGATCTCGTCGTCGTGCGAGGTCGGGATGTCGGACACCCAGCGCACCGGCTCGTACGGGATCCGCAGCGCGGCGAAGATCTCGTCGTAGAAGTCCTCGTCGCCGAGCAGCAGCTGGTGCACCCGGCGGAGGAACTCACCGGACTGCGCGCCCTGGATCACCCGGTGGTCGTAGGTGGAGGTGAGCGTCATCACCTTGCTCACCGCGAGACGGTTCATCGTCTCCTCGGCGGCACCCTGGTAGGCGGCGGGGTACTCCATCGCGCCGACGCCGATGATCGCGCCCTGCCCGGCCATCAGCCGGGGGACCGAGTGGCTGGTGCCGATCGTGCCCGGGTTGGTGAGGCTGATCGAGGTGCCCCGGAAGTCCTCGACGGTGAGCTTGTTGTTCCGTGCGCGGCGTACGACGTCTTCGTACGCGCTCCAGAACGACGCGAAGTCGAGCGTCTCGGCGCCCTTGATGTTGGGGACCAGCAGCTGCCGGGTGCCGTCGGGCTTCTGGATGTCGATCGCCAGGCCGAGCGCCAGGTGCGGCGGCTTGACCAGGGTGGGCTTGCCGTCGACCTCGGTGAAGCCGTGGTTCATCTCCGGCATCGACCGGACCGCCTTGGCGATCGCGTAGCCGATGAGGTGGGTGAAGCTGACCTTGCCGCCGCGGGAGCGGGCGAGGTGGTTGTTGATGACGATGCGGTTGTCGATGAGCAGCTTCACCGGCACCTGACGCACGCTCGTCGCGGTCGGGACGGCCAGGCTCTCGTCCATGTTCTTGGCCGTACGGGCGGCGGCACCGCGCAGGGTGACGAGCTCCGGCTCGGCCGCCTTGGTCTCCGCCGCCGGGGCGGAGGGCTTGCCGGCGACGGGCTTGGCAGCCGCCGGCTTGGCGGCGGCAGGCTTGGCAGGGGCCGCCTTGGCAGGGGCCTGCTTGGCGGGCGCGGGCTTCTCCGGCGCGGACTTTCCGGCAGGAGCGTTGCCCGGCGCGGACTTGGCGGGGGCCGCCTTCGCGGGAGCCGCCTTCGCGGGAGCCGCCTTCGCGGGTGCGGCCGAGGTGCCGTTCGTCCCGGACGCGCCACCGGACCCCTTGGCCTTGGCCGAGCCACCATCCGTGCCCGCGTCGGCGCCACTGCCGTTGCGGTCGGGCTGGTAGTCGCGGAAGAAGGCCAGCCAGGCCTTGTCCACGGAGTCAGGGTCGTTCAGGTAGCGCTGGTACATCTCGTCGACGAGCCACTCGTTCGTCCCGAACTGGGACAGCGGGTCGTTGTGCGAGGACTGGGACGCCACGGCGTTGATCGCCTCTTCCGCTCACCATGATCGTTTGGACCGATTGTTCGGCTTCCGGGAACCAAGCCTAGTCGCCGACTTCAACTCCGTTGGTCCCGGAGCAGTGGTTTTGGTTACGAGCCGGACCGCGGGCGACGACACCGTGTGGGCAGCCGCCCACACGGTGTCGTCGAAGCCGGTTTCGGCCCTGGTCAGCGGCGGTCCTCGGGAAGTTCCGAGGCCGCCAGGACAGACCGGAACAAGCTGCGGTAACGGCGCATGATCGACAGTAGCTCGTCGGTGCCGAGATCGGCGTCGTCGCGCCAGTCGCGCTCGATCCGCTCCCGGTGCTCGGTGAACGTCGAGGTGACGAACACCATGGCCTCACCGACCAGCAGGCCGGCCTCGTGCGCGGCGTCGCGCGGGTCGTCCAGGAGCTTGGCCTGGGCGTCCAGCCACCGCTGCTGGAGATCGTCGATCCGGCGCCGGTGTTCGGCGTCGTCCCGCTCCGCATGGCCGTTCACCGAGTCGTCCGGGCCGGCGCCGTCGCCTGCGAGCCCCTCGTCCGAACCGATGCCGCTGGGCAGCGCGTCGTCCCGGTCGGTTCCGGCGCGGTCGCCGAACTGCCGGTCCGACTCGTCCGAGCCGTACGAGTGGTTCGGAACGTCCGAAGTGTCCGGAAGAGCCGGGACATCTGGGCCATCGGAGCTGTCCGGGCCGTCCTGGCGGTCACGGCCCGGCTTCGAGTCCGCGACCGCGGAGCTGTGGTCTCCGGCCGGCCGGGCCCAGCTGTCCCGCTCGCGTCCGGTTGTTTCGGGCGAGTCGGCCCGGCCGGTGAACGGGCGCTCGGTCACCTCGTCCACTGCTGCCTCCTGTTCGCGGTCCGCCGGTGCGTGGCCCTGCGGCTCGCCGAGCCCGGTGTCGGGCCGGTCGGTGTCCGGTCGGTCCGGGTCGGGTCGGCTCACGTCGGCCGGCCCGGTCTCGGGACGCTCGGCGTCGGTTCGTTCGGTCTCGCGGTGCTCGGCGTCGTCCGGCCCGGTTTCGGGCCGCTCGGCGTCGTGCCGCCCGAACGCGCCACCGCCGGGAGCCTGCGGCGGCTCACCGCCCCAGGCGGGCTCACCTACCGAGCCTGGCTGGGTGCGCCGGAACCCCGGCCGCTCGGATGCCTCCGCGTCGCCGCCTGCGGGGCGGAACGCACCGGGTGCCTGCGGGGACCGGCCCATCGAGCGAACCCGATCCTGCGGCCCGGTGCGGAAGTCGCTGGGGGGAGTACGGAGTCCGCGCGGGTGGAACGCGGCATCGAAGTCGTCCGGCTGCCTGCCCTCGGCGCCGGCGACCCGGGATCCCTGCTGGTGCGGTCCGGGACCGAACGCCTGGCGCTCCTGGTCGTGGCCCGGCTCGGGCCGCCGGCCGTACTCGGGGGAGTGGTCCTGGCCGCCGCGGTCCTCTGGTCGCCGGTCCTCGGGGCGCTGGTCCTCCGGGTGCTCGTCACCCGAGCTCCCCTCCCGCGGCCCACCGTCGGGCGGGAACGGCTGGAACGCCTGGGTCTGGTCGTCGTACTGCTCGTTGTCCTCGCCCTCCTCAGGCGGCGAGGTGAGCCGCTCCAGCCATGACTTCCGGCCCTTCTGGACGTCCTTCATCGAACGTTCCTCCCACCTGCGAAAAGCTGTTGGATTGCGAAGGTTTGACCGCTTGGTCCCGGGCAGCCTCGTGCACCTGTGACCCTCTGTCAAGCCGCCTCCGAGGCGCTCCCGAGCACCTGTCGGCGCGGTGTCCGACCCTGCTGTCACGGCGCCCGGCCGGGCCGTTCGGGACACTCGCGCGGATGCTTCGCAGCCCTCCCGGCGGGTCTCCCCGACAGGCCGGTCATACGTCTCGTGCGGGCCGAAATCGGGGTACCTTGTGCGAAAGTTCCTCGCCGTCGGGCCCTGGCGCTTCACCGGCCGGCCAGGCCGCCGCCACGGCCCGACGGCCGGCTTCGTCACGGGGTGAGGCGGATGAAGACCGGGGTGACCCACACGCCGGCGCGCGGCCGACCGGCCGGTCTGCCGCGCTCGCTCGTCCGGGGCACGGCAGACTCCGCTCGCAGCTCCGACCGCGAGTCCGCCCGCAAGCCGTGGGTCGGTCGTTCGTACGCGCATCTGGTTTTGCCCGTTCCGCACCTGGACGAGCGCCATCGCGAGCTCCTCGACCGGGCGGTACGCGGCCAGGCCGGCCGCGACACAGATCACGGAGATGACGGACACGACAGCGGCACCGGCGAGATCCGGCCCGGGCGGGGCGACCGCACCTGGCAGGTGGTCAACGCCGAGGCCGACGCCGAGCCCGGGCTGCCGGTGCTGCGCCGGCAGTGGAGGCATCCGGGCGGCGACTCGCTGCTGCTGGTGGTCCTCGGGTGGTACCCACTGGTGGTCACCGTGGGGCCGGAGCAGGCGGCGTCCATCCGGGCCCGCCGGGCGCTGCGCCGGGTGGTGGACGCCGCGCGGGCGGCCGGTGCGCGGACGTTGCCCGACGCTGACCTGTCGCGGGTGCTGGCGCAGAGCCGCGAACGCTGGGAACGCGCGGTCGCCCTCCGCCAGGTGATCGAGGAACGCCGTACCTGGCTGGAGTGCCGGCACTGCGGCGGCTGCGGCGAATGGTCGGCGTACGGCGTCCTCCACTGCTGCGGATGTGCGCGCAGGTTCGCTCCCGCCGACGACGCCGAGCGGGACGAGCGCGGCCGGGTCGCGGCGGAGGAGTCGGCCCGGGCCGAACGCGAGCTGGCCGAGCTGGGTTCGGGCGCCGGGTTGTTCGCCGACTGGCCGGCCAGGCCGGACGGCGGCGCCGACCGGGACGCGGACCGGTGATCGGCGAGCGGTGGGGCTGGGAGCTGCGGGCACCCGAGGTGGCCCCGCCGCGGCCGTTCGCCGACCAGCCGCCCGGACTCCCGCCCGCCGACGCGCCGTGGCTGACCAGGCTGGCCGGTCGCCGCGACCGCACCCCGCTGGGCTGGTGGTCGCACGTACGCCGGGTCTGCGGGCTCGCCCTGTGCGGCGGTGCGACCTGGATGTCCACGGCGCTGTCCGGCGACGTCGGGCACTGGACGACCGGGACGCTCGGCGTGGGTACGGCAGTCGTCGGCTACTTCACCGTCCGGCCGCTCGCCCTGCCGTGGTGGAGCGACCTGCGCTACCGCCGCTGGCGGCGGACCGTACTCGCCGACCAGGGTCCGGTGCTCGCCCAGACCCGCGACTGGGCACGCCGGCGGGCAGAACACGAACGCGTCCGCTCGGCCGCCGAACGCCCCCAGCGCTGGGAGCCGGTGCGTCCGGTGACCACGCATCGCGTCGACGTCTACGGCGGTGATCCCGAGGGCGCGGGCGCGTTGCTGCTGAGCGTGGCGGGTTCGCTGCTGGACACCGGTGCCCAGATCACGGTGGTGGACCTGTCCCAGGACGGGATCTCCCACCCGGTGACCCGGCGGGCGCGCGAGGATCGCCGGGAGGTCGAGGAGGTTCTGCTTCCCGACGGCCTGGCCGCGCTCGACCTGCTCGCCGGACTGTCCGCGGAGGACGTCGGCGGGGTGGTCGCGGAGGCGGTGCACGTGACCGAACGCGAACGCGGCCCGGGCGGTGACCGCACCCTGGACGCCACGCTGATCGAGCAGGTCTGCGGCTGCCTGCGCGGCCCGCTGACCTTCACCCGGCTGCACGCGTCGGTCCGCGTGGTCGCCTACCAGGAGGCGTGCCCGCAGGACCTGACGCGGGAGGAGTACGACCGGCTGGCCGGCCTGCTGGGCGAGGGCGCCCGGCGGTCCACCGAGGCCCGGTTGTTCCGGCTGGCCGCGGCGTTGCGGCGGCTCGCGGCGCTGGAGTCCGAATCCCGGGCGGAGTCGTCGCCCGGCGCGGCCGCAGCTCCCGCCCTGAAGGTCTGGGAGCTGTCCGAACGCGTCGGCGACCTCGCCGGCGACCTGCTCGCCCACGTGGTGTTCCAGGTGCTGCTGTACCGCCTGCGTGCCGAGCGTGGTGAGGAGGAAGGTGACACGTGGTCCGGCCAGGTGGTGGCGCTGGTCGGCGCGGACCGGTTCCGTCGTACGCACCTCGAACGCCTGGACCGGCTCGCCCGCCGCCGTGGTGTCCGCCTCGTGCTGCTCTTCCGGCACCTGCGCGAGGACGCGGTGGAGGTGCTCGGCGGCGGCGAGGCGGTGATGTTCCTGCGGCTCGGCAACGCGCGGGAGGCCGAGCAGGCAGCGGCGTTCATCGGCCGCGACCACCGGCTGGTGCTGAGCCAGTTCACGGTGTCGCGCAGCGCCGCCCTGGCCACCACGATCGGCACGTCCCGGGCCGACAGCGTGAGCGACCAGCAGGCGAAGACGAGCGGAAAGCAGTGGTCGCGCAGCCGGGAGTACCACTACGGCGCGCTGATGGACTTCCCGCACGACTCCGGCGCCCGCACCAGGATGGATCAGTCGTCGACCTCGACCGGACGGAGCACGTCGGCGACCACCGGAACCACCCGCTCCGAACAGTCCGCCACCACCGAGGGCCAGGCGATGGGCTACCAGCGGGTGTACGAGTTCAGCGTGGAGCCCGCGTTCCTGCAGGCGCTGTCGCCGACGGCGTTCGTGCTCGTCGACCCCCGTGACCCGGGCAGCCCGCGGCTGGGCGACTGCGGACCCGAGCTCTCCCAGGAACAACGCGACGCCACGACCTCCCTTCGCCGGCCGGACTTCGGGGTGGACGAGATCGGTACGCGGGTCGGTGAGGAGCTTCGCGCGCGGCTGGCCCGCTCGACGGGGCTGCCGGACGTGGCGGCGTTCGCCGGCCGCGAGGCGCCGGAGCCGCCCGGTCTGCCGCGTGGCCCGGCCGGTCCGGGCGCCATCGGCGACGAGCCGCCCCCCTTTGTCGAACCTGTCGTACGCGACGACCTGGCCCGCGACGCCTCGGTGCGCGACGATCTCTCGTTCGGCGACGGGCCGGCGGTCGGCGAGGACGTGTCGCGCGACGAGCCGGCGTACGGCGACGACCCCGCGGACGAGGGTCGCCGAGCGGACGAAGAACACGAGGTGCGGGACGAGTACGCACCGCGCGAGGGTCACCTGCCGCGTGAGCGCTGGGAGGGGATGTTCCGGCGCCGGCCGGACCGGGACGATCGCCCTGACTGAGGCTCCTTCTTACGGCCTCACAGGTGCGCGAATTCCTGACGACGCACGTTTCCTCGTCCGGACGGGAATTCCACACCTGCGCATTTGGTAGGGCGCATTCCATCGGGGTTCGACACAAGAGCCGTACGGATTCCCAAGCGAGTTTCGTCCGGTTCCACTGCTGCCGCATCGCCTGAAGATCGCCTTGTGCACAAGGGGTTGAAGATGACCGGAAGTCCCGTTCCCGGTCGGCCCCGAATTGTCATCGCATGTCCTTTGCCGAACTATTGGTGATCGTCATTCCGGCTGGGTCCAGCGCCGGGAAACAATGTGAAAAAGGCCCGCGACCCGGCGGTCGCGGGCCATAGTCGAAGAAGGTTCGCCCGGCTGCCACCCCGCACTGTGTGGCGGGCGCTGCGTCCCCAGGGGCGGAAGGGGAGGGGAATGCCTGCGAGGTCCGAGGTGGGCGATGTGGGCTCCTCGGCACCCTCGCTGATCCCGCACGCACGACGTCCGCCGCCGTCCGCACCGCAAGGTTTCCTTGACGCCAAGGTGACCTTGCCCGTGCCGACGGTGCCGGTGCTCCCGCGCCCCCGGCTGTTCGCCGCGCTGACCGCGGCCGCGGAGCGCCGGGTGACGGTCGTGAACGCCTCCGCCGGCACCGGCAAGACGATGTTGCTCGCCTCGTGGCTGCGCTGGTCGGTGAACCAGCGGGCGGCCTGGGTTTCGTTCGACAGCGGTGACAACGAGCCGAAGTTCTTCTGGGCGTACGTCGTGGAGTCCCTCCGCCGCGCGTGCGATGCCGAGGACGCCGCCGTTCTGGCCGACCTCGGCGGGGCGGACCTGGGTGCCGAGGAGTTTCCGCGGCGGTTCCTGGACGCGGTCGGCCGGCTGCGCGAACCCGTGGTCCTGATCGTGGACCAGGCGCACGAGATCACCGACTGGCGGCTGCTGGCCGGACTGGAGACGGTGCTCCGGCACGGCCCGGCAGGTCTGCGCCTGGTGTTCGCCGGGCGTGGGCAGCCGGCGCTTCCCCTGGCCCGGCTGCGGGTGGCGGGCGAGCTCGCCGACCTCGGGTCGGCCGACCTGGCCTGTACTCGCGAGGAGGCCCGCGACCTGCTGGCGGCGTACGGCGTCCAGGCCGACGATGCCCAGGTCTCCCGGGTGTGGCGGCGTACGGAGGGCTGGACGACCGGCCTGCGGCTGGCCGCCCTGTGGTGGCACGCGCAGCCGGCCTCGGACCGGGACCTGGCGGGTTTCACCGGCGACGAGCCGCTGGTCGCGGGGTACCTCGACGACGAGATCCTGCGCCCGCAGCCGCCGCTGGTACGTGAGTTCCTGCTGGCGACCTGCCTGGTGGAGCCGGTGTGCGGCGACCTCGCCGACGCGATGACGGGTGAGCGTGACGGTGCCCGGACGCTGGAGGAGCTCGACCGGGACAACGCGCTGGTCAACGGTGTCGGCGCGGGGCGGGTGTGGTTCGCGTACGCGCCGCTGCTGCGGGAGTTCCTGACGTACCGGCTACGGCGGGAGCGGCCGGCACGGGAGCCGGACCTTCGGTGCAGCGCCGCCCGGTGGTACGCGAACGCCGGGATGGTGGCGGGCGCGGTGCGCTGTGCGGTGGCCGCACGCGACTGGGCGCTCACCGGCGAGATCCTCGGGCGGCACGGCAACCGGGTCTTCGCCAACGGCGAGGGCGCCGAGCTCGAGCCGCTGCTGGCGTCGATCCCCGCGCAGGACGTCGCGGCGCACGCCGACCTGGCCGCCGCCTGCGCGCACGTACGGCTGAACGCGGGGGACCCGGACGGCGCGGAGGCCCTGCTCCGGCTGGCCGAGGAGGCACGGCCGGCTGACGGGGCTGAAGGGGCTGACGGGGCTGACGGACCGGACGTACGGCAGGCGTTCGTCCGGCTGTTGCGCACCGCGCAGCTACGGCTTCGGCAGGCCTGCCTGCGCGGCCGGATCACCCCACCGGACGTGGTGCGCGGACGTGAAATCCTCGACCGGGCACGCACGGCCGGGGTCGCCGCGGACCGTCAGGCCGACGTGGGGGCGCTGGCGTACTGGGTCGGGGTCGCAGAACTCTGGCGGGGTGCCCTGCCCGAGGCGAAGGAGGCGTTCGGGCACGCTCTCGGCCGGCTGACCGCGGGTGGGCTGCACCGCTGGGAGTGGCGTACGCGTGACTGGCTGGCGCTGCTGAACGCCCTGGAGGGCAGGTTGGCGGCCGCCGAGGAGGCGCTGCACGCTGCCGGCCCGGACCACGACGCCGAACGGCCTCCCGAACCGGACGCGGGCCCGGCGGGTGAACGCGTACCCGGTGAACGCGTACCCGGTGAACGCGCACCCGGCATCCGGCCGGGCCCTTCGCTCGTACGGAATCTGGCCAGCGCGGCGATCGAGCTCGAACGGGACCGGCTGGACCAGGCCTGGGCCCTCCTCGAACACTCCACCGGCCCCGCCAGCGATCCCACCGATCCCACCGACCCCACCGATCCCACTGACCCGACCGGGCCGGCTCACGACGGCCACGCGGCGGCAGGTCCGGCCGACCGGATCGGCCTGCGGAGTTCCGCGGCCGCCGACGATCCGGCCGATCCCCCGCTGGGGGATCTGCTCGGAGTGCTCCGCGCCCGGATCCTGTTCCACCGTGGCGATCTCGGCGCGGCGCGCACCGAACTCGCCGCGACCAGGGACGCCGCCGGCCGGCTGCATCCGGTGGTCGACCAGGCGGCCACGCTGCTCGAGGTGGAGATCTCCACCCACGAAGGCGCCACCGAGCGGGCGACCGAGATCCTCGCCGGCCTGCGGGCCGGATCCGCTCCCGCGACGGGCGGGCCGGCCGGCCCGGCCGGCCCGCCGACGGCCGTACTCGTCGCCGAAGGACGCACGTTGCTGGCCGCCGGTGACTCCGCCGGAGCGCTCGCCGCCGTGGCGCCGTGCCTGGACGCCGACAGGTCTCCCGCGCGGCCGCTGGACACCGTGGGCGCCCTGCTCGTCGCGGCGACCGCGCAGCGCCGGCTGGGCGCGCAGGCGCCGGCGGGTGAGTATCTCGAACGCGCGCTGGCGCTGGCCGAGCGCGACTACCTGGTCCGGGTCTTCCTGGACGCGGGCCGGGGAGTACGCGCACTGCTCACGGTAGTCGTGGCGCCGGAGGGCCGCCACGCGGCGTTCCGCAGTGCGCTGCTGCACCGGTTCGACGTGGCCCCCGCGGCCGGGTGGAAGGCCAAGCCGGCCGAGCAGGCGATCCGGCTCACCGCGAGCGAGCGCGCGGTCCTGCGCTACCTGCCCTCGCACCTGACCAACGAGGAGATCGCCCAGGACCTGTGCCTGTCGGTGAACACTGTCAAGTCACACTTGCGCACGCTCTACCGCAAGCTCGGGGTGACGTCGCGGCGAGAGGCGATCGCCCGCGCCCTGCAGATCGACCTGCTGCGCTGACCGCCACACGTTTCGCCACGGACACACAGCGACCGGGACGGCTCCGATCTCGCGGAGCCGTCCCGGTGGTGCTTGTGTTGCTTGTGTTGCTGGTGTTTCGCCCAGGTCAGTCACGCATCGCCGAGAGTTCCCGGCCGTGCACCGACAGGGCGTAGATGACGAGGATGTCGACCGCGATCATGATGGCCGACCAGATCGGGAACGCCGCGAGCGAAAGGAAGTTCGCGAGCAGCGAGACGGCCGCGATCGCGATACCGACGTACCGTGCCCAGGTCTGTCCCGCGAGCAGCGCGAGACCGGTGATCACGAGCAGGGCGGCCAGCCCGATGTGGAACCATCCCCAGGCGGTGTAGCCCCAGGGGATGACCAGTCCGCTGCTGGCGACCAGGAAGTAGGTCGTCTTGAACAGGCTGGTGAATCCCCAGATCGCCTGCAGACATCCCAGGACGATGAGGACGACCCCGGCATAGACCAGCCAGCCGGTGCCCCCGACCGCCTCGGGCATGGTGCTCATCCGGCCACCTCGCCCCTCGGCTTCGGCCTCGGCGGACCGGCGGGCCTTGGGCACGGTGGCCTGGGCCTCCGCCTGCTTGGTCTGGCCCGTGTCGCGCCCCGTGTCACGTCCGGAGTCACCACGCCCCATGTCACGCCCGGTGTCACGCGCCTGCTGGGCCTGGCCCTGCGCCTGCTCGCGCATCCCCTCGGCTTGGCCCTGTGCCTGCTGTGCCCGCTGGCGCCCTTCCTGCGCCGGCGTGCCCATGTCGCCGTGTTCAGTCATGGCCCATAACCCCCTGGTGGTTCGCGCCCTCCGTTCGACGGAGGGGTCCACACACCACGCTGCGTGCAGACCCCGGCCGGCCACCTCACCCGGACGGGGTGAACTCCGTGCCCCGTGGCTCGATCGCCCGTGGGGGACCGGGTTCGCGACGGGTGGCGTACGTGCTCCAGCGTGCGAGCGCGGGCGGCACTTCGCGCCACCCCACTTGGGTGAACCCGAAGGTCCCGGAACACAGGAGCCCTGCAGCCTCGCGGTCCCGGTCCGACGGGTACTTGGATCCCACTTGGATCCCACTCGGGCCGCTGCGTCTGTCGTTGTCCGCGCGGGCGGCGAACACTGGACCGAGACCCCACGTGAGGACGGACACCATGGCGAAAGCGGTTGGAATCGACCTGGGTACGACGAACTCGGTGATCGCCGCGGTGGTCGACGGAACGGCCACCGTGATCCCGAACGCCGAGGGCCAGCGGACGACACCGTCGGTGGTGGCCTTCACCGAACAGGGCGAGCGGCTGGTGGGCCAGCTGGCCCGCCGGCAGGCGATCCTGAACCCGAAGGGCACGATCACCTCCGCGAAGCGGTTCATCGGGCGGCGGTTCGACGAGGTGAGCAGCGAGATCCACGCGGTGTCGTTCGACGTGGTGGCCGGCCCGGACGGCGCGGTGCGGTTCGACGTGCACGGAAAGATGTACTCCCCGGAGGAGATCTCCGCGCTGGTGCTGCGCAAGCTCGCCGAGGACGCGGCGAAGTTCCTCGGTGAGAAGGTGAACGAGGCGGTCATCACGGTGCCGGCGTACTTCAACGACGCGCAGCGCCAGGCCACCAAGGACGCGGGGCGGATCGCGGGTCTCGAGGTGCTGCGGATCATCAACGAGCCGACGGCGGCGGCACTGGCGTACGGGCTGGACAAGAAGGGACACGAGACCGTCCTGGTGTTCGACCTGGGTGGCGGGACGTTCGACGTCAGCCTGCTCGACGTCGGCGACGGCGTGGTGGAGGTGCGTGCCACCGCGGGCGACACCCACCTCGGCGGCGACGACTTCGACCGCAGGGTGGTCGACTACCTGGCCGACGAGTTCCAGCGCACCGACGGGATCGACCTGCGCCGGGACCCGCAGGCACTGCAGAGGTTGTTCGAGGCCGCGGAGAAGGCGAAGGTCGAGCTGTCCTCGGTCACCCAGACCACGATCAACCTGCCGTTCATCACCGCCGACGCCACCGGCCCCAAGCATCTGAACACGACGTTGATGCGGTCGACGTTCGAGGAGATCACCCATGATCTGGTCGAACGTTGCCGGGGCCCGGTGGAGCAGGCGATGGCTGATGCGAAGGTCACCGCCGACGACATCGACGAGGTGATCCTGGTCGGCGGCGCCACCCGGATGCCCGCGGTGCAGAACCTGGTGCGGCGGATGACCGGGGGCAAGGACCCGAACATGACCGTCAACCCCGACGAGGTGGTCGCCATCGGCGCGGCCATCCAGGCGGCGGTCCTCAAGGGCGAGATGAAGGACGTCGTACTGCTCGACGTCACCCCGCTCTCGCTCGGGATCGAGACCCTGGGCGGGGTGATGACGAAGGTGATGGACCGCAACACCACCATCCCGGCACGGCGCACGGAGACGTTCAGCACGGCCGAGGACAACCAGTCCGCGGTCGACGTGGTGGTGTTGCAGGGCGAACGTGAGCGGGCGAGCGACAACCGCGTGCTCGGGAGGTTCCGGCTGGAGAACATCCGCCCGGCGCCGCGCGGCGAACCCCAGATCGAGGTGACCTACGACGTCGATGCCAACGGCATCCTGAACGTCTCCGCCCGCGACAAGGCCACCGGGGCCGAGCAGGCGATCACCATCAGCGAGAGCTCCAACCTGGACAAGTCCGAGGTGGACCGGATGGTCTCCGACGCCGAGCGCTACCGCGCCGACGACAACCGGATCCGGGAGGTGGTGGACGCCCGCAACGGTCTGGACACGGCGGCCTACCAGGTCGAACGCCGGCTGGGCGAACTCGGCGACACCGCACCCGAACACGAACGCGCACGGGCCCAACTCCTGCTGGGCGATGCCCGTCAGGCGGTCAAGGACGACAGCGCTCCGCTGGAACGGCTGCGGTCGCTGACCGGTGAGCTGCAGCAGATCTACCACAGCCTGAGCACCGCGGGAACCGGCGGCGAAGCGGGCGGGCCCGAAGGGACCGGGGGCCCGGATGCCGGCGGACCGGGCGGTCCCGGTGGTCAAGGTGTGCCCGGGCAGCGTGGAGCGACCGAGGACGAGGACGTGATCGACGCGGAGTTCACCACCGACTGACGTACGGACGTACCTACACACAACGCTCGCACCGCGGACGGGACAAGGGCCTGCGATGACCGAACACACGCCGCGGCACCGGCGAGATCTCGAGGCGGGTGTCGAGGGCGCCGAGGGTGCCGAGGGTGCCGAGGGTGCCGAGGGCACCGGGGGCACTGAGGTAGGCGCCGGGATGGGTGCTGCCGGCGACGCCGCCCTGGCGGAGGCGCGGGCCCGCGCGGCCGACTTCGAGGACCGGTGGCAGCGTGCCCTGGCCGACGCCGACAACCAGCGCAAGCGGTACGCCCGTGAGCTCGACCGGCAGCGCGCCGAGGTCACGGCGAGCCAGGCCGCGCAGTGGCTCTCCGTCGTGGACAACCTCGACCGGGCGGTGTCGCACGCGCAGGCGGCGCAGGGCGCGCAGGGGGACCAGGGAGAGCAGGGGTCCTTGCTGGAAGGCGTTCGGGCCGTTCTGGAGCAGGCGGTCGCGGTGCTCGCCGGCCTCGGCTACCCACGCCAGGACGACGAGGTGGGCACGGTGTTCGACCCGGCCCGGCACGAGGCGGTGGCCACCGTGCCCAGTGCGGAAGTGCCGGCGGGGACGGTGCTGGACGTCGTGAGTCCCGGCTACGGCGAGGGGGAGCGGCAGCTGCGACCGGCGGGCGTGGTGGTGGCCACGAAGGCGGCGTGAGGGCAGGTGTGATGGCCGACCGCGATTTCTACCGAATTCTCGGGGTACCCCGGACGGCCACCCGGGAGGAGATCCAGCGCGCCTACCGGCGGCTGGCGCGGGAGAACCATCCCGACGTCAACAAGGATCCCGGTGCCGAGGACCGGTTCAAGGACGTCTCGGAGGCGTACGACGTGCTGTCCGATCCCGATCTGCGCAAGCGGTACGACGTGTTCGGCGCGGACTTCCGGCGGGTGCCCGACGACGTCGACCCGGACACCTGGGTCAGGGCACAGGCACGTGCCCGGGCGGGCGCGGGAGCTCGCGGTGGCGGGCCCGGGCCCGGCAGGTTCGGCGGTTTCGAGGAGCGCGGCGGTTTCGAGGGCTTCGGCGGTGAGGGCGAGGAGGTCGACCTGGAGGACCTGCTGAGCGGCATGTTCGGGGGGCGGCGGGCAGGTCGTGCCGGCGGTGGACGGGCCGGCCGGGGCGGTCGCGGCTTCGGTCCGGTCCCGGGCGCGGACCAGGAGGCCGAGCTCCCGCTGACGGTCGAGGACGCCTACCGGGGCGGTCCCCGGTCGATGACGTTGTCGACGTTGTCAGGGCAGGGCGGCACCCGGCGCTACGACGTGAACGTTCCGCCCGGCGTCACCGACGGGCAGCGGATCCGGCTGGCCGGCCAGGGCGGGCGGGGGACCGACGGCGCGCCGCCCGGCGACCTCTACCTCGTGGTCCGCCTCCGCCCGCACTCCCGCTACCGCGTACGTGGGCGCGACCTGCACCTCGACCTGCCGCTCGCTCCGTGGGAGGCGGCCCTCGGCGCCACCGTCGCGGTCGACACCCCGGGCGGTGAGGCGAAGGTCCGGGTGCCGCCGGGCACCTCCGGCGGGAGGTCGCTGCGGCTACGCGGCAGGGGGATGCCGAACCCGCGAGGCCAACCGGGTGACCTCTACGCGGAGGTCCGGATCAGGGTGCCGCCGCACCCGACCGAAGAGGAACGCCGGCTGTGGTCGGAGCTGGCCCGGGCGTCCGGGTTCGACGCGCGCGTAGGGAGGCCCCGATGACGTTCGCACTCGTCCGTGTGCGGGTCCGCCGGGAGGAACACCTCGACCTGGAGGAGTTCGCCGCCAGGGTGAGCCTGCACCCGGACCACGTACGCCGGCTGGTGGTGCTCGGCCTGCTGGACGCGGACGCCGACCCGACCGGGCGGCTGCACTTCGCGCCCGCCCAGGTCGCCCGGGCAGCGCGGATCCAGCGGCTGCGGGCCGGCTTCTGCCTCAACTACGCGGGCATCGGCGTGGTGCTCGACCTGCTGGACCGCATCACCGAACTGGAGGCGGCCGAACGCGCCGCCCGACGCTACGGAGGCACCACGTGGACCCGAACCGGTTGACCCAGAAGAGCCAGGAGGCACTGCAGGAGGCGCAGTCCGCCGCGTTGCGGTTCGGGCACACCGAGGTCGACGGCGACCACCTGCTGCTGTCCCTGCTCGACCAGCCCGAGGGCCTGGTGCCCCGGCTGCTCGGGCAGGCTGGTGTGGACCCGGACCTGCTGCGCAAGCAGGTGGAGGACGAGCTGGAACGCCGGCCGCGGGTCGGCGGGCCGGGTGCGGAACCGGGACAGGTGTACGTCACCCAGCGGCTGGCCCGGCTGCTGGACTCCGCCGACCGGGAGGCCAAACGGCTCAAGGACGAGTACGTCTCGGTGGAGCATCTCGTGGTGGCGCTGCTGGAGGAGGGGCCGGCCAGCGCCTCGGGCCGGATGTTGCACGACCTCGGCCTGTCCAGGGACCGGTTCCTCGCGGCACTCACCCGGATCCGGGGCAACCAGCGGGTCACCTCGGCCCAGCCGGAGGCGGCGTACGAGGCGCTGGAGAAGTACGGCCGCGACCTGGTGGCCGACGCCGCGGCCGGCCGGCTGGACCCGGTGATCGGCCGGGACGCGGAGATCCGGCGGGTGATCCAGATCCTGTCCCGGAAGACGAAGAACAATCCTGTCCTGGTAGGAGATCCCGGGGTCGGGAAGACCGCGATCGTGGAGGGGCTGGCACAGCGGATCGCCAATGGCGACGTACCGGAAGGCCTGCGCAACAAGGTGGTCTTCGGGCTGGACATGGGTGCGCTGGTCGCCGGTGCGAAGTATCGCGGTGAGTTCGAGGAACGCCTCAAGGCGGTGCTGAACGAGGTGCGTGCCGCCGAGGGGCGCATCATCTTGTTCGTCGACGAGTTGCACACCGTGGTGGGTGCGGGTGCGGCCGAGGGGGCGATGGATGCGGGGAACATGCTGAAGCCGATGCTGGCCCGCGGCGAGCTGCACATGATCGGCGCCACCACGCTGGAGGAGTACCGCAAGAACGTCGAGAAGGACGCCGCCCTGGAACGCCGGTTCCAGCCGGTGATGGTGGACGAGCCGTCGGTGGAGGACGCGATCTCCATCCTGCGCGGGCTGCGGGAGCGGCTGGAGGTGTTCCACGGCGTGACGATCCAGGACGCCGCCCTGGTCGCGGCCGTCGTGCTCAGCCACCGTTACATCTCCGACCGGTTCCTGCCGGACAAGGCGATCGACCTCGTGGACGAGGCGTGCGCGATGCTGCGGACGGAGATCGACTCCATGCCGGCCGAACTCGACGAGCTGACCCGGCGGGTGCGCCGGCTGGAGATCGAGGAAGCCGCGCTGGCGAAGGAGTCCGACGCCCCGAGTAAGGAGCGGTTGACACAGCTGCGGCGGGAGCTCGCCGACCTGCACGCGCAGGCGGACGCGATGCGCGCGCAGTGGGAGGCCGAACGCCAGGCGCTGCGGCGGGTGCAGGAGCTACGGCAGGAGATCGAGCAGGTACGCCGCGACGCCGAGCAGGCCGAGCGTGACTACGACCTGAACCGGGCCGCGGAACTGCGCCACGGCCGGCTGCCGGAGCTGGAACGCCGGTTGCATGGCGAGGAGGAGCAGCTGACCGAGAGGCTGGGTGAGCGGCGGCTGTTGCGGGAGGTGGTCACCGAGGAGGAGATCGCCTCCATCGTGTCCCGGTGGACCGGCATTCCGGTGAGCCGCCTGCAGGAAGGTGAACGCGAGAAGCTGCTGACCCTGGACCAGGTGCTGCACGAGCGGGTGATCGGCCAGGACGAGGCGGTCAACCTCGTCGCGGACGCGGTTATCCGGGCGCGGTCGGGTATCAAGGACCCGGCCCGCCCGATCGGGTCGTTCATCTTTCTCGGGCCGACCGGTGTCGGTAAGACCGAGCTGGCGAAGACTCTTGCGCGGGCGTTGTTCGACACCGAGGACAACATGGTCCGGATCGACATGAGCGAGTACCAGGAGCGCCACACGGTGTCCCGGCTGGTCGGCGCGCCCCCCGGCTACGTCGGCTACGAGGAGGGCGGCCAGCTCACCGAGGCGGTGCGCCGCAAGCCGTACTCGGTGGTGTTGTTCGACGAGATCGAGAAGGCGCACCCCGACGTGTTCAACCTGTTGTTGCAGGTGCTCGACGACGGCCGGCTCACCGACGCCCAGGGCCGCACGGTGGACTTCCGCAACACGGTCATCATCATGACGTCGAACGTCGGGTCGGAGTACCTCCTCGAAGGCGCGACCGCTAAGGGTGAGATTGCCCCGGACGCCCGGGCGCGGGTGATGGCCGACCTGCGGTCGCGGTTCCGGCCGGAGTTCCTCAACCGGGTGGACGAGATCGTGTTGTTCAAGCCGCTCACCGAGGCCGAGATCGAGCAGATCGTGGAGCTGATGTTCGACGAGCTGCGGGCCCGCCTGGCCGACCGGCGGATCACCCTCGACGTCACCGAACAGGCCCGCCGGCTGATCGCGGCGGAGGGATTCGACCCGATCTACGGCGCGCGTCCGCTGCGGCGGTTCATCTCCCGGGAGGTGGAGACCCGGATCGGCCGCACCCTGATCGCCGGCGACGTCCACGACGGGGCGGTGATCACCGTCGACGCCCACGACGGCGAGATCGCCGTCACCTACCAGAACCCCACCTCGGCGGCCCGGCCCGAAGCGGCCTGAACCCCAACGGAGGAACGGAGATACGACATGCCGGTGACGGTGGATCCCCATCTGGAACAGATCCGTCCGGTCGAACCCCGCACACCCACCGGGTGTGAGGAGTGCCTGCGAATGGGCTCGCCGTGGGTGCACCTGCGGCTGTGCCTGACCTGCGGCCACGTCGGCTGCTGCGACTCCTCGCCACTGCGGCACGCCCGCGCGCACGCGGAGGAGGTGGAGCACCCGATCGTCGCGTCGTACGAACCCGGCGAGGACTGGCGCTGGTGCTTCGTCGACGAGCAGTTCGTCTGAGCCCGTTTTGACCTGCGGTCACTCCTCCTCGGATCGGCCGGTCCGGCGCCGCCAGTACGCGACGGTGACGGCCGCGAGCAGCGGCCCCCACAGCAGCAGCGGGGCGTAGCTGCCGACGAACACGACGAGCCGCCAGCCGTGCTCGGCGATCGGGTCGCCCGGCGGTGCCGGCTCTCGCAGCGAGGCGGGCAGGCCGGCGAACACCTTGGTCCACAACACGGTGAGCACGGTGGCGCCGAGTGCGGCCGGTACGACGGCGGCGGCGGTCGGCACCCGCCGGCCACGAAGCCCGGGGACCCACCACGGGAAGACCTCACCCCAGCGGGCGACCAGGCCGACCGCGGTGAACGCCAGCAGTTCCGACACCGCCGACAACACGACGACGTACGCCTCGTCCGGCATGCCCAGCGTGTGCCCGCCACGCGGCGGATCGGTGACGATGGGCAGGTGGAAGGTGACCGCGGCGACGCGCCACAGGCCGGACGGCAGCACGGTGAAGGGCACGGCGTACGCGGCGATCCGGACCCAGCGTGGGACACCGGGGACCGGATCGTGGGCCGCGCGCCAGGCGGCGCGCAGCCGCGAGGACAGGCCGGACTCCTTGGAACCAACGGCTACGGAAGCGCTCATGGCCCGACCATCCCAGCCGGGCCGCGGCGGTCGCCCTGCCCGCGCGGAGGAAACCACTCCCTCTGCCGGGGGAGGTTCGGGCATCCTGGTCCGGTGAGCGATCACCGCGACTCCGGCCCCACACCGGAGGACCGTGCCCCCGGGCGGGCCGTGGTGTTCGACATCGACGTACCGCAATACCGGGTTGACACCGAACCCGACCACCGGGGCGTCGGCAGAGTCGTGGACGCCGAGTTGCGCAGGCACTTCCTCGGCCGCTCCGTGGTCGTACGCGGGATCGGCGCCCAGCACCATCCTGGACGCAGCGTTGACGAGCTGGTCGAGATCATCCGGCGCCTGGGCACCGACCGCTACGACCCCGCGCGGGCGGGCGACCGCTACGACAACCTGCAGAACAAGCGCATCGACTTCTTCGCGTTCCGGCGCAAGGTCACGTCGCGGATGCGGTTGTTCGGAGCGATGAGCTGGGGTTTCTACCACTCCTCGATCGCCGTTCACGGCGCACCGGTCCGGCTCGACCTGCTGCTCGTCTACGACGCCGCGCGGCTGCGCGAGGTGGTGCACCAGTACGAGGGCCGGGCGGACCGCAAGCGGGACGGTTATGTGTTCCGGGATCCGGATCACAAGCCGGAAGCCCTGCTGGGCATAGCGAAACTGTCCCGCTGACGACGACGTGTGCGGCCGCCCTCAGCGGGATCCACCCACCAGGGCGGGGGTGCGGCGCAGCAGCAACGTGAGCGCTCCGGTGGCGGCCAGCAGCACGGTGGCCAGAGCCACCACCCCCGGCCACCCGGCACCGGTCCAGGCGCGCCCGGCGACGGAGCCGAACACCGACGAACCCAGGTAGTACGTGAAGAGGTACAGCGACGCGGCCTGGCCGGTGGACACCCCGCCGGCGTGCGCCCGCGCCGGAACCCACCCGCTGGCCACACCGTGCACGGCGAAGAACCCGCCGGTGAACACCGCGAGGCCGGCGATCACGAGCGCCAGCGACGACGACAGCGTGAGCAGCGCGCCGGCCACGGCCAGCAGGCAGGCCAGCGGCAGCACGGTGCGCCGCCCGTACGTGTCGGCCAGCCGCCCGAACGCCGTCGAGCTGAGCGACCCGACCGGGTAGACGAGGAACACCAGACCGGCGGCGCCCAGTCCGAGGCCGAACGGCCCGTCGGTGAGCCGGAAGCCCATCGTGTTGAACACCGCGACCAGCGCGCCCATCGAGCAGCCGCCCACGCCGTACAGCGCGAGCAGGCCGGGGTCGGTCACCGCCCGCAGGCTGGTCCGGGCCAGCGCACGCAGACCGGTCGGCCGGGGAAGGAAGTGCCGGGACGGCGGAAGCAGGGATCGTACGGCGAGCGCGCACACCAGGCCGAGGCAGGCGGTCGAGGCGAGCGCCCACCGCCACCCGGCGAACTCGGCCACCGACGCGGTCAGCAGCCGGCCGACCATGCCACCGAGCGCCGTCCCGCCGACGTACAGGCCGGCGGCGCGGGCATGGGTGGACGGGTGCAGCTCCTCCCGCAGGTAGGCGGTGGCCACGGCGGGGAGCCCGGCGAGCACGGCACCCTCGGCCAGCCTGGACGCCAGCAGCGCCGGCCAGCTCGGCGCCAGCGCTCCGGCCACCGCCACCACGGCGGAGGCGACCAGCGACAGGTGGATGAGCCGGGTACGCCCCACGACGTCGGACAGGGGACCGGCTACCAGCAACATGATGCCCAGCCCGACGGTGGTCAGGGACACGGTCAGAGTGCTGGCCGTGGTGGACACCGCGAACCGGTGGGCGAGTTCGGGGAGGATGGCCTGCGTGCTGTAGATGAGGGCGAAGGTCGCCACCCCGGCCGCGAACAACGCTCCGACGACACGCCGGTAGCCCGCCGTCCCCGGCTGGTGGCCCTGCTCGGTGGGTGTCTCCACGACGGCGGACATATCTTCGACTGTGCGTCACCGCGGGCCATACGTCCAATGTCGAGAACGACGATGATCCATGCATGAAGCGTATGATGACGCCGTGCAGCTTCGCGATCTGGCCTGGCTGGTCGCCCTCGCCGACCACCAGCACGTCACCGACACCGCCGCGGTCCTCCACACCAGCCAGCCCACCCTGTCGCGCGCACTGGCCCGGACGGAGGCCGAGCTCGGCACCCGGGTGTTCGAGCGCGCGTCCGACGGTGTGCATCCCACCCCCACCGGTCAGCTCGTGCTCGCCGCCGCGCGCGACCTCACCACGAGGTACGACCAACTGCTGGCCGACCTCGCCGGCGTGCTGGACCCGGACACCGGTGTGGTGCGGCTGGCCTTCCTGGATTCCATCGCCTCCTCGCTGGTGCCGCGGGTGCTGCGTACCTTCCACGAACACGCCCCCGGCGTGCGGGTCATGCTCAGCCAGGAGCCGGCGCACGAGATCGTCCGCGACCTGGAGGTCGGCGCGGTGGACCTGGCCATCCTGTCCCCGCGCCCGGCCGGCGACTTCGGCTGGCATCCGTTGCAGGAGGAGCGGTTGGTGCTCGTGGTGCCGCCGGGCCACCGGCTGCGCCGCCGGAAGCGGATCGCGCTGCGGGAGCTGGCCGGTGAGGACCTCGTCACCACCCCGGTCGGCTTCGGCTTCCGCGCGATGGTGGACACCCTGCTCGACGACGCGGGCGTGTCCCCGGCGATCTCGTTCGAGAGCCAGGACCTCGCCACCATCGAGGGCCTGGTCGCGGCCGGGCTGGGAGTGGCGATCGTTCCCCAGCCCTTCGCCGGGCAGTCCGGCACCGTGGGAATCGCCATCGCCGCCGAGGCCGCCCGGCGCACGATCGGCCTCGCCTGGCGTACGGACCGAAAGCTGTCCGCGCCCGCACGACGGTTCCGGGACTTCGTCGCCGACGGCGCGATTCATCGCAAAGACGTTGGTGCCGACTGGTAGACGCCGACGAACACCCCGTCGTCCGTCGTCACCGACTCGGCCAACTCGAAGGCGCACAGGTCCGCGCCCGCCTCGGCGAACAGCCGCCGGCCCGAGCCGAGCACCAGCGGGTGCACCATCAGGACGAGCTCGTCCACCAGTCCGTGCGGCAGCAGCGACCGGACCAGCTCACCGCTGCCGAACACCACGAGGTTGTCGTCCTCCTCGGCTCGCAGGCGGGTCACCGCGTCGACCGGATCGCCTTTCAGCAGAACGGAGTTCTGCCAGGGAAGCGGCTCGGTCAGCGTGCTCGACACGACGTACTTCCGCACCCGGGTCAGCGACTCGGCCATCGGGTTCCCCTTCTGCGTGGGCCAGTACGCCGCGAAGTGGTCGTACGTTCGCCGTCCGGCCAGCAGCGCCCAGGAGCTCCCCATGCGCGAGCCGATCCCTTCGCCATCATCGGATCCGGGTGCCGGTTCGCCCAGCCACTGTGCGCGAATCCGTCCCTGGAGTCCTCGTTCAGGTGGCCCGGCGCCTGCATCACGCCGTCGAGGGTCAGATGGTCCACCGCGATGACCTTGCCCATGTCCGCGTCTCCCTCGTCGTGGGCCGGCGTTCGTACCGGCCCCTCACCCTCCACACGAACGACGAGCAGCCGGATCGACAGCCTGAGCACCGGTCGTGGACCGCAACGCCTCGAACGCCGACCGCGCGGCGGCGCCGATGGCCAGGTCGATGTCGGGAGCGATGTTGGCCCGGCGGGCCGACCGGGTCATGGCTGCGATCGCCACCCGGTCGCCGGACCTCGCCTCGACCACGCCGATCTCGTGCCGCAGGTGCAGGAACGACCCGGTCTTGCCGGCCACCCGTACGGTGTCGGTCCGCAGGTCGGCGGACAGCCGGAACGTGAACACCTGCAGCGCCATCAGCCGGCGCAGCTCGGCCGTCGCCGCCGGGACCGAGATCCGGTCGAGCCACACCTGCTGCAGGAAGTCGACGAGGGCCCGGGCGTCGGCGACGTTGCCCTGCTCGGGGTCGAGCGTCTCGATGGCGTACCGCCCGGTGCTCCCCGAGGTGGTGGCGAGCTCCAGCGCCAGGCCGAAGTCGTCCCCGGCGACACCGGCGGCACAGTCGTACATCCGCTGGAGCCGGTGCCTGAACGCGATCCCGCCGCAGCCCCACTCGCGCAGGCTCTCCGCTATGTCGTCGACACCCACCAGGTCGACCAGCGCGTCCGCGGCCGCGTTGTCGCTGACCGACAGGGTTTGGTACACGAGGTCGGCGACGGCGAGGGTGACCGGATGACGGTACGCCGAGATGCCGGTCGGCCCGAAGCTGCTCGCCGCCGGGTCGACCGTGATCCGGTGAGCCGGGTCGAGCGAGCCGGTCGCGATGCGTTCGAGGACGGCCAGCGCGATCGGCACCTTGGCGACCGACGCCAGCGGCAACGGCGTCTCCACGTCGAAGCCGAGCTGTTCGCCGGTGTCGATGTTGCGGGCCAGCAGGTGACCCCGTACCCCAAGCCGCCGCCAGTCGGAGGCGATGGACTCCGCGAGGGGGAGGAGGTCCGGTGAGCCGGCGACGAACGCCGGCCGGGGGTGGGTCACGAGTGCACCGCCAGACGTACCCGGGCTTCGCCGTCGTCGGGCCGGGGTGCGGCCACGCTGCCGATCGCGGCGCCGAGCAACGGAAGCAGCCAGTCGGGTGCGTCGGGCACCAGGTCGTAGCTCCGGCGCAGCACGACGTCGGCCGGTGGTGACCAGCTGATCCCGTTGCGTACGGCGAACTGCTCGGTGCACACCAGCAACGCCGCTCCGGCGAACGTCTCGGCGAGTGCGACCGACGTCGACGAGGCCACCTGAACCCGTTCCTCCGGCAGGCCGGCTCGGGCGAGTTCCAGGCGCAGGTGGTCGACGAACCGCGGAAGGTCGTCCTCCGGAGTGACGAGCAGTGCCGGTTCGGTTCCTGTCGTGGCGCCGGCGCCCCTGCGGGGCCGGAGGCTTTCGAGGTGGATGGCGTGACCGTGCGGCGGCGTCACCCCGGCCAGGCCGAGGGGGACGTCGAGCGATCCGGTGCCGGGCGGGACGCGGACCAGCGCGAGGGTCAGCGAACCGTCCGCCAGTGCGTCGCTTCGGGCCCGCGCGGGCAGCTCCCGGACGCTCAGCGCGACGCCGCGGTCGGCGGCGGCCCGCAGCACGCCGGCCAGTGCCGGCGGGTCACAGTCAGGGGGTACGCCGAGAACCCGCACCGCGGACTCGGTGGCGGATCTGGCCACCCCGCGGAAGTGCTCCGCCCTGCTCAGCAGGTCCCGCGCGTGCGGCAGCAGGAGGTCGCCGAACCCGGTGATCTCGATCTGCCGCCTGGACCGGTCGAAGAGCTCACCGCCGAGCGAGCGTTCGAGAGTCTGGATGCGGCGGCTGAGCAGCGGCTGGGCGATGCCGAGGACGTCGGCGGCGCCGGAGAAGCTGCGTTCCTCGGCGACGCCGACGAACGCTTCGAGGTGCAGGAGCAGGTCCACGGTCGACTCATATCAGAACGGCATAGTTCCTTCAACGTCGTCTCTTGGACATGAGTACGGCCGGGCTGGTTGGCTCCACGGTGTCACCGCACCTCTCACAACCGCACCTCTCGCAGGCACACCTCTCACAGGCACACCTCTCACAGTCACGGGGAGTTCCGCATGTTCACCACCGCACGCCTGTCCCGCCGTTCGCTGCTCGGGAAGGGCCTCGCCGTCTCGGCCGCCGGCCTGGTCGTTCCCGGATGCGCGGATGCCACGGTGGCGTCCGCGACCAGCGCAGCGACGAAGACCGCCGGCACGACGGCCGCGAAGTCGCCCGCCACCAGGCGACCCGACCCCGACCTCACCAGGGAGCTCAGGGCGCTGGAGAAGCGGTACGACACGAGGCTCGGCGTCTACGCGCGCAACGTCGGCACCGGCCAGGCCGTGAGGTATCGCGGCGACGAGCGGTTCCCGATGTGCTCGACGTTCAAGGGACTGCTCGCGGCGCACATGATGCGCGACTACGACCGCCGTGGCGAGTTCCTCGAACGCGTGCTGCACTACACCCGCGACGACCTGGCCGGCTGGTCACCCATCACCGAGAACAACCTGGAGACCGGGATGGCCGTCCGCGACCTCTGCCTGGCCGCCACCGCCTTCAGTGACAACGGCGCGGCCAACGTCTTGTTGCGGGCGACCGACGGGCCTCCCGGCTTCACCAGGTTCTGCCGTGCCATCGGCGACGAGTACACCCGCCTGGACCGCTACGAGACGGACATGAGCGAGGCCAAGCCCGGCGACGACCGGGACACGACCACTCCGGAGGCGATGGGACGAAGCTACGCGCGGCTCGTGCTGGGACGGGTGCTGAAGCCCTTCCACCGCGACCAGCTGGTGTCCTGGCTGAAGGTGAACACCACCAGCGGCCCGCGCTTTCGTGCCGGGCTGCCGGACGACTGGGTGCTCGCCGACAAGACCGGCAACGGTGGCTACGGCACCGTGAACGACATCGGCATCGTGTGGACACCGAAGGGCACGACCCTTCTGCTCTCCGTCCTGTCCACCAAGGAGATGAAGGGCGTCGAGGCCGACCCGCGGGTGCTCGCCGACACCGCCCGCCTGCTCGCCGGCGCCCTCACACCCGGAGAGTCCGGCGATCGGTGAGGAGTCCCCGCATGACAAGACGCGGTTGACAGAAAGAGCGAGTGACAGAAAAACGGCTGTCAGAAAAAGAAAGGGCAAGGAGCGTCAGCTCCCTGCCACTACCAAGATATAGCGCACCTGGGGGCTTGCCGCAAGACCCCGGTCGTGCCGGAGAATCTCCCGCCGAAGCCAGAACACAGTGGGGGATTCATGATCGACGTGATCGATGTCATCGACGTGGTCGTCGCCGGCGGCGGGCCGACCGGCATGATGCTGGCCGCCGAACTACGACTGCGCGGGGTGGGCGTCGTCGTACTGGAGAAGGACGACGAGCCGACCCGAATCGACCGCGCACTCGGCCTGCACGTGCGCAGCATCGAGGTGATGGATCAGCGCGGCCTGCTGGAACGTCTTCTCACGTACGGCAAGAAGTACCAACTCGGTGGCTACTTCGCCGGCATTCAGCAGCCGTGGCCGGACCGGATGGACAGCGCACACGCGTACATCCTCGGTATCCGGCAGACCATCACCGACCGGCTGCTGGCCGAGCACGCGGCCGAGGTCGGCGCCGAGATCCGGTGGGGCACCGCGCTTGTCGGGCTGAGCCAGGACGACCAGGGCGTGACCGCCGAACTCGCCGACGGTACGACGCTGCGCGCGCGGTATCTCGTCGGTTGCGACGGCGGCCGCAGCACCGTACGCACGTTGCTCGGTGTCGGCTTCCCCGGCGAGCCCGCCGGGCGCGAGTGGCTGCTGGGCGAGCTGGAGGTGACCGCGCCGCTGGAGGAGGTGACCTCGGTGGTCGCGGCGGTCCGCGAGAAGCACCACGGGTTCGGTGTCGGTCCGATCGGGGACGGTGCCTACCGCGCCGTCGTCCCCGCGGCCGAGGTGGCCGAGGACAGGCTGGTCCCGCCCACGCTGGAGGAGATCAGGCAGCGGCTGCGGGCGTTCGCCGGAACCGACTTCGGCGCGCACTCGCCGCGCTGGCTGTCCCGCTTCAACGACGCCACCCGGCTGGCCGAGCGCTACCGCGTCGGCCGGGTGCTGCTGGCCGGCGACGCCGCGCACGTGCACCCGCCGCTGGGTGGGCAGGGGCTCAACCTCGGCATCCAGGACGCGTTCAACCTGGGCTGGAAGCTCGCCGCCGAGATCGACGGCTGGGCGCCCGGGGACCTGCTGGACAGCTACGGCGCCGAACGTCGCCCGGTGGCCGCCGACGTACTGGACACCACCCGGGCGCAGTCGGAGCTGACGTCCGGCGAACCGGGATCCCAGGCGCTGCACCGGCTGATGGCGCAGCTGATGAGGTTCGAGGAGGTGAACCGCTTCCTGATCGAGAAGATCACCGCGGTCGGGATCCGCTACGACTTCGGAGGGAGCCACGAGCTGGTCGGCCGCAGGCTGCGGGACGTGGTGCTGAAGCAGGGCCGGCTGTATGAGCTGATGCGTGGCGGACGCGGGTTGCTGCTCGACCAGACCGGCCGGCTCTCGGTGGCCGGCTGGGCGGACCGGGTGGACCACGTCGTCGACGTCAGCGAGGAGCTGGACCTGCCCGCGGTGCTGCTCCGGCCGGACGGCCATGTGGCGTGGGCCGGTGACGACCAGCAGGAGCTGCTCGACCACCTGCCGAAGTGGTTCGGCGCTCCCGTCAGCTGAGCGATCGAGCCGCCGCCGCCTCCCTGCGTACTCGGTCTGCGTACTCGGTCAGTCGCGGCCGAGCACGGAGGGAGGCAGCGTGATGTCGGGGACGAGTTCGACGAGCAGAGTACGTACACGGGCGTCGAGGTCGGCGACGATGCGGCGGACGGTGGCCTCGTCCTGGCCGCCGGGATCGTCGACCGGCCAGTCGACGTACTTCACCCCTGGCACGTAAGGGCATTCCTCCCCGCACCCGAGGGTGATGGCAAGAGCGCTCGCCGCCACGGTCTCTCGGGTGAGCAGTTTCGGATGCTCCCTGGACGTGTCAATCCCGAGTTGCTCCAGAACCCTGGCAACCTCGGGATGGATGTGCTCACCCGGTTGGGTACCGGCCGACACGGCGACGACGCGGCCGCCGGCGTAGTGCTCGGTGAGGACGCGAGCCGCGACGGATCGGCCGCCGTTGCGTACGCAGGCGAAGACGATCTGGGGACGGTCGTTCACGCGGACTCCTTCGACAGGCGAACCCCGTGGTCGCGGCGCTCTTCATCGGTGTCAACCGGCACTTGCGCGCCGCTCTCTCCGGGTGGCTGGTCGGGGAAGAAGCGGCGTGCCCACAGGCTCACGTAGACCAGGCCGACCAGGACGGGGACCTCGATGAGCGGCCCGACGACCCCGGCCAGGGCCTGGCCGCTGGTCACGCCGAACACCGCGATCGCGACCGCGATGGCGAGCTCGAAGTTGTTGCCGGCGGCGGTGAACGCGACCGTGGTCGAACGGCTGTAGCCCAGCCTGACGGCGCGGGAGATCAGCATGGAGCCGCCCCACATGAGCGCGAAGTACACCACGAGGGGGAGGGCGATCCGGGCGACGTCGAGGGGCTCGGAGGTGATCGCCCGGCCCTGGAGCGCGAACAGGACGACGATGGTGAACAGCAGTCCGTACAGCGCCCACGGTCCGAGGCGGGGGAGCAGCCGCGACTCGTACCACTCACGTCCCCGACGGCGTTCGCCGAGGCGTCGGGTCAGGTAGCCGGCGAGCAGCGGGATGCCGAGGAAGACGACGACACTGCCGGCGATCTGGAGCGGGGAGACGTCGATGCCGGTGGTGTCCAGGCCGAGCCACCCGGGAAGCACGGTCAGGTAGAACCAGCCGAGCAGGCCGAACGCCAGCACCTGGAAGACGGAGTTCAGCGCCACCAGGACCGCGGCCGCCTCGCGGTCACCGCAGGCCAGGTCGTTCCAGATGATCACCATGGCGATGCAGCGGGCGAGCCCGACCACGATCAGGCCGGTGCGGTACTCGGGAAGATCGGCGAGGAACGTCCACGCCAGGGCGAACATCAGGGCCGGGCCGACCAGCCAGTTCAGCACCAGCGACAAGATCATGGTGCGCCGGTCGCGGGCGACGTGGCCCACCTCGTCGTAGCGGACCTTGGCGAGTACGGGATACATCATCACCAGCAGGCCCAGGGCGATCGGCAGGGACACCGAGCTGACCTTGATGGCGTCCAGGACACCGGCGATGCCGGGGACCCAGCGTCCGAGCAGGAGCCCCGCCACCATCGCGACACCGATCCAGACGGGCAGGAACCGGTCCAGCCGCGACAGGCCACCCACCACCCCGTGAGGGGCTGCGCCCGTCGAGCGGGCGTCGACGACAGTGGAGGACTTGGGGCTCAACGGATCTCCTCGGTGCTTGGCCGATCTGCTTGGCCGGTCTGCTTGGCCGGGCGGCGGCCGATAACATATCAACCGATGATGACATCACCAAGTGCTGATATCTCAGCCGGCATCCTTTTCAAGGTGCTCGCCGATCCGCTCCGCCGCCGCATCGTCGACCTGCTCGCGCAGGAGCAGCTGTGCACCTGCCACCTGGTCGAGGAGACCGGCGCCGGCCAGACCACCGTCAGCAACGCCCTGCGGTTGCTCCGGGAGGCCGGGGTCGTCGACACCGAACCCTGCGGCCGGTTCACCTACTACCGGCTGCGCCCGGAGGTGTTGCACGACCTGGCCGGCGAGGTGGGCCGGCTGGCGGCGGCCGCCGACGCCGCCCGGACCCGCAAGCGCCCCTGCTGAGGTCAGCTCGCGCAGCACCCACCGGTGGGAGCGACCGGCTCGACGGCCAGGTCGGCCGTCGTCCTGCCCTCAAGCTCGGCTCCGGCGTCGGCGAGAACGACGTAGTTCTCCCAGCGCTGCCCGTCCGGGCCGGTGACCCAGTGCTTGTCCTGCCGGGCGTAGCAACACACGACGTCGCCTTCGGTGTCCAGGCGCAGGCCCGCGGCCTCGAGCCGGTTGGCCTGCTCCTCGACCTCCTCCATCGACTCCCGCTCGACGCCGAGGTGGTTCAGGGTGCCGGTCGCTTCGGGGTTCTCGAACAGCACCAGCTTCAGCGGCGGGTTGTCGACCGCGAAGTTGGCATAACCGGGACGGCGCTTGGCCGGCTCGGTGTCGAACAGGGTGGAGTAGAACGTCACGGCCGCGTCGATGTCCTTGACATTGAGGGCCAGCTGAAGACGGGACATGGTTCCTCCTGATGAGGTCGGCAAGGTCGGGTTGGTGAACGTCTGTGGCGTCAGCAGCAGGGAACGGGGCACGCTCCGGCTGTCGAGGCCCGGTGCCGGTGAGCTGTCACGGCCTGCAGGAGGCTGCTCGACAGCCCGGCGAACCGGGAGCCGCCGGAACGGGTGAGGTGTGCCGCCCGGTCCTGTGCCCGCGCGGTGCGGAGCAGGTCGTCCCGGTGCGCACGCGCCACGGCTTCGATCAGGATGGGGTGCATGAGCCTTCTCCTTCGGTTGGCACCGGGCCTTCCCGGCGCCACGAGATAGATACTGGTCGATGTGAAGCGCATTGACAAGTGTCTATCTGAACTTTCCTGCCGGCTGTCCCGCGCCCCGAGCCGACCTTGAGCTGATAGACGGTCACCTATCTCGTGGCACTATGGGGTCCATGCCGAAGCCGCTGCCCCTGATCCAGCCCGTGCCGAACGCGGAGGCGTGCTGCGCGCCGCTCACCGAGGCGCCGCTGACCGCCGAGCAGGCCGAGGAACTCGCGGTACGGCTGAAGGCGATCGCGGACCCGACCCGGCTCCGGCTGCTGTCCCTGATGCTGGCGAGCCCGGACATGCAGGCATGTACCTGCGATCTCACCGAGCCGCTCGGGCTGACCCAGCCGACCATCACCCACCACCTGCGCAAGCTCGCGGCGGCGGGCCTGGTCGTCCCCGAACGCCGGGTCGGCAACTTCACCTATTACCGCGTCGTGGGCGAGGCCCTGGCCGGCCTCGCCGCCATCCTCGCCCCGGTCACCGCCGCCTGACGTGCGAAGGGCGAAGCCCCCGGAGATCCGTCAGCCTTTCCCTTGAAGTTCCTTCTCCCAGGCCGTGAACCGCGCCCGCATCGCTGCGATTCGCGATTCGCCAGCCACGTAAGCCGTGAACTCACGATCGGGGACGCGATGCAGGTACGAGAGAGACTGGGCGAACATGGCCGGGCTGAACCCCGGGTTGTGTTCTGCGGCAACGGACAACAGCTGCTCTTTCGAGTAGCGACCGCTGGCCAGGATGGCGTCTACGTCGAGAAAGTCTCGCGGCGCCCAGCGGTTGTACAGCGCGTCCATCTTGCCTGCGGCGGCGTCGTCTGGGTGTAGAACGGGGCCGATTTCCATTAGTACAGGCGAGCGTGCACGCCAGAACACTCCGAGGTCGACCATGCAAGTGCGTCCCTGAGCGTCGATCACTTGCATCTGCACCAAGTCGTCGGAGCGTCGGCGGAAGACGACCTCGAACCCCTCGCGACGATATGAGTCCATCACCTCGTCGGCTACCTCGCCTGGGCTGCCACGGCGCGTGCTGAACAGGTCGATGTCCTCGGAAGGGCGAGTTCCCATGTGGTGCAGTTCGATCGCATGTCCGCCGCCGAGCACGAACCCGCGGTCACACACGCAGCGCGATGTGCGCGAGGCGTTCCTGCAGCGGATCCATCAGGCGGCGCGGCGAAGATCGGGGAAGCGCCCTTCCCACAGAGCCTGAACTCGCCGGGCGGGCAGGATGTCGTTCCAGTTGCTGCGGAGAAGGCTCGCATTGAGATAGTGCCGGAAGTCGTCCTCACGGCCTTCTTCAAGGATGATCTTGTAGGCCGCTGCGCGGTCATAGTCGTCATCAAGGTCGAATCGGCGTCGGCCGCTCCAGGCAAGGTGCTGAGGCAGGTCCAGGAAGCCATGATCTGGTCCGCGGAGTTCCTCAAGTGACTCCGTGACAGCGTACGGGCGTACCTCCGCGTACGAAAACGGCTGATCCTTGCTGCTCATGAACCAAGTGTGCCCGATCGACAGTTGAGCCGCGCCGACCCGCGCCGTAGGGCGCGAGTCCGACCGTGATCACGGTGGCTCATCCGCCGCACAGCACCGCAAGGTCCTCCGGATCCGAGGTGAGGATTGTGGCGGGCCCCGTGGCGGCGAGGGCGGTGGCGGCGAGCAGAGCGTCGTCGGCAACGTCACCTACTACCGGGCGGTGAGCGACGCGCTGAGCGGTCTCGCCGGCATCCTCGCCCCGGTCACCGTCGCCTGATCGTCTCCAGGGGATTGTGCAGGGGCGTGGTACTGCTCGTCCTGTCGGATACGCCGATTTCGTCAAGGCGTGATTGACAGTGGTCCCGGCCACCGTGGCCAGGAGGCCATGAGTCGGGCCGCGGAATTTTCCAACGACTCCGCGACCGCGTTCGGGCGAACGTCCGCGTACAAGAACGGCTGGTCCTTGCGGCTGCTCAGGGAACCCAGTGTGCCCGATCCACGCTCAGTGCAGCGGGAACCACCCCAGCGAGTGGTGCCGCCCGTCAATCGGGGACGTTCGCCGGAACGTCCCGGTCAGACGTGAGGAATCGGACCAGGAGAGCCCGCAGGGTGAGCTTGCGTTTCTCACGGTTGCGGCGCCGGGACCGGCGTGCCTCGGCCGCCTGCCGGTGTGCCCGGCCGGCGTCGAGGCGTGCCTGTATCCGCGCTCTGGCGAGATCTTCGTGGAGACGATTCATGGTGGCGCTCCTCGTACCGGCCGTGCCGGTGGGTGGGTCGCACATCGGGTGACGGAGATCTGCCGGACGTCCTGTCCCAAGGCAGGTGCTCCGGCGTCGGGTGCGTGCTCGCCCGGGCTGGTCAGGCGTTGGGTGCAGGCTCGGGCCGGCGTCGGAACAGGTGCAGGGCGTGTCCGTGTGAGCGTGCGTGGCGGGCGCCGCCGATCCACAGGTAGGCCGGACGGACCAGTGGTGATCCGAGCGCAAGAAAGACGAACGCGGCGCGGATGCTGTTCGGGGAGAGCTGGTGGACGATCATGAAACGGCCCACGTCACGCGAGAACCAGGTCGTGACCGCGTAGACCGGCAGGATCTTGAGCCCGCTGACGATGCTCCACGCGAGCGCGTACCGCCACCCGGCCTCGGTGCGTGGCTGTCGGTCGGCGGGGTCGGTGCGAAACGTCATCAGCCGGCAGGCTCCGTAGCCCAGGCCGAGACCGAGTGCGAGCGCGGCAGCCTCGAGGAGGAGCCCCCACGGGGAGGTGTCCATTCCTCTGAAGAAGAACGGCACCGCGACGAGCGCGCTGACGGCGGGGCGCAGCACCCGGAACCAGCGAATCCTCCGTACGCCGAGGTCGCTTTCGAGTGTGATCGCGAGGATCAGAAGGTTCAGCACGAGGAACGTCAGCTCCATGACCACGGTCCTAACTTCAAAGTGTAGACTTGCGAGTATACACATAGAGTTCACAGACTGAGCGGCATGGTTCACGAGCGGTCTCCGGAGAGACGGAAGCTGATGCGGCGCACAGACCGCCGCGCACAGATCCTGGCCAGCGCCGTTCCGGTGTTCGCACGGCACGGGTTCCGCGACGCATCCCTGGACGACATCGCCGCCGAGGCGGGCATCACGCGTGCGGTGGTGTACCGACACTTCGACTCGAAGGAAGAGCTCTACCGAGCCGTCCTCGACGCCGCGCGGGCCGCGATCCGCGACGAACTCCAGGCCGACCGACAGGTCGGGCCGGACTCGGTGACCGCGCTGATCCACGCCGCCGGCCGGGACCCGGACCGGTTCCGCCTGCTGTTCGGCCGCGCCCGCCACGAACCCGACTTCGCCGGCTACTACGAAGAGTTCGCCGAGGCCAGCGCCAACTACGTGCTCGACGCACTGCCCGACGGCTACAACGTGCCGCGGGTCACCCAGTTCGTTGCCCACCTGACCACTCGGCAACTGTTCGAAGCGATCCTGTTGTGGCTCGACCAGGACCAACCGGCAACGCCGGAAGCCCTCGCTGGGGCGATCCGTGGCGCGGCTGCCGCACTCACGGCTGCGCTCAGCCGCCCCGCCCGCTGAACCCGCTCACCGCCCAGTGGGTGCATGGCCGGATCCGCCGGCGCCTCGGCAGGCGGATGTGGAAAGAGCGCGTAGCAAAGGGCTTTCATCAGCGAGGATGTGCAGTCGCCGCGGCTCAGGAGGCCGATCAGCCTGGGTGAGGAAGTGCGCCCCCGGTAGGATTCGAACCTACGCACACGGCTCCGGAGGCCGTTGCTCTATCCCCTGAGCTACGGGGGCTCGGGGCGGAGACAGATTAGCAGGGTCCTCCGGTGGCTACGCTGGCGCGGTGCTTCCCGACCGGTTGGCCGACCAGATCGGCAGTGTTCTCCGCGCCCTCGTACGGTCCGGACACCTTCCGTCGACCACCAGGATCCCTGGCGAGATCCGGGTCGAGCGGCCGTTCCGGAACGCCCGCGGAGACTACGCCAGCCCCGTCGCGTTGCGACTTCCCGGAGCCTCCGGCAGCACGCCGGAGGAGGTGGCCCGGCTGGTCGCCGCCGGGCTCGAGGAGTGCCCGGAGACAGCCGGCGCCGGGGCTGATGGCGGGTTCGTGAACGTCGTCGTCACCGACGCGGCGCTGGCCGAGACCGTCCGCGAGGTCGTCGCCGCCGGTCCGGCGTACGGCGAACATCCGGTGATCCTTGCGCCGCCGGAGGGTGAACTCGGCCACCGGGCGCGGTTCGCCCACGCCCGGCTCGCCGGGTTGCTCCGCGCCGGTGTGGCGCTGGACGTTCCGTACGCCCCGGACCGGCTCGACGCCGCCGTCCTCGCGGACCCCTCGGTTCGCCGCCTGGTGTGTGCCCTGGCCGAGCTTCCCCGGGTGGCGGCGCGGGAGAACCCACGTGCCCTTCACTCCTACCTCAGCGAGATCCTTTCCTGGGTTGAGGAATTCGAGGTTTCGGTCCCGGTGCTCCCACGCGGCGACGAGCCCTCCACGCCGGCCCACGGCACCCGGCTCGTCCTGGTGGACGCCGCCCGGATCGTCCTGGCGAGCGTGTTGGCGCGTTACGGCCTGGACGCCCCCGACCGGCTGTGAGGTCCGATCCGCGGCTTCGCCGTCCGACGCCCGTGGCAGCCGGCCGGACTCGGCTGAACACCACGCGAACCCGGCCCGAACCCCGTACCAACGCGTTCTGAACCGGCCTGGGTGAAGCTGCCGCGGCGCGCTTGCCGGGCCACCCCGAATCCGGCCCACAGCCGCTGTCCGTCGATATTCTGCAGCCGACGGAGCACGTTGCCTGCGCCCGAGTACGAACGACCCCGGGGGATTGTGGACGTTCCATGACAGAGGTCCTGCTCATCGTCGTCTCGTTGGCCGACGTACCCCGCCTGCTGGGGTTGGTCGAACGGCTGTGCTCCGCCGGGCTGACCATCCGGGTCGCGCTCGCGGTCCCCGCCTCGGCCGCCGCGGCGGACGTGGAGGAACAACTCGGCGGCGACGTCGCCGAGGTCCGGCTGGTCCGGATGAACCTCAGCGGGCGGCGCGGCGGCGTCGCCCCGGCACGGTTCTCCCGCCGCTGGACCAAGGTGGTCGCGCGGAACCTGCTCGTCCGCGGCGGCGTCCGGGTCGCCGACGACGAACGCCGCGGCTGGCTGATGGTGCGGTACGACCCGTGGATCCGCCGCCGGGCGCGCGTCGCCGACCTGATCCTCGCCGCCGACCAGGACGCCGAACGCGCTGCCGAGCTCGCGGCCGGGCACAACCGGGACGCCGTACGCCTGACCGCCACCGATCCGGCCCTGGACGGCGTACTCGCCCAGCTCGCCACCACCGTTCCGCTGCGCCGCGTGCTCCGGCAGGGCCTGGCCCGCACCACCGCCGAGGAGGTCGTGCTGGCCTGGAAGCGGGTGGTCGCCGACCCGGCCGACCCCCACCTCGGCGACTTCGCCGGCGAGGCGGTGCGCGTCGTGCACGCGCTGCGGCGCGGCCACGCGTTCGAGGAGGCGGAGGTGGTGGCCCGGACCGCGCAGAGCCTGGACCTGCCGCCGGTGGACCGGGCCGCGCTGCGGGTGGAGCTGGCCGCCAACCAGATCGCCGCGGGCGGATACCCCGCGCGGGAACTCGGCGAGGCGGTCCGGGAACTGCTGGGGTTCGCCGACGACGCGCTGCGCGCGGGGGACCTGGAGGCGGCCGGCCGGATGGCCGTCCAGGCGACCGAAGCGGTACTGCACCGCGAGCTGCACGCCGACGTGCTGACCAGCCCGCTGCTCGCGGACCCGGAGGGGTTCCTCGCCCCGCTGCGGGAGTCCCTGACGTTCCGGGCGCTGCGGGCGCCGGCGGGGTCGATGGCCTGGGTGCTGAGCGGCACCGGCTCCGACCCGAGGCCGGAACCCTCGGCCGGGCCGGAGTCGTCACCGGAGTCGTCGTCGGAGTCGCCCGTCGCGCCGGAGCTCCCGGCGTCCCTCGCCCCGGCGACCACCCTCACCGGTCCGCCGCCGAGGCTGCCCGGGACACCGGCGCCGCACCGCGTGCTCGTCGTACCCGGCGACTATCCGCACTTCACGCAGGGCATCATCAACGCGCTCGCCGACGAACCCGACCTCGAGGTGCGGGTGCTCAACCTCCGCGAGCCGGGAGTACGCCGGCGCTACCAGCGGGGTGCCCTCGTCCTGGACCGGCTGCGGGACGCCGTGGGCCGTCCGGTCCCGGCGCCTGCCCAGCCCGACGCCGACCTGCTGGAGTGGGCGGACACGATCTTCGTCGACTGGTGCGACAACGCCGCCCAGTGGGTCGGCATCCACGCGCCGCGGACGACCCGGCTGGTGGTCAGATTCCACAGCCTGGAAGCGATCTCGTCCCAGCCGCACATGGTCGACTGGTCCCAGGTGTCGGAGGTGATCTTCGTCGGCCGGCACGTCCGCGAACTCGTCGAACGCGCCGTGCCCGAACTCACCCGGGTGCCCGGCCGGCACGTGGTGCCCAACGAGATGCGGCTGGAACGCTTCGGCGCGCCCAAGCGGGCCGGCGCCGAGCGCACGCTGGCCATGGTGGGCTGGGCGCAGCGGGTGAAGGATCCCCTGTGGGCGCTGGAGGTGCTGGCCCGCCTGCGGGCATCGGACCCGACGTGGCGGCTGCTGCTGATCGGCCGGGACTTCTCGCCGCACCAGCACGCCGGTGCGCTGCGCTACCAGGACGAGTTCCGCGAGCGCGCCGCCGCCGACGACGTACGCGACGGCCTGGTCTACGTCGGCTACACCACCGAACTCCCCGACGTGCTGCGCGACGCGGGGTTCGTGCTCAGTGCGAGCCGCCGGGAGGGCTTCCCTGTGGGGCCCACCGAGGGCGCCGCCTCCGGTGCGGTGCCGGTCGTGCGCGACTGGCCGATGTACGCCGACTACGCGGGCGCGGGCGGGATCTTCCCGGCCGACTGGGTGGTCCGCAGCCCGGAGGAGGCGGCGGACCGGATCCTCGCCCACGCCGACCCGGAGCGCCGCGCGGAGGCGGGGGACGCCGCCCGGCGGTACGTCGTGGAGCACTTCGACTGGCCGGTGGTGGAGCCGACGTTCCGCGAGGTGCTGCTCGGGACCCTAGACGCCTGAACGGGACTCGCTCGCGGCCGCGGCGAGCTTGCGGAGTACGTCCTGGGCGGCGCCCACGTCACCCACGGGGGACAGGTGGTCCAGCGGCCTGGTGCTCATCGGACTGCCCTCCTCGACCAAACCCCACACCGGCCGCCCGCTGCCGGCGTAGTCGCTCCACTTCGACGGCAGGTAAGGGTTCCTGGCGTGCGTGTCCGACGTCAATGCGTCGTTGACGACGAGGCAGTCGAACTTCGAGGCCAGGTTGAGGAACGCGAGATACCGCACGTACGGGTTGATGCGTACCAGCTCCGCGATCCCCAGCTCCGCCACGTGCGCGCGCAGCGCGTCGGCCTTGCCGGTGAAGATGTGCAGCCGGAGCCGCTCGCGGGTCGCCGGGTCCAGGCCGGCCAGGGCGGTGAGCACGTCACCCAGGCCGCGGGTGGCGTAGAAGTTGCCGAAGTAGCCGACGTGTGCGACACCGGGCTCCAGGGAGTACGTCTGGTCGGCCATGGCGTAGAAGGCCGGGGGGAGGGTGGGGTGTGGCGAGATGACGGCCTTCTCCCGAACCGTCGCGGCGATCTGCGGCACGGGCGTGTAGCTCAGCATGTAGTCGAGCTGGTTGGGGTTGGTGAAGACCAGCCGGTCGGCGAGGGCGTACGCGAGGTACTCACACCAGTCCAGCACGTTGTCCGACTCCAGCACCGGCAGGCCGAGCTCGCGGATCCGCTCGCCCGCCCGGGTGAGCAGCTCGCTGTCACCGAGCGGGGAGACCCGCGGCTGCCCCTGCACGTCGCGAGCCGCCGGGTCGGAGAACTCCGCGGTCCACGTCGTCGCCGGGTTGTGCAGCTTGTACGCGGCGGCGAGGAAGTGCGAGGCGGGCCACATCGCCCGGCTGTAGACGCGATCGTAGGAACCCTTCCGGCGTTCGAGTTCGGCGATGCGTTCCAGGCCGGCGGTGCAGTAGGCCTCGATCGCGCCCCAGTGGGAGAAGTACGTCGGGGTGTCCGTGGCGATCTCGTTCTCGACGTACGGCCCGCTGATCCGGCGGATGCTCGGATCCTGCTCGCGGTTGCCGTCCATCGCGTTGAACACCGCGTCAACGATGTCCTGACGCTCACGCACCCGCTTGGCCATCACCACCGCGCTGGCGTCGTTGTAGGGCGGGAAGCAGTAGGCGACGGCGAGCGCCCGGGCGCGCCCGCGGTTGAGCCGGTCGTACGGAAAGTCGTCGAACGCGTGCCGGTCCAGGGCCGCCACCACCTCGGCGTGCTCGTCCGGGTGGGTCCGCAGGTGGGCGTTGAGCCGGTCGACCTCGGTGTGGACGTGGGAGCGGACGAGTGCGAGGGCCTCGGGCGCGGCGCCCCGGCCGAGCACGTCCAGGCGGCGCAGCAGTTCCATCCGGACGGTGACGCCGGAGGTGAGGTCCTCCTGCGGCACGGTCTGCCGGTGGCCGGCACCGGGGCAGGGCCCGGTGACCGGTGCAAGACGGAGTTGACAGTCGTACGCCGCGACCAGCGTGGCGAGGAACAACGTGTCCGCGTCGGCGGCGAGTGCGGTTTCGGTGCTGGTGTCCGGGCCGGTGCCAGGACCGGTGTCGGTGTCGGCGTCGCGGACGCGTGCGGCGGCCCGCCGCGCGACGCCGGTCGGCACGAGGGTGCCCGCGACAGTGGTGGGCAGTCGGGCCTCCGCGTCGGCGCGGTCCACCGCGACGACCACGACGGTGGGTGCTGCGGCGGTGAGCACGGCGGCACAGAACTCCGGGCCAGGGCGGTCGGTGGCGTCCAGAAAACAGGTGAACTCCGTGCGGGCGGCGGCCAGTCCGGCGTCACGGGCGGACAGCGTGCCGGCCCGGGCGGAGTCGACCAGTCGCGCGGCCACCCGGCCGTCCTCGGCGAACCGCCGCACCGCCTCGGCGACGTCCGGCGAGGCCGGCCCGTCGACCACCACGAGCACGTCCCGGCGCTCCCCGTCGGCCGCGCGTTCCTGTCCGGTCAGTGCGTCCAGGCAGCCGGTGACGTCCTCGCCGGCACCGCTCCGCACCACCACGGTCACGCCGGGGGAGAGGCCGTCGCCACCCGTCGCCGACGGCGCGTCCGGTGCGACGTCCGAGGGTTCGACCGGCCGCGCGCCCCTGAGGGCGCGGGTCCAGTCGGCGACCACCGACTCGTCCACCGGCCGGTTGTCCGAATGCGCGACCCACGGCCGGTCACCCGGATTAGCCGGGCTTTCTTCTCGGTCCGTCGCCCTGTTGTTCACCACGTGTTTTCCTTTTTCCTCGGCCCGGCGCGGGTAATTGACCCGGGCGCCGTTCGTCGACCACACTCTGCGGTGCCTGCCGGAGCGGGAACGCCCACTCCGCAAGCCTGCCAGGCGTTGTGACGTAGCGCGCGTACGGTATCAACGTGTGGATGAATTCACTGCCCGCATTCGCACAGGGTGCGTGCTCGGTGTCTGGCGCGGTGGTCGCGTCAATTGGTGGCAGGAGGACGACGGTGCCACATTCGGCGCCCAACTCAGGAGATCTGACGTTCGAAGATCGCGAATTCGCGGATCCGGAATCCCTCGACCTCGCCGATATCGCGGCCCGGCACTGGACCGCCGGTCGGCTGCTGCTCGTGACGACCGGTTCGGCGACTCCGGGGCTCGGCATCCCGTTCGAGCGGGCGACGGTCGCCGGGCCCGGCGACCTCGATCGTGTCGACGCCGAGTCCTTCGACGCGGTCGTGGTCGACGGCCCGGCGATCGGCGCCGTACGCACCGCCGACGTGCTCGCGCCGGCCGCCCGATGCCTGCGCCCGGGAGGCCACCTCGTGGTCGTGCCCACCGATCACCGCGACGCCTCGCCACCTCCGCCCCCCGCCGAGCTCGGCATGCGCTGGGTCGGCCTCGCGCTGTTCGCCCACCGGCCGTGCGCGCTGCTGCGGAAGGACGTCGGCCTGCCCCGCCGGCAGCCCGGCGCCGAAGCCCCCGGGAACCCCGAGAACCCCGAGACCCCCGGGAACCCCGCCGAGTCCGCCGACGTGGCCGGCCGGCTGGCGACGATGGCCCAGACCCTCGACCTCGCCGAGCGGAGCAGGCGCGCCGACCAGGAGGCCGCGCTCGCCGGCCGCGCCGACAGCGAGGCCGCCCTGTTGCGGCACCTGGCCAGGCTGAGCGCCGACCTCGCCGCCGAACAGGCAGCCCGGTCCCGGCTGGAACGCGACCACGCGCAACTCCAGCAGCGGTTCGAGACGCTCGACCGCCAGCACCAGCGGCTGCGGTCCTCCAGGCTGGGTGCGATCACCCTGCGCTACTGGCAGGCGCGCGGCGGCCTGCGCCGCCGACTGCGCCGGACCTCCCGATGAAACCCACCAGGACGTGGGTTGCCCTCGCGCTGGTCTGCTGGACGGTCGCGGCCGTGGCCTACGCCGTTCTTGCCCGGGCCACGGCCGGCACCACCGTCGTTCTGGTGGCGCTCGGCCCGCTCGTCGCCGGCCTCGTGCAGACCCACCGCCAGCACCGCACCGTACTCACCCGGCTCGATCGGCAGACGGCACTGCTGGACCGGCAGACGGCGATCCTGGAAAGCCACGCCGTCCGCGCCGACCAGCGCGTCGCCCGCGTCGGCGAGCACGTCGAGGGACTCGCCGACCTCGGCCCCTCACTGGCCACCGACCTCGACGCGTTGCGTACGACCATGGACGCGCTGCCGCACCGGGAGGAGTTCGACGCGAAGTTCCGGGCGGCGGCGGCCGACATCATCACCCGTACCCGCAAGGGCGTGGCCGTCGACCTGCTGCTGACGTTCCGGCAACTCGAGGCGCTGCACAACCTGTACGCGCTGGGCGGTGTCGACCGGCCGATGCCGCCGACCCGCGGCTGGGCGTCCTCCCCGGACCTCCTGCTCCTGCTGGCCACTCTGGTCGAACGCGAGGAGCCGAGCCTGGTCGTCGAGTGCGGCAGTGGCACGTCGACGCTGTGGCTGGCGATGCTGTTGCGTCGCTTCGAGATCAAGGGCCGGGTGGTCTCGCTCGAACACCACGAGCCGTTCGTGGAGGCGGCCTGGGCGACGGTGCTGCGGCACGACCTGGCGGAGTACGTCGAGGTGAGGTACGCGCCGCTGGAGTCGTTCGAGTTCGACGGTACGACCTACCAGTGGTACTCCCGGCAGGCGTGGGAGGAGCTGGACGGCATCGGGTTGCTGTTCGTCGACGGGCCGCCCGGCGAACTGGGACGGCACGCACGTTTCCCGGCGTTCCCCCTGCTGGTGGACAAGCTGGCCCCGGACGCCGTGGTCGTACTGGACGACCTGATCCGCCCGGACGAGCAGGAGGTGCTCGAACGCTGGCTGGCCGCGCGTCCGGACTACCACGCCGAACGCGTGAGCCTGGAGAAGAACGCCGCGCTGCTGCGCAGGCCGCGCCGGCCGGGGCACGGCTCGCACGTCCCCGGGACGGGCTGACGGGACGAACCGGCCGCCCCGGTCTCACCCGGCGTGGGCGCAGCCGTCAGGATGGTCTGCGTGAGTAGAGCCCACGAAGCCGGTGCGCTGCACGCCGGCGCCGGCCACCGTGGCCCGGCCTGGCTGGTGGCGCCGGAAGATCCGAACGCGCTGACGCCCTCCCTGTGGCCCGCCAACGTGACGAAGGGCGCCAACGGTGTCCTGTCCGTCGCGGGTGTCGAGGTCACGAAACTGGCGGAGGAGTACGCCACCCCGGCCTACGTCGTGGACGAGGACGACTTCCGCGCGCGCTGCCGGGACTTCCGCGACGGCTTCGCCGGATGGGACGTCTACTACGCCGGCAAGGCGTTCCTGTGCGCCGAGGTCGCCCGCTGGGTCGCCCAGGAGGGGCTGCGCCTGGACGTGTGCACCGGCGGCGAGCTGGCGGTGGCGCTGCGGTCGGGCTTCCCGGCGGACCGGATCGCCTTCCACGGCAACAACAAGTCCGAGTCCGAGCTCGCCCGCGCGCTGGACGCCGGGGTGGCCCGGATCGTGGTCGACTCCCACGAGGAGATCGGCCGGCTGGCGAAGCTCGCCGCCGACCGCGGGGTCACCGCACCGGTGCTGGTGCGCGTGACCGTGGGCGTCGAGGCGCACACCCACGAATACATCGCGACCGCGCACGAGGACCAGAAGTTCGGCTTCTCCCTGACCGGCGGCGACGCCGCCGCGGCCGTCGACCGGGTGCTGGCCGAGCCGTCCCTGGAGCTGCGCGGCCTGCACTCCCACATCGGCTCGCAGATCTTCGACAGCGCGGGGTTCGAGATCGCCGCGCGCCGGGTGGTCGGGCTGCACGCGCAGGTCCGCGACCGGCACGGAGTCGACCTGCCCGAACTCTGCCTGGGTGGCGGTTTCGGCATCGCCTACACCACCCAGGACGACCCGGAGTCGCCCGCCCAGCTGGCCAACGAGCTGGCCGCGATCGTCGAGCACGAGTGCCACGGCTACGGCGTCGTCAAGCCGCGGTTGTCAGTGGAGCCAGGACGCGCGATCGCCGGTCCTGCCGTGCTCACTCTCTACGAGGTCGGCACGGTGAAGCGGGTCGAACTCGACGCCGGCGCGGTGCGCACCTACATCGCCGTCGACGGCGGGATGAGCGACAACGTCCGCACCGCGTTGTACGACGCCGACTTCTCCTGCACGCTGGCCTCCCGGCGTTCGACGGCGCCGCCGGCCCTGAGCCGGGTGGTCGGCAAGCACTGCGAGTCCGGCGACATCGTTGTCAAGGACGAGTTTCTGCCCGCGGACGTCCGGCCGGGCGACCTGGTGGCCGTGCCGGCGACCGGTGCCTACTGCCGCTCGCTGGCCAGCACCTACAACCACGTGCCTCGCCCGCCGGTGGTCGCGGTGCGTGCCGGGGCGGCCCGGGTGATCGTCCGGCGGGAGACCGAGGATGATCTCATGCGGCTGGACGTATGGTGACCGTTCACTGAGACAACGTCTCGAATCCTGGACGCAGCGCGCAAGGATCTGCGGCGTCTTCGACACTGGACGGGCAGAACGCCGACAAGGAGACGAGGGGCCGACAACAGATGGTGGAGCAGTCCGCGGAGCAGCCGTTGCCGGACCGGCCCCTGAAGGTCGCCCTGCTGGGATGCGGCGTGGTCGGCAGCGAGGTCGTCCGCCTCCTCGTCGAACACCAGGCCGACTTCGCCGCCCGGGTCGGCGCGCCGCTGGAGCTGGCCGGGATCGCCGTCCGCAGAGGCGGCCGGCACCGTGACGTCCCGGTCGACCCGGCCCTGTTCACCACCGACGCGCACGCCCTGGTGCGGCGTACCGACATCGACCTCGTGGTCGAGGTGATCGGCGGCATCGAGCCCGCGCGTTCGCTGATCCTCGCCGCACTGGACAACGGCGCGTCCGTGGTGACCGCCAACAAGGCCCTGCTCGCCGAGGACGGCGCGACGTTGTTCGCCGCCGCCGAGAAGCGCGGCGCCGACCTCTACTACGAGGCGTCCGTCGGCGGGGCCATCCCGCTGATCCGCCCGCTGCGGGAGTCCCTCGCCGGCGACCGGGTACGCCGGGTGCTCGGCATCGTCAACGGCACCACCAACTTCGTGCTGGACCGGATGGACACCGAGGGCACCAGCTTCGCCGAGGCGCTGGAGGAGGCGCAGGAGCTGGGCTACGCCGAGGCCGACCCGACCGCCGACGTGGAGGGCTTCGACGCGGCGGCAAAGGCCGCGATCCTCGCCAGCCTGGCGTTCCACACCCGGGTGCTGGCCTCCGACGTCCACCGCGAGGGCATCACCCAGGTCAGCTCGGTCGACGTGGAGAGCGCGCGGGCGATGAACTGCGTGGTCAAGCTGCTCGCCATCGCCGAGCTCGGCACCGACGGCACCGGTGTGGGCGTACGCGTCCACCCCGCGATGATTCCGCGCGAGCACCCGCTGGCCAGCGTGCGTGGTGCGTACAACGCGGTGTTCGTGGAGAGCGCGGCCGCCGGGCAGCTGATGTTCTACGGCGCCGGAGCCGGTGGCGCGCCCACCGCCAGCGCCGTGCTCGGCGACCTGGTGACCGTGGCCCGCAACCGCGTGCAGGGGGTGCGCGGTGCGGCCGCCTCGACGTACGCCCAGCTCGAGGTGCACCCGATGGGGGAGACGCCGACGCGCTACCACATCTCCCTCGACGTGGACGACCGCGCGGGCGTGCTGGCCAGTGTGGCGAACGCGTTCTCCCGCCACGGCGTGTCGATCCAGACCGTACGCCAGGAAGGACGTGGCGCCGACGCGCAGCTCGTCGTGGTCACCCACCAGGCGCCCGACCGTGCCCTCACCGCTACGGTCGAGGAGCTCGAGGACCTGGACAGCGTGCGCGACGTGACCAGCGTCATGCGGGTGGAGGGCCTCGGCGACAGGTGAGCCGGGACCGGCACTCCCGAACAGCAGATCTTCCAGCAGGTCATCGAACGAGAAGGCGTGGTGGTTACGGTGCCTCGGCCCTGGCGAGGTGTCATCGAGGAGTACCGCTCCTGGCTTCCGGTGGGTCCGGACACGCCGGTGGTCACCCTCGGCGAGGGCGGCACCCCGCTGGTCCCATCGGCCTGGCTGGCCGAGGTCACCGGCTGCGAGGTGTGGATCAAGGTCGAGGGTGACAACCCCACCGGCTCCTTCAAGGACCGCGGCATGACGGTCGCCGTGTCCAAGGCCGCCGAGGCCGGGGTGAAGATGGTGGTCTGCGCCTCCACCGGCAACACCAGCGCCTCGGCCGCGGCGTACGCCTCGCGCGCCGGTCTGCAGCCGGTCGTGCTGGTGCCGGAGGGCCGGATCGCGCAGGGCAAGCTGGCCCAGGCCATCGTGCACGGCGCACGCCTGCTGCAGGTGCGCGGCAACTTCGACGACTGCCTGAAGCTCGCCCGCGGTCTCGCCGAGGAGTACCCCGTCGTCCTGGTCAACTCCGCCAACGAGGACAACTACCGGCTGGCCGGGCAGAAGACCGCGGCGTTCGAGGTGGTCGACGTCCTCGGCGACGCGCCCGACCTGCACCTCCTGCCGGTGGGCAACGCCGGGAACGTCACCGCCTACTGGGCGGGTTACCAGGAGTACGCCGCGGCCGGGCACGCCACCCGGCTCCCGCGGATGTGGGGGTTCCAGGCGGCCGGCGCCGCCCCCATCGTCACCGGTGAGCCGGTCGAGCACCCGGAGACGGTCGCCACCGCGATCCGGGTCGGCCGCCCCGCCCGCTGGACCCAGGCGGTCGCCGCCCGGGACGAGTCCGGCGGCCTGATCGACGCCGTGCCCGACGAGGAGATTCTCGCCGCGCAGGCCAAGCTCGCCGCCCGCGAGGGCGTCTTCGTCGAGCCGGCCTCCGCGGTCGGAGTGGCCGGCCTGCTGCGCGCCCACGCCGACGGCCTGGTCGACCCGGGGCAACGGATCGTGATCACGGTGACCGGGCACGGTCTGAAGGACGTCGACACCGCGCTCGCGGCGGCCGGAGACCTGGTCAAGCTCGTCGTACCCCCGGACCCGGAGGCCACCGCGCGGGCTCTGGAGCTGCGCTGACCGGGCAGCGGGGCCGACGGGACCTGCTCGAAGTCCGGTGGGAGGAGAGGCGCTGATGGGTGCGACGGCGTTCGTGCCCGGACGGGTCCGTGTCCGGGTGCCCGCGACCAGCGCCAACCTCGGTCCGGGCTTCGACGCGCTGGGCCTCGCGCTCGGCCTGTACGACGAGGTGGAGGTCGGGGTCGCGCCCGGTGGGCTCTCGGTCACCGTCCGCGGCGAGGGTGCCGGCGAGGTGCCCACCGACGAGACCCATCTGGTCGTACGAGCCCTGCGGGCGACCCTCGACCGGCTCGGCGGCCAGCCGTCGGGGCTCTCCCTGTCGTGCACCAACCACGTTCCGCACGGACGCGGCCTGGGGTCCTCGGCGGCCGCGATCGTGGCCGGTGTCCTGGCCGGGCGGGCGCTGGTCGACTCCGGGGACTCCGGGGACTCCGGGGACTCCGGCGACTCCGGGATGGGCGACGCCGACGTGATGGCGCTGGCGACCGAACTCGAAGGACATCCGGACAATGTCGCCGCCTGTCTGCGTGGCGGCTTGACGATCGCCTGGATGACGGATTCGAACATACGGGGAGGTACGGCGCCGGCGGCCGGTCGGCGGGCCGGGCAGGCCGTACGCCTCGAACCCGCCCGAGTGCAGCCCGTGGTGTTCGTACCCCGCACCGAACTCTCGACCCGGACCGCGCGCGGCCTGCTGCCCGAGGTCGTACCCCACGTCGACGCGGCCGCCAACGCGGGCCGGGCCGCGCTCCTCGTGGCCGCGCTCACCGGAACTCCGGGTGCGGCCGGCCGGCCCGCGGGCGGCCCTGGTGGATCGGCTGGATCGGGTGGATCGCCTGCCGGTGAGGTCGATCTGGCCCTGCTGCTGGCCGCGACCGAGGACCGGCTGCACCAGGACTACCGGGCCCCGGCCATGCCCGAGTCCGCCCAACTGGTCGCTGACCTGCGAGAACGCGGCCATCCGGCGGTGATCTCCGGCGCCGGGCCGACGGTGCTGGCGTTCGCCCGGCCCGGCGGAGAGGACGAGGTACGCGCCGACGCGCCCGGTGGCTGGGCCGTGCACGTGCTCCCGGTGGACCGGGCGGGCGCGCGGGTGACCTGGGCCGCGACCGGGGAATGAGAACGTCGGGAGGGATGTTCACAGGGGGGAGCAGCCAGAACTCGGAGATTCTGTTAGGCTCCGTGACGAGCCCGAGCCCTTGTTTCGGCTTGGCGCCATCTCGCCACGAATCCGGGAAGCGTTTCTTCGCTGTCAACAGTTTCTGTGGCGTCCCCTCTGTGGTTTTGTGCACTGTTTGTGCGAACAAAGGCACAGCCGGCGGACCCGGACTCGTCGAGAAGATCCACTTCGTGCGCACAGCGCGCGAACTCCACCAGGGAGGACCCGGCATTCGCCGGCAATCGACAGGTTGGCACGCGATCACCACGGCCGACATCACGCGTGGGAAGGACCTCACGTGACCGAAACCACTGATCTCACCACCTCGCAGGCTCCCGACTCTGTCTCCGGTCAGCCGTCCCAGGAGGACGGCTCGACCCGGACGCGGCGTCGCGCGAGTGGCCTGTCGGGGATGGTGCTCGCCGAACTGCAGCAGGTCGCGCAGGGCCTCGGTATCACCGGGACCGCGCGGATGCGGAAGTCCCAGCTGATCGACGCCATCAAGGCGGCGCAGGCTGGTGGCACTCCGACACCTGCTGCTGGTTCGGACGAGTCCGCCGCGCGTCCCGCGGCGAAGAGAGCGGCCCGTGCCCGAGGGCGCGGTGAGCAGACCCAGATCGACATCGCCGGCGGGGACGCGCCGGCGAGTGAGCACACCGCGGCCGGGCCGGACTCCCAGCCCGACGCCACGGCCAACGGCAACGGGCAGCGCCGCCGGACCCGCACCCAGGTGGCGGCCAGCGAGCAGCAGTCCACCGGCGCGACCTCCGAGCGCGTACGCGACGAGCGGGAGACCGACCGCGACGGCGGCCGGGACAACCGGCGCGACGCAGGCCGTGAGTCCGGTCGCGACGCCGGTCAGGAGACCGGCCGCGACGGCCGTGACTCCAACCGGGACAACCGCGAGTCCCGCGACAACCGCGAGTCCCGCGAGGGCGACCGGGAAGGCGGCCGCGGCAACCGCGACAGCCGGGAGTCCCGTGACAACCGGGACCGCGACGGCCGCGACACCGGTCGCGACAGCAACCGCGACAACAACCGCGACAGCCGCGACAACCGCGATCCCAACCGCGACGGCGGGCGGGGCAACCGCAACAACAGCCCCGGCAACGACGACGACGAGGACGGCGGCGGCCGCAGGCGCCGGCGGCGTTCGCGCGACCGGTTCCGCGACCGTGACGGCGGTGGCGGCGGTCGCGACAGCGGTGGCCGCGACCGTGACGGTGGCCGGCGCGGCAGCCGGGACCGGTTCGAACCGGAGCCGCAGCTGTCCGAGGACGACGTACTCATCCCGGTCGCGGGAATACTGGACGTCCTCGACAACTACGCGTTCGTCCGCACCAGCGGCTTCCTGCCCGGCCCGAACGACGTCTACGTCTCGCTGGCCATGGTCAAGAAGTTCGGCCTGCGCAAGGGCGACGCCATCATCGGCGCCATCCGCCAGCCCCGTGACGGCGAGCGGCGGGAGAAGTTCAACCCGCTGATCCGGGTCGACACGGTGAACGGCGCGGACCCGGAGCTGTCCAAGCAGCGGGCGGAGTTCAACAAGCTCACGCCGCTGTACCCGCAGGAGCGTTTGCGGCTCGAGGTCGACGCCAACAACCCCACGACGCGGATCATGGATCTGGTCACGCCGATCGGCAAGGGGCAGCGCGGTCTGATCGTCTCCCCGCCGAAGGCAGGAAAGACGCTGATCCTGCAGGCGATCGCCAACGCGATCACGCAGAACAACCCCGAGGCTCACCTCATGGTCGTGCTCGTCGACGAGCGGCCCGAGGAAGTCACCGACATGCAGCGGACGGTCAAGGGCGAGGTCATCGCCTCGACGTTCGACCGCCCCGCCGACGACCACACCACCGTCGCCGAACTCGCGATCGAGCGGGCCAAGCGCCTGGTCGAGCTCGGCCACGACGTGGTGGTCCTGCTGGACTCGATCACCCGTCTGGGCCGTGCGTACAACATCGCGGCCCCGGCCAGCGGGCGGATCCTGTCCGGTGGTGTCGACTCCAGCGCGCTGTATCCGCCCAAGCGGTTCTTCGGCGCGGCCCGCAACATCGAGAACGGCGGCTCGCTGACGATCCTGGCGACCGCCCTGATCGAGACCGGCTCGAAGATGGACGAGGTCATCTTCGAGGAGTTCAAGGGCACCGGCAACATGGAGCTGCGGCTGCGGCGGGAGTTCTCCGAGAAGCGCATCTTCCCGGCGATCGACGTGGTGGCCTCCGGCACCCGGCGCGAGGAACTCCTCATGGGCAAGGAGGAGCTCGGCATCGTCTGGAAGCTCCGCCGGGTCCTGTCCGGGCTCGACGGGCAGCAGGCGCTCGAACTCGTCCTGGAGAAGCTGCGGCAGACCCGGAGCAACGTCGAGTTCCTGATGCAGATCAACAAGACGATGCCGACGGCGCCGTCCTCCTCCCGCGACCGCCGCGACGAGGACTGAGCAGGACCAAGCACGACCGAGCACGACCGAGGCCCTGACCGAGGCTCCGTCCGCAGCTCCCACGGGAATGCGGACGGAGCCGGGCCGGTTGAGCAGCCGTGACGCCAAGATGGCACACTGATTCGCTGGCCCCGGTTCACGTCCCGCCTCAAGGCGGACGACCCGGCGCCCCGAGAGCGGAGGAAAACCGTGAAGCCTGACATCCACCCCCGATACACCGAGACGTCCGTGACCTGCACGTGTGGCAACGAGTTCACCACGCGCAGCACGTCGACCTCCGGCGGCATCCACACCGACGTGTGCTCCAACTGCCACCCCTTCTACACCGGCAAGCAGAAGCTGCTCGACACCGGTGGCCGGGTGGCGCGGTTCGAGAAGCGTTACGCGCAGGCCCAGGGCAAGAAGAGCAAGTAGCGAGCGTTCAGCGCCGGCCGGCGGACCTTTCCGGGTCCGCATGGCCGGCGCTGTTTGCGTCCGTGCGACCCACCACGGGGGTACGCCGACCACTCCACCGCCCCGCCCGTACCGCCCGTACCCGCCCCTGAGGAGGCCCAGGTGTTCGAATCCGTCGAGTCGCTGCTCGCCGAGCACGCCGACCTCGAGCGCCGCCTCGCCGACCCCGCGATCCACGCCGACCAGGCGACCGCGCGCAAGGTCGGCCGGCGCTACGCCGAGCTGGGCCGGGTCGTGGGCGCGCACAACGCCTGGCGGGAACTGGCTGACGACGCGGCGGCCGCCCGGGAGCTCGCGGGGGAGGACCCCGGCTTCGCCGAGGAGGCCGAACGCCTGGCCGGTGAGGAGGAGGCGGCGGCCGAGCGCCTGCGGCTGCTGTTGCTGCCCCGCGACCCGCACGAGGACAAGAACGTCCTGTTGGAGATCAAGGCCGGCGAGGGCGGCGCGGAGTCCGCGCTGTTCGCCGGCGACCTGGTGCGGATGTACCTCCGCTACGCCGAACGCCACGGCTGGAAGACCGAGACCCTGGACGTGGCCGAGTCCGATCTCGGCGGCGTCAAGAACCTGACTCTGGCGGTGAAGGGCCGCAACGGCGCCGAGCCGGGGGAGACGCCGTACGCCCGGCTGAAGTTCGAGGGCGGCGTCCACCGGGTGCAGCGGGTGCCCGTCACCGAGTCGCAGGGCCGCATCCACACCTCCGCCGCGGGGGTCCTGGTGCTGCCCGAGGCCGAGGACGTCGACGTGGAGATCGAGGACAAGGACCTGCGCGTCGACGTGTTCCGTTCCTCCGGACCCGGCGGGCAGAGCGTCAACACCACCGACTCCGCCGTACGCATCACCCACGTGCCCACCGGGATCGTGGTCTCCTGCCAGAACGAGAAGAGCCAGCTGCAGAACAAGGAGCAGGCCCTGCGCATCCTGCGGTCCCGGCTGCTGGCCGTCGCCCAGGAGGCCGCCGACCAGGAGGCCGCCGCCACCCGGCGCAGCCAGGTGCGCACTGTCGACCGGTCCGAGCGCGTCCGTACGTACAACTTCCCGCAGAACCGCATCACCGACCACCGGGTCGGCTACACCGCCTACAACCTCGACCACGTGCTCGACGGCGAGCTCGACGGGGTGATCGCGGCGCTGTTGGAGGCCGACCAGCGCGAGCGCCTCGGCGCGCTGGAGAGCCCGGCCGGCTGAGCCGCGCCCGCCGATCACACCCGACCCGGTGAACCCGAACCAGGCAGTTACGGTGAACCCGAACCCAGTGAGCGCACCTCGATGACCACCGCCCAGACGGTTCTGGAACCCGCGGCCCGCCGCCTCGCAGAGGCTGGGGTCGCCTCGCCGCGGCACGACGCCGAGGCGCTGCTCGCCCACCTGCTCGGGGTGCCGAGGTCCCGGCTGGCGTGGTCGTCGGTCGACCTCAGCCCGGACCAGGAACGCCGGTACGACGAGCTCGTCGGCCGCCGCGCGGACCGCGAACCCCTGCAGCACCTCACCGGCACCGCGCCGTTCCGCTATCTGGAGCTCCAGGTGGGACCCGGTGTCTTCGTACCGCGCCCGGAGACCGAGGTGGTGGTCGACTGGGCGATCGGCGCCCTGGCCGGATTCACCGGCACTCCGGTGGTGGTCGACCTGTGCACGGGGTCCGGTGCGATCGCCGGGTCGATCGCGGGGGAGGTGCCCGGCACGCGCGTGTACGCGGTCGAACTCGACCCGGACGCGCACGCCTGGGCCGAACGCAACCTCGCCGGCACCGACGTGACGCTGGCCCGCGGCGACGCGGCGACGGCGTTCCCCGACCTCGACGGCACGGTCGACCTGGTGATCGCCAACCCGCCGTACATCCCGCTGGAGGCCTACGAGTCGGTCGAGCGTGAGGTGCGCGACCACGATCCCGCGCTGGCGCTGTGGTCCGGGCCGGACGGCCTGGACGCCATCCGGGTGGTCGAGCGGGCGGCCGCCCGGCTGCTGCGTCCGGGCGGGGCCGTCGTCGTCGAACACGCCGACGTGCAGGGGGAGAGCGCGCCCGCGGTGTTCGCCGGGACCGGCCGGTGGGACCGCGTACGCGACCACCTGGACCTGGCCGGTCGGCACCGGTTCGTCACCGCGTGGCGGGTCGCTCGCTGAAGGTGACCGGCGTGCCGCCCGGTGCCCCGGCGGCTGCCCGGTGGGTTCCCACGTCGGCATGGCACGATGAGCGACTGTGAGCGAACGCTATTCCTGCGCGGATCGGGACGAACGCACGATCGGGTTGGAAATCGCCGCCTCCGCCATCGCGGCCGGCGACCTCGTGGTGCTGCCCACCGACACCGTCTACGGCATCGCCGCCGACGCGTTCGTGCCGGCGGCGGTGGACGCCCTGCTGGCCGCGAAGGGCCGCGGCCACTCGATGCCGCCGCCGGTGCTGGTCGGCTCGGTCGCGACCCTCGACGGGATCGCCACCGACATTCCCGACGCCGGCCGTGCGCTGGTCAAGGAGTTCTGGCCGGGCGCCCTGACCATCATCTGCCGCCAGCAGCCCAGCCTGGTGTGGAACATCGGCGAGGCCGGTGAGACGGTCGCGGTGCGCATGCCCGACGAGGAGATCTCGCTGGCGTTGCTGGAGAAGACCGGGCCGCTCGCGGTGAGCAGCGCGAACAAGTCCGGGACTCCCGCGGCGACCACCTGTGACGACGCGGAGGAACAGCTCGGCGACGCGGTGTCGATCTACCTCGACGGCGGCCCGACCCCGGGTTCGGTGGCGTCCACCATCGTCGACCTGACCGGCGGCACACCGCGGATCCTGCGGGCCGGAGCGATCTCCCTGGCCCGGCTGCGCGCGGTGGTCCCCGAGATCGAGGACCTCGGCTGATCGCCCGCCGGTCCTGCGAAAGCGGGGCTGGGTAGTGAGTGGAACGTGAGCAAGGAGTACGACCGGTGAGGAGCGGCACGATGGGCGACACGTTCGCGATCCTGTACGTCTGCACCGGCAACATGTGCCGATCGCCGATGGCCGAGCGGATGACCAGGGCCGCCCTCGCGGCCCGGCTCGGACCGGACGCGGACCGGTTCACCGTCTACAGCGCGGGGACGGGCACCGTCGACGGCCGGGCGATGACCGCCGAGGCGGCCGCGCAGGTCAAGGCCTACTCCGCCGACCCCGCCGGTTTCGTCTCCGCCGAGCTCAGGGAGTCCCACGTGGGCGGCGCCGACCTGGTGCTGGCCGCCACTCGCGCGCACCGTAGTGACGTGGTGACCCTGGTCCCGGGCGCGCTGCGGCGTACGTTCACCCTCACCGAGTTCGCCCGGCTGGCCGCGGCCCTGACCGACCGAGCACGTACCGACCGAGCACAGACCGGCCGAACACCCGCCGACCGGACCGCCGTGGACGCGCCGCCGGACCTGCCGACCGAGCCGGTCGAGCGGGCGCGGGCGCTGGTCGCGGCCGCCGCCCGGGCGCGCGGCACCGTACGGCCGGCCCGGCTCGACGACGACGACATCCCCGACCCCATCGGGCAGTCGGTGGAGGTGTACGAACACGTGGGCGCGGTCATCGCCGAGGCCGTCGGGGTGTCGGTCACCGCGCTGGCCGGTTCCTAGGCGGCCGCGTGCGCGAATACCTGCTCGTCCTCCTCGTCGCCGCCGGCACGACCTACCTCCTCGGCGGGCTCGCCCGGCGCTTCGCGGCGCGGATCGGCGCGGTCCGGGAGATCCGGGACCGGGACATCAACTCGGTCCCGATCCCGCGGCTGGGGGGACTCGCGGTGCTCGGCGGGGTGCTGGCGGCGTTCGTGGTCTCCACCCATCTGCCGTTCCTGGGGCTGTTGCCCGAGTTGCGGGGAGACGTCTGGGCCCTGCTGCTCGCCGGGTTCGTGATCGCGGTGGTCGGCGCGGTCGACGATGTGGTCGACCTGGACCCGATCACCAAGCTCGCCGGCCAGGTCGTCGCTGCGGGGATCCTGGTGGTGTCCGGCATCCAGCTGAACTGGCTGCCGCTGCCCGACGGCACCACGCTGTCGCTCTCGCCGGCGCAGAGCGCGATCGTGTCCGCGGTGGTGATCGTGGGGATGGCGAACGCCGTCAACTTCGTGGACGGGCTGGACGGGCTGGCCGCCGGAGTGGTGTGCGTCGGCGCCGCCGCCTTCTTCACGTACTCCTACGGCCTGACGGTGGGGCTGTCCCTCAACCGCGCCACCACGGCGACCCTGGTCACGGTGGTCGTCGCGGGCGCCTGCCTGGGCTTCCTGCCGCACAACTTCTTCCCCGCCCGGGTGTTCCTCGGCGACTCCGGCGCCTACCTGCTGGGCCTGATGCTGGCCGCCTCGACGATCAGCCTCACCGGCTGGCTGGACCCCAGTGTCACGGCCGCCACGAACGTACGGCAGAGCCTGCTGCCGGCCCTGCTGCCGCTGGTGCTGCCGATCGCGGTGATGGCGCTGCCGTTCATCGACCTGCTGCTGGCGGTGGTCCGGCGTACCCGCGCGGGACGGTCGCCGTTCGACGCCGACCTGAAGCACCTGCACCACCGGCTGCACCTGGAGCTCGGGCACTCCCACCCCGGGGCGGTGCTGGTGATGTACCTCTGGGCCGGGGTGCTGTCGTTCGGGGTGGTCGCGATCGGCCTGTGGACGAGCTGGGTCACCGCCGCCGCCGTGGGGGCGGTGGTCGTGGTGGCCATCCTGTGTACGGCCGTTCTGCCCCGGCGTCGTAAGCTGCCACATCCGCTGCGGACCGGGTGATCCCCGGCCCATCGGGGGCGCGGACGCTGGCCGGGACCGGATCCGGCCGAGGCGCCGGCACGGGTCGGCGGGCAGAGATTCGAGATTTGCCCGGACCTTGTGCTAAGTTTCACAAACCTTGATGGACTTCCCCCCGAGGACGGCCGCCGTCATGACGACCGACAGAGTGACCCCCCTGCTGCGCGGTGCGCTGCTCCCGACCCTGGTGGTCGCGGCGCTCGTCGTCGCGGCGAGCACGGTGGTCGCCGGAAGCCGCGGGCTGGTCGGCGCCTCCGTCGGCGCGGCCGTGGTCCTGGTCTTCTCCGGTGTCGGCCTGCTGGCCATGCGGGCGGTACGCACGATGTATCCCGAAGTGGTCCTGCTGGTGGCGGTGGGCAGCTACTTCGTGCGAGTGGTGATCTTCGGCGGCCTGCTGGCCATTCTCGGCACGGTCGACGGGATCGACGACGTGCTCAACCGGACCGCCACCGCCCTCGCGGTGCTGGCCTGTGTGGCCACCTGGCTGGCCGGTGAGTTGCGGGCGTTCGTCCGCATGCGGCAGCCGATCTACGACTTCGACGACCGGCCCAGCGCCTCCAGCACGACCGGCGGCGCCAACTCCTCCGGCGGTGCGTCGTGACCGCCGGGAGGGCCCGTCGGTGGGCACCGGCCGGCTGCCGGGCGGCATTACCGTCCCTTTACCCCGCCGGGCCCCTGAGTGGTGCCGACTGCTACCGTTCGGTGCGCGATGAGGCAGAACGAGCCGCCCCCGCACCGCGGGCAGGATCCCTGGGGTGCCTTCGGCTACCTCGTGGCCGGAGTGGGGCTGTACGGCGGACTCGGCTGGCTCGGCGACCACTACTTCCGAACGTCCTTCCTGGTGCCCGTGGGAATCCTGGTCGGTCTTGCGCTCGCGCTGTACCTCGTCTTCAAGCGGTACGGCCACAACGAGCCCGAGGACGAGCAGTGACCCCGGCCACCAACACTCGACCAGTACGACCAGTACGAGAGGAGAGCGTGTGAGCGCGATGATCCTCGCTGCGGACGGCTTCACGCCACCAGGGCCGGGCGTCTTCGACCTGCCGCCCTACGTCGCCGGCGTCACCAAGCCGATGACGTTGCTGGTGCTGGCCGCGGTGATCGTCGGGGTCTTCTTCGTCATGTCGGCGCGCCGCGCGGCCATGGTGCCGGACCGGATGCAGTACAGCGGCGAGATGGCCTACGGCTTCGTCCGCAACTCGATCGCGCGCGACGTGATCGGGTCGCACGACTTCATGAGGTTCGTGCCGTACCTCGTGACGTTGTTCTTCTTCATCCTGGTGAACAACCTCTTCGGGATCTTCCCGTTCCTGCAGTTCCCGACGTTCTCCCACATCGGGTTCGTCTACCCGCTGGCGCTGATCAGCTGGGTGGTCTACAACGCGGTCGGGATCAAGAAGAAGGGCTTCCTCGGCTACCTCAAGCACCAGACGGTGCCCTCCGGGGTCGCACCGGCCATGCTGGTCCTGCTGGTGCCGCTGGAGTTCATCTCCAACATCCTCGTCCGGCCGATCACGTTGTCGCTGCGACTCTTCGCCAACATGTTCGCCGGTCACCTCGTGCTGATCCTGTTCGCGGTCGGCGGCGAGTACCTCCTGCTCCACTCCGACGTGTGGTTCTTCAAGCCCGTCGGTGTGGTGTCGCTGCTCCTGGACATCGTGCTCTTCTTCCTCGAGCTCCTGGTCCAGGTGCTGCAGGCCTACATCTTCACGCTCCTGACGGCCAACTACATCTCCGGCGCCCTCGCCGAAGAACACTGATCTGTTCCACCCGCTCCACCGCTCCACCAGCTCCACCGGCTCCACAGTTCAACCCGAGAACCATCCGCACCGAACGACCGAAGTAACCAAGGAAAGGACTGGCCCATGAGAGGCTCGCTCGCCATCATCGGCTACGGCCTGTCGGCCATCGGCCCCGGCGTAGGCATCGGCCTGATCTTCGCGGCGTACATCAACGGTGTCGCCCGCCAGCCCGAGGCGCAGGCGCGCCTGCAGACGATCGCAATTCTGGGGTTCGGTCTGGCCGAGGCGCTCGCGATCATCGGTATCGCGCTCGCCTTCGTGTTCCAGGGCTGACCGCACACTAAGGGGCACTAGCCATGACATCGATCCTCGCCGCGGAGGAGACGGTAAACCCGCTCATTCCGCACCCGATCGAGATCATCCTGAGCCTGATCGTCTTCGGCATCCTGTTCTACGTCGTCCGTACGTGGGTCGCGCCGAGGTTCGAGAAGGCGTTCGCCGAGCGCGCCGAGGCCATCGAGGGTGGGCTCAAGCGGGCCGAGGAGACGCAGGCCGAGGCCAAGGCAGCCCTCGAGCAGTACCAGCAGCAGCTGGCGGAGGCTCGGCACGAGGCGTCCCGCATCCGCGAGGAAGCCAAGGAGCAGGGCGCCGCGATCGTGGCGGAGATGCGGGAGCAGGCCCAGGCCGAGGCCCAGCGGATCGTCACCCAGGCGCACACCCAGCTCGAGGCGGAGCGGCAGCAGACCCTGCTGCAGCTGCGCAGCGAGATCGGTGACCTGTCCACCCAGCTCGCCGGCCGGATCGTCGGTGAGGCGCTCGAGGACGAGGGCCGTCAGCGGCGCATCGTCGAACGCTTCATCACCGAGCTGGAGCAGCAGCCGGTCGGAGAGGCACGATGACGGACTTCCACGGCACCTCGCGAGAGGCGGTGGCGACCCTGCGGCAGCGGCTGCGGGGCGTCTCCGGCACGCCCGCGGAACTCGTCGAGGCCGGACGGGAGCTGTTCTCCGTCGTCCGGCTGCTGGACGCCCAACCGGCGTTGCGGCGGGCCCTCACCGACTCCACCCGTACCCCGGACGACCGGGCCGCGCTCGCCGGCAACCTGCTGGGGACGCGGATCGGCGCCCGGACGCTCGACCTCGTGACCGCCGCGGTCCGCCTTTCCTGGCCGCGGGCGCGCCAGCTCACCGACGCTGTGGAACAGCTCGGCGCGCTGGTGCTGGTGCGGGCGTCGGAGGAGGAGGGACGCCTCGACGACCTCGAGGACGCCCTGTTCCGCTTCGCCCGGCTGGTCGAGCGCGAGGACGGGCTGCAGCTGGCGCTGACCGATCGGGGGATCCCGGCGGACAACCGGGCCAACCTGGTCCGCGACCTGCTCGCCGGGAAGGCGCCCGAAGGGGCCGTACCCTTGGTGGAGCAGGCCGTGGTGGCCCCCCGGGGGCTTTCGGTCATCGAGGCGCTCGACACCTACGCCAGACTCGCCGCCGGGTGGCGGGAGCGGCTGGTGGCCACCGTCCGTACGGCGACACCGCTGGGTGCCGCCGAACAGGATCGGCTGGCCGGCGCGCTGCGTCGCCAGTACGGCCACGACGTACACCTCAACATCCTGGTAGACCCCGGGGTTCTCGGCGGCTTGCGCGTCGAGCTGGGCGCCGAGGTCATCGACGGCACCATCGCCGGTCGGCTGGATGACGCGCGGCGCCGGCTGGCCGGCTGACCGCCCCGCACACACCTGAGATTGCCGAGAGAGCAGGGACCACGAAGATGTCGGAGCTGACGATCCGCCCGGAGGAGATCCGGGAAGCGCTGGAGCGTTTCGTCTCGAGCTACCAGCCCGCCGAGCTGGCCACCGAAGAGGTCGGCAAGGTTGTCGACGCCGGTGACGGCATCGCACACATCGAGGGCCTGCCGTCCGCGATGGCCAACGAGCTGCTGGAGTTCGAGAACGGCACGCTCGGGATGGCGCTGAACCTCGACGTCCGCGATATCGGTGCGGTCGTCCTCGGTGAGTTCACCGGGATCGAGGAGGGCCAGACGGTCCGCCGTACCGGCCAGGTGCTGTCGGTGCCGGTGGGCGAGGGCTACCTCGGCCGCGTGGTGGACGCGCTCGGCAAGCCGATCGACGGCCTGGGCGAGATCACCGGCGTGGAGGGCAACCGCGCGCTGGAGCTGCAGGCTCCCGGCGTGATGGCGCGCCAGCCGGTGAAGGAGCCGCTGCAGACCGGCATCAAGGCGGTCGACGCGATGATCCCGATCGGCCGCGGTCAGCGGGAGCTGCTGATCGGTGACCGCAAGACCGGCAAGACGACGGTCGCGGTGGACACGATCATCAACCAGAAGGCCAACTGGGACAGCGGCGACCCGACCAAGCAGGTCCGCTGCATCTACGTCGCGATCGGCCAGAAGGGCACCACGATCGCGGAGGTCAAGCGCACGCTGGAGGAGTCCGGCGCGATGGACTACACCACCATCGTCGCGGCCCCCGCCTCCGAGCCCGCGGGCTTCAAGTACATCGCCCCCTACACCGGTTCGGCCATCGGCCAGCACTGGATGTACGGCGGCAAGCACGTCCTGATCGTGTTCGACGACCTGTCCAAGCAGGCCGAGGCCTACCGCGCGATGTCGCTGCTGCTGCGCCGCCCGCCGGGCCGCGAGGCCTACCCCGGCGACGTGTTCTACCTGCACAGCCGGCTGCTGGAGCGGTGCGCGAAGCTGTCGAAGGAGCTGGGTAGCGGTTCGATGACCGGCTTCCCGGTGATCGAGACCAAGGCCAACGACATCTCGGCGTACATCCCGACCAACGTGATCTCCATCACCGACGGTCAGATCTTCTTCCAGTCCGACCTGTTCAACGCCAACCAGCGCCCGGCGGTCGACGTCGGCCAGTCGGTGTCCCGGGTCGGTACGTCCGCGCAGACGAAGGCGATGAAGGCGGTCGCGGGCCAGCTCAAGCTGGACCTCGCGCAGTACCGCGAGATGCAGGCGTTCGCGATGTTCGCCTCCGACCTCGACGCCGCCTCCCGCCGCCAGCTCGAGCGCGGCCAGCGGCTGACCGAGCTGCTGAAGCAGCCGCAGTCCTCGCCGTACCCGGTCGAGGACCAGGTGGTCTCGATCTGGCTCGGCACCACCGGGAAGCTCGACGACGTTCCGGTCGACGACGTACGGCGGTTCGAGGGCGAGTTCCTCGACTTCCTGCGCCGTGACCGGTCCGGAATCCTGAACGGCATCCGGGAGACGCTCAACTTCACCGACGACACGGTCTCCACGCTCGAAGAGGCGGTCACCGACTTCAAGCAGACCTTCGAGACCTCCGACGGCCAGCTGCTCAAGCCGGGCCGCGAAGAGGTCGAGGCGCTGGAAGAGGAGAGCGTCGAGCAGGAGAAGATCGTCCGGCAGAAGCGGGGCTGAGCCATGGCAGGCAAGATCCGCATCTATCGTCAGCGCATCCGTGCGGTGACGACGATCAAGAAGAGCACCCGGGCGATGGAGCTGGTCGCCGCGTCCCGCATCCGCCGTGCGCAGGAGCGCTCGCGGGCGGCCACGCCGTACGCCCGGGAGCTCACCCGCGCCGTGTCCGCGCTGGCGACGTTCTCCCACGTCGACCACCCGATCACCACCGAGCGGGAGAACCCGCGCCGGGCGGCCGTGCTGGTCATCTCCAGCGACCGCGGCCTGGCCGGCGCGTACTCCTCCAGCGTGCTGCGGGAGGGCGAGCGGCTCGGCGAGCTGCTGCGCAGCGAGGGCAAGGAAGTCGTTCCGTACCTCTGCGGTCGCAAGGCGGCGGCCTACTACCGCTTCCGCAACCGCGAGGTCGCCGGGCAGTGGACCGGCTTCTCCGACGGCCCGAGCTACGACGACGCCCGAACGGTCGGCCAGGAGCTGACCAAGGCGTTCCTCGCCGGCTCCGACGAGGGCGGAGTGGACGAGATCCACATCGTCTACACCCAGTTCGTCAGCATGATGACCCAGCGGCCCGAAGTCATCCGGCTGATGCCGCTGGAGGTCGTCGAGGGCGAGGAGCCCCCGGCGGAGGAGGACGTGCTGCCGCTGTACGAGTTCGAGCCCTCGGCCTCCGAGGTGCTGGACGCGTTGCTGCCGCGCTACGTCGACAACCGCATCTACCACTGCATGCTGCAGGCGGCGGCCAGTGAGCTCGCGGCCCGCCAGCGTGCGATGAAGTCGGCCACCGACAACGCGGAGGAGCTGATCCGTACGCTCACCCGCGAAGCAAACCAGGCCCGCCAGGCCGAGATCACCCAAGAAATCAGCGAGATCGTCGGTGGTGCGAGCGCGCTCGCCGAGACAAGCGCTGGGGAGTGAGTGAGAGAGATGACTGCCACGATTGGCGAGAACACCGCCGAGAAGTCGGCTGCCGGCGTCGGCCGTGTCGCACGCGTGATCGGCACGGTCGTCGATGTCGAGTTCCCCGCCGGCTCGATCCCCGACATCTACAACGCGCTGAAGACCGAGATCACCCTCGGCGACCAGCGCCAGACCCTGACCTTCGAGGTGCAGCAGCACCTCGGTGAGAACCTCGTCCGGGCGATCTCCCTGCAGCCGACCGACGGTCTGGTGCGCGGCCAGGAGGTGCGCGACACCGGTAGCCAGATCACGGTGCCGGTCGGCGACGTGGCCAAGGGGCACGTCTGGAATGTCGCCGGTGAGTGCCTGAACGCCGAGGAGGGCGAGGAGCTCGAGATCACCGAGCGCTGGCCGATCCACCGGCAGGCCCCGCCGTTCGACCAGCTCGAGGGCAAGACCGAGATGCTGGTCACCGGCATCAAGGTGATCGACCTGCTCACGCCGTACGTCCAGGGTGGAAAGATCGGCCTGTTCGGCGGCGCGGGTGTGGGCAAGACGGTGCTCATCCAGGAGATGATCATCCGGGTCGCCCGCAACTTCGGTGGCACCTCCGTCTTCGCGGGCGTCGGTGAGCGCACCCGTGAGGGCAACGACCTCATCCTCGAGTTCGACGAGAGCGGGGTCATCAAGGACACCGCGCTCGTGTACGGCCAGATGGACGAGCCGCCGGGCACCCGGCTGCGGGTCGCGCTGGCCGGCCTCACGATGGCGGAGTACTTCCGCGACGTGCAGCGTCAGGACGTGCTGCTGTTCATCGACAACATCTTCCGCTTCACCCAGGCGGGTGCGGAGGTGTCGACCCTGCTCGGCCGGATGCCGTCGGCGGTGGGTTACCAGCCCACGCTGGCCGACGAGATGGGCCTTCTGCAGGAGCGGATCACCTCCACCCGTGGGCACTCGATCACCTCGATGCAGGCGGTCTACGTGCCGGCGGACGACTACACCGACCCGGCTCCGGCGACGGCGTTCACCCACTTCGACGCCACCACCGAGCTCTCCCGGGACCTCGCCGCGCAGGCGATCTACCCGGCCATCGACCCGCTGACCTCGACGTCGCGCATCCTGGACCCGCGCTACATCTCCCAGGAGCACTACGACACGGCCATCCGGGTCAAGCAGATCCTGCAGCGCAACCGCGAGTTGCAGGACATCATCGCCATCCTCGGTATCGACGAGCTTCCCGAAGAAGACAAGATCACCGTGGCCCGGGCGCGCAAGCTGCAGCGGTTCCTGTCCCAGAACACCTTCGCGGCCACGCAGTTCACCGGCATCGAGGGATCGTTCGTCCCGCTGGAGGACACCATCGAGGCCTTCAAGAAGGTCTGCGACGGCGAGTACGACCACGTGGGTGAGCAGGCGTTCTACTCCGTCGGTGGGCTGGACGACGTGGAGCGCAAGTGGGCGGAGATCCAGAAGGATCTGTGACCGGCTCGCAGTACGCGGTACAGATGTGACGATCGGGGCCTCCCGGGCGCAGGTCGCCCGGGAGGCCCTGTCGGCGGATCCGGCACCGATCCCGCACCGATCCGGCAACGGTTTCGGTGGTGCGGGGTAGCAGGAAGTGGAATGCCCGGGAGCGGGTATTCTCCACAGAACGAATTCAGGCGAGAACGAATTCAGGCCAGGAGGATTCACGGTGGCAGAGCCCCTGCACGTCGAGCTGGTCGCGCCGGACCGCACGGTCTGGTCGGGCGAGGCGACGACTGTCATCGCCCGTACGTCCGACGGTGACATCGGGATCCTGCCCGGGCACGCACCGGTCCTGGGTCTCCTGGTCGACGGCGTGGTCGAGGTACGCACGCCGGAGTCGGAGATCTACGTCGCCGCGGTCCAGGGCGGATTCCTCTCGGTCGCCAACGACCGGGTGTCGATTCTTGCCGAATACGCCGAGATGTCCCACGAGATCGATCTCGAGGCCGCGCGGCAGGAGCTGGAGCGGGCCCGAGCGGCCGGGGAGAACGACCAGGAAGCTCTCGAACACGTACGCCGGGCCGAGGCTCGCGTACGCGCTGTCGAGATGGCTTCCTGACGGCCGGGCGGGGGGTGGGTGTGGCAGCGACAGGTCATGCGGCCGCGCCGCGCACGCCCTCCCGTGAGCCCGACGGTCTCGCCGGTGCATGCTGTCCGGCGAAGGTAGGTCGGCCCGCCCGAAGGCGCCGCTTCCCGGGCGGTCGGGGATGGTGATCGAGATCATCCTCGAGTTCGCCGGGCTGATCCTCGCGCTCGTCCTCATATGTCTTGCCGGTCTGGCATTTCGCCGCCGCCTGCTGCAACGCGGCGGCGGCACTTTCGACTCCAGCCTCAGGTTGCACAAGCAGCCCAACGGCAAGGGCTGGTCGCTCGGCGTCGCCCGGTACGCCGGGGACACCGTGGAGTGGTTTCCGGTGTTCTCGTACGGTCTGCGGCCCCGTCGGTCGTTCTCCCGGAACGACCTGATCGTGCAGGCCCGCCGCGACCCGGGTGCCAACGAGGCTCTCGGGCTCTACGCCGGCCACGTCGTGGTCGAGTGTGAGCAGGCCGGCCGGACGATCGAGCTGGCGATGGCCGAGGACGCCCTGACCGGCTTCCTGGTGTGGCTGGAGGCGGCCCCGCCGGGCCGCCGGCACGCACCGCTCTAAGTCTGAGCCCGCGGCACCCGCACCTGGGCGCCCCTACGAGCGCTCCGCCTGGTCGGCCCGCCCGCCACCCGGCTGCCACAGCACGTCGCCCCGGTCGGCGTTGGCCACCCGGGCCAGGATGAACAGCAGGTCCGACAGCCGGTTGAGGTACTTGATCGTGTCCGCGTTCATCGTGTCCGCGTGCTCCTCCCAGGCCGCCCACGCGGTGCGCTCGGCCCGCCGGGTCACCGTGCGGGCCGTGTGCAGTAGAGCAGCACCGGGCGTCCCGCCCGGGAGCACGAAGGAGCGCAGCGGCTCGACCCGCTCGTTGAAGGCGTCGCAGTGCGCCTCCAGCCGTTCGACGTACTCCGGGGTGATTCGCAGAGCCGCGCCGGGGGCGGCGCCGGGGTCGACCGGGTTGCCGAGGTCGGCACCCAGGTCGAACAGGTCGTTCTGCACCTCCACCAGCACCGCCGCGACGTCCCCGGCCAGGTCGCCGAGCGCGAGCGCGGCGCCGATGCTCGCGTTGGCCTCGTCCACGTCGGCGTACGCGGCCAGCCGGCGGTCGGTCTTGGTGACGAGGCTGTTGTCGACCAGCCGGGTCCGGCCGCCGTCTCCGGCGCGGGTGTAGATCCGAGTGAGGTTGACCATGTCCGCAGCCTAGGACGTGTCGTGCGGATCAGGTGCACCTCACCTCACCCTCGGCGGGTGGTCTCGTCCCGAAGCACGAGTGTGCCGCGCGGCGCGGGGACGGGGGCTCATAGCATGCACGGGTGGAACGGCTGAGAATTCGCGGAGGCAACCGGCTCGTGGGCGAGGTGCCGGTCACCGGCGCCAAGAACAGCGCCCTGAAACTGATGGCGGCGTCGCTGCTCACGCAGGGTCGTACGGTGCTGCACAATGTGCCCGACATCCTGGACGTGACCTTCATGGGCGCGTTGCTCAAACGGATGGGCTGTGAGCTCGACACCTCGAAGTTCGAGGACGGGACGCTGACCATCGACGTGCCCGAGTCGATCCACCACGAGGCCGACTACGACCTCGTACGCCGGCTGCGGGCCTCGATCACGGTGCTCGGCCCGCTGGTGGCCCGCACCGGCCGGGCGAAGGTGGCGTTGCCGGGCGGTGACAGTATCGGCTCCCGCGGCCTGGGCATGCACGTGTCCGGGCTGGAACGCATGGGCGCCCAGATCGGTGTGGAGCACGGCTTCGTGGTGGCGGAGGCCCCGGCGGGGCTGCACGGCGCGACCATCCTGCTGGATTTCCCGAGCGTCGGCGCCACCGAGAACCTCCTGCTGGCGGCCACCCTGGCCCGCGGCACGACGTTGATCGACAACGCCGCCCGCGAGCCGGAGATCGTCGACATCGCCGACATGCTCACCAAGATGGGCGCGAAGATCGGCGGGATCGGCACCTCCACGCTCGAGGTCGAGGGGCCGGCGGACCTGTCGGCGGTCGAGCACACGGTGGTGCCGGACCGGATGGTGGCGGGCACCTGGGCGATCGGTGCCGTCGTGACGGGCGGGGAGGTCACCCTGCGGGACGCGCGGGCCGACCACCTGGACATCGTGCTGGACAAGCTGGCCAGGGCCGGTGCGTCGGTGCGGACCGGGCCGGTGAGCTTCACGGTCGGGATGGAGGGCCAGCCGCGGGCGGTCAACGTCGTGACGCTGCCGTACCCGGGGTTCCCGACCGACCTGCAGGCGATGATGGTGGCGCTGGCCGCGGTCAGCGAGGGCACCTCGATGGTGACCGAGAACCTCTTCGACGGGCGGTTCCGGTTCGTCCAGGAGCTGGCCCGGCTGGGTGCGGACGTACGCACCGACGGGCACCACGCGGTGATCCGGGGGCGCCCGGCGCTGTCCGGCGCTCCGGTGGAGGCGACCGACATCCGGGCGGGCGCGGGCCTGCTGCTCGCCGGGCTGGTCGCGGAGGGGGAGACGCTGGTGTCCGGCGTACACCACCTCGACCGCGGCTACCCCCGGCTGGTGGAGATTCTCCAGGGCCTGGGCGCCGAGGTGCGGCGCGAGCCGGACGACGTGGACCTCGGCTGACCGACCGCTCGGCTGACAACCGCTCGCTGACTGACCGGCCCGCTCGGCCGACCGACCCGCGCCTACCGGTCAGTGGACGTCGACCTGGGCGCCGAGCCCTTCCAGCTTGGGCAGGAAGTTCTCGTACCCCCTGGCGAAGATGTCGATCCCGCGCAGCGTCGACCTGCCCTGTGCGGTGAGCGCCGCGATCATGTACGAGAAGCCGCCCCGCAGGTCGGGCACGGTGAGGTCGGCGCCGCGCAGCGAGGTGGGGCCGGAGATCACCGCCGAGTGGGTGTAGTTGCGCCGCCCGAACCTGCACGGCGTGGCGCCCAGGCAGTCGGTGAACGCCTGGATGTGCGCGCCCAGCCGGACCAGCGCCTCGGTGAAGCCCAGGCGGTTCTCGTACACCGTCTCGTGCAGGATCGACAGTCCGGTCGCCTGGGTCAGCGCGACCACCAGCGGCTGCTGCCAGTCGGTCATGAACCCGGGGTGGACGTCGGTCTCCAGCGCGACCGCGTTGAGCTTGCCGCCCGGATGCCAGAACCGGATGCCCTCGTGGGTGACCATGAACTCCCCACCGGCCCGGCGGTAGACGTTCAGGAAGGTCATCAGGTCGACCTGGCGGGCGTTGCGGACGAACACCTCACCGCCCGTGGCCAGCGCCGCGCAGGCCCACGAGGCCGTCTCCATCCGGTCCGGCAGCGCCTCGTGGATGTAGCCGCCGAGCCGGCGTACGCCGGTGATGCGGATGACCCGGTCGGTGTCGAGGTTGATGATCGCGCCCATCTTCTGCAGGACGCAGATCAGGTCGATGATCTCCGGCTCGACGGCGGCGTTGCGTAGCTCGGTGACGCCCTGGGCGCGGACGGCGGTGAGGAGCACCTGCTCGGTGCTGCCGACGCTGGGGTACGGGAGTTCGAGCTGGGTCCCGGTGAGGCCGTCCGGCGCGGTGATGTGCAGCCCCTCGGGCCGCTTGTCGACGACGGCGCCGAACTGCCGGAGGGCGTCCAGGTGGAAGTTGATCGGCCGGTCGCCGATCCGGCATCCGCCCAGGTCCGGGATGAACGCGTGCCCGACGCGGTGCAGCAGCGGCCCGCACAGCAGGATCGGTATCCGGCTGGACCCCGCGTGCACCTCGATGTCGCCCATCGTCGCCTGCTCGGCGCGGGCGGGGTCGAGGACCAGCGAGTGCGGTCCGTCGGCCCCGTCGCGCACGGTCACCCCGTGCAGCTCGAGCAGCTCGCGGACGATCGCGACGTCGCTGATCCGGGGGACGTTGGTCAACGTCGACGGCTGGTCGCCGAGCACGGCCGCCACCATCGCCTTGGGGACGAGGTTCTTCGCCCCGCGTACGGAGATCTCCCCGGCCAGCGGTGTGCCGCCCGACACTTCCATGGTGTCCGCGTTCATCCGGCTCACACGTCTCCCTCCTGGTGGTCGTACGCCGCGACTTCGCGACGGTAGCGACTCACCGTGTTGGTCGCCGTCTTCTCGTAAGGTGCCTGCATGACGGAACTCATTAGTCGCACGGTGGCTGTCGTCGGTTCCGGATTGATGGGATCCGGGATCGCGCAGGTGGCCGCCACAGCCGGTTGGCAGGTCATCCTGCGCGACGTCACCGACGACGCGCTCCAACGCGGGACGGCCGGCATCCGGCGGTCGCTGGAGACGTTCGCGCGCAAGGGCAGGATTCCCGAGGACGGCGTGGAGGCGGCCCTGGAGCGGATCACCACGACCACCGACCTGGGCGCGGTCGCCAAGGCCGGCATCGTGGTGGAGGCGGTGTTCGAACGCCTCGACGTCAAGCGCGAGGTGTTCGCCGAGCTGGACCGGATCTGCCCCGACGGCACGGTACTGGCCACCAACACCTCCGCGATCCCGATCACCCGCATCGCCGCCGCCACCAACCGCCCCGAGTCTGTGGTGGGCACGCACTTCTTCTCGCCGGTGCCGATGATGGGGCTGTGTGAGCTGGTACGCGGCCACCGCACGTCCGACGCCACGCTGGAGCGGGCGCGAGAGTTCGCCGAGTCGGTGGGCAAGACCTGTGTCGTGGTCAACCGCGACATCGCGGGCTTCGTGACCACCCGGCTGATCTCCGCCCTGGTGATGGAGGCGGTGCGGCTGGTGGAGGACGGTGTCGCGACCGCCGAGGACATCGACACCGCCTGCAAGCTGGGGTTCGGGCACACGATGGGCCCGCTGGCCACCACCGACCTGACCGGCGTGGACGTCCTGCGGCACGCGACCCAGAACATCTGGGACGAGACGGCCGACCCGAAGTTCTTCCCGCCGGAGTTGCTGACCCGGATGGTCGAGGCCGGTGAGCTGGGCCGCAAGTCCGGGCGCGGGTTCTACGACTACGACCAGCCCTGAGCGCCCGGCCCCCCTGGCCTTCCAGTTCGCCCTGACCGAGCGCGTCAGGCTTCTTCCGCGGAAGAATCCCGGGCGGTCCGGCGGGCGGGGGGACTCGTCCGCGGATGATCCGCCGGAGCCCGGCCGCGGGTGCGGAAAGCGCAGGTCACGGCGGCCGGGAGCGAGTTTCGCGGCCCCGGCTAGTCTCGGGGACGTGCGCGAGAGCCTGCTCGACGTAGTTCTGTTGCTGGCGGTGGTCGGGCTGGTCTCCGGGCTGGCCCGGCGAACCGGCCTGCTGGCCCCGATCCTGCTGGTGGTCGCGGGTGTCGCGTTCTCGTTCGTCCCGATCGGTCCCGAAATCCACCTCGAGCCCGACCTCATCCTCGAGGGCATCCTTCCGCTGCTGCTCTACATCGCGGCGATCCGCACCTCGCTGCCGGCGTTCCGGAGCAACCTGAGCCCGATCGTGCTGCTGGCGTTCGGCCACGTGCTGTTCATCGCCGCGCTGGTCGGACTGGTCCTGCACGCCGTCGTCCCGTCGATCCCGCTGGCGGCGACGTTCGCGCTGGGTGCCGTGGTCGCGCCGCCCGACGCCGTTGCCGCCACCGCGATCGCCCGCCGGCTGCACCTTCCCCGCCAGGTGGTGACGATCCTGGAGGGGGAGAGCCTGGTCAACGACGCCACCGCGCTGGTCGCGCTGCGGGTGGCGGTGTCCGCAGCCCTCGGTACGACCGTGACGTGGGCGGGTGCGGTCGGCCAGCTCAGCCTGTCGGTGTTCGGCGGGCTCGCGATCGGCGGCGTGGTCGCGGTGCTCGCCCGATGGATGCACCAGCGCACCCGGGACGCGCTGCTGGACAACACGATCTCCCTGCTCACGCCGTTCGTGGCGTTCGTACCCGCGAACTACATCGGCGCCTCCGGCATCGTCGCGGTGGTGACCTGTGGCCTCTACCTCGGGCACCGGCGCGACCGGATGCTCGACCCGGCGGCCAGGGTGCAGATCGACGCGGTGTGGAAGGTGACGCAGTTCCTGCTCGAAGGAACGCTGTTCCTGCTGGTGGGCCTGCAGATGCGGTCGGTGGTGGACGCGCTGTCGTCGGGCTGGCAGCTGGTGACCGCGGCGACGGTGGCGGTGGTGCTCACCGTCGTGATCGGGAGGTTCGTGTGGGTGTTCCCCGGCGCGTACCTCCCGCCGGCGCTGCGCCTGGACCGCGAACACCACACCTATCCGCCGTGGCCGAACGTCGTGGTGGTCTCCTGGGCCGGGATGCGCGGAGTGGTGACGCTGGCGGCGGCGCTGAGCCTCCCGCTGGACTTCCCCGGACGCGACCTGCTGGTCTTCATCGCGTTCGTGGTCATCCTGGTGACCCTGGTCGCGCAGGGGCTGACGCTGCCGGCAGTGGTCCGTCTGGTGGGCGTCGTCAGGGACGACCCGCGCGAGGACCTGCTGGCCGAGGCGGAGGTACGCCAGGACGCCATGCGCGCGGCCCTGGCCCGGCTGGACACCGACCGCGGCGACGCCCCCGACTACGTCGTCGACCGGTTGCGCGACTCGGCCGAGATCCGCGCCAACCAGGTCTGGGAACGCCTCGGCGATCCCGACCGTGAACCCCCCACCGAGACCATGCGCCGGCTGCGGCTGGGAATGCTGGACGCAGAACGCGGCGTTTTCGTCCAGGCCCGGGACGAGAAGCGGATCCCGGAGGAGGTGCTCCGCGAGGTGGAGCGGGAGCTGGACCTGGAACAGCTGATGATGGCCCGTGGACGACAGGAGGAGGACGACTCGTGACCAGCCCGACCTGTACGCATCTCGCGCAGGCGACCGGCGACGTGACCGCGAAGACGCCGCAGGGCTGCGAGGAGTGCCTGGCTCAGGGCACCGACGACTGGATCCATCTGCGGTTGTGCCTGACCTGCGGCCACGTCGGCTGCTGCGACTCCTCCCAGTGGAAGCACGCGACCGCGCACCACCGCGAGACCGGCCACCCGGTGATCCGTTCGTTCGAACGCGGCGAGGCCTGGCGCTGGTGCTACGTGGACAACCGGCTCGGCTGACCCTCCCGGCAATCTGACCTCCACCGGAAACCGGGAGGACCTGCGCGGTCGTGATCGTTAGGGTGACGGCGTGGCACCCGTACGATCACCCCGGCTCCGGCAGGTCCGGCAGGTCCGGCGATGACCGACCTCGCCGACCTGCTGGCCCGGGCCGAGGCGGCGCTGGCCGACGTGCCCGCCGACAGCGGCACCAGCGCCGTGGTGGCCGGCATCGCCTGCGTGAGCTACCCGATCGGCCAGCCGTGGGCGACCCAGGCGAAGGCGATGGGGCCGCCGTCGGCGTCCGCGCTGGACCAGGCGGTCGAGTGGCTGGACGCGCACGCGCCGGCGCGCGGGCTGTGGACGGTGACCACCCGGACGAGGTACGCCGGCCGGCCCGAGTTCACCGGGCGCGGGTTCCGGCCGTGGCTGGAGCTTCCCGTCCTGGTCCTGGGCAGTGTCGCCCGGCTCGCGGCCGCGGCCCCGGTGGCCGGGCTCACCGTCGGCGCACCCGACAGCGCGGAGGAGTTCCTCGGCGTCTACGGCCCGGAGCTCGCCCCGCTGGTGACGCCCGGCGTACTCGCCTCGCCCACCTACCACCTCCTGGTCGGCCGGGTCGACGGTGTGGCCGTCGCCTGCGCGCAGGTCCGGGAGGTGGCCGGCACGGCGTACGTCTCGGCGGTCGGCGTCCTGCCCGAGTGGCGCGACCGCGGCATCGGCTCGGCGATCTCGGCGGCCGCGGCGAGGTACGCCCTCGGCCTGCAGCCGCGCGCGGTGTGGCTCAGCGCGGAGTCGCACCGGCACCGGATGTACGGCCGGATCGGGTTCCGCCCGGTGGACACGCACGTCCTGCTGCGCCCCGAGCCGTAGCGGGCGCGCGGTCGGAGCGGCTCGGACCGCGCCGGTCAGCCGACGTGGGCGCGGACCAGCCCGGCGACCTCGGCCGCGCATCCCCAGGACACGGTGAACCCGGAGCCGCCGTGGCCGTAGCAGTGCACCACCAGCCGGCCGGCCTCGCCCGGCCGCGCCTCCACCCGCACGCTCGGCCGGGCGGGCCGCAGCCCCACGCGTTCGCGGAGTACCCGCGCGCCGGCCAGCGCGGGCTCCAGCCGGGCGGCGGCGGCGAGTAGGTCCCGGGTGGTCTCCGGCCGGGGCCGGGTGTCCCAGTCGTCCGGCTCGGCGGTGCCGCCGACGACGACCGAACGGCGCCGGGGTACGACGTACAGGGGGCGCTCGGGCTCGGTGTCGTCGGCCCACCAGCGGGTGACCCCCACCTGGTCCAGGACGACGAGCTGACCGCGGACCGGCGTCACCGAGCGGTCTCGAGCGAGGGCGCGGGCGGCCAGCCCGGTGCAGTTGACCAGGATCGGGGCGTTGTCCGGAAGGGCGGGCAGCGCCTGCCGGGTGAGCGTGCCGCCGAGCGCGGACAGCCGGGCGACCAGCCAGGGCAGGTAGCTGCCGGAGTCCACGACGGGAGCCTCGAACTCCCAGCCGCCGGCGTATCCGTCGGGCGGGTCGTCCAGCGGGCGCAGGCCGGGCACCGCCGCGGCCCACCAGGGCTTGGCGCCCGGCGTACGGGCCAGGTCGGCGCCGGGAACGAGGTCGACGCCGGCCGACTCGTCCTCACGCGCCAGCCGGGCGAACCTTTGGTACGACGTGGCCGCCCAGTCGGTCACCCGGTCCTGGGGGAGTGCGCGGTAGGGGAACCACAGCGCGGCGGCCACCGCGGACGTCGTCTCCGGTGGCAGGTCGCGGGCCAGCACGTTGACCTCGAACCCGTCCTCGGCCAGGACCACCGCGCAGGTCAGCCCGACGACTCCGGCGCCGACCACCAGCACCCGCGCCCCCCGGCCTGCCGGGCCCGGGGCGCCGGTCACCGGCTCGGTCACCTCTTCGGTCACCTGCTCGGTCACCTCTTGGGGGCTGGTCGCCATGTCACCGATGATGCCCGAGCCGGCACGGGTTGCGAAGACGCTTGGCGCCGCCTGGCCAGGGCCTGGCCGAGGCCCGGCCTGGTCGGCCGGACCTGCTCAGTGAGGCCCGGCGGTGTCGGTCTCGGTGCCGCAGGGGCCGCCGCCGACGCTCTCCGGCACCTCTACCGGGTCGCCGTCCATGGTGAGCGTGGCGTACCACGGCGAGATCCGCTCGCAGGAGTCCCGGCCGACGTAGTGGCAGATGAACGAACGCCGGAACCGGTCGGTGGTGGTGTTCGGTCCCGACCCGTGCACCAGGCTGCCGTTGAAGAACAGCACGTCACCGGGCTGCAGGTCGACCGGCACCGTGGCCAGGCCGGGCGGCGGCGGGACGTACTCCTTGGTGAACGACACCTCGGGGTCGGCGTCCTCGGGGCAGAACACGTCCATCCGGTGCGTGCCGGGTACGACCTCGAGCCCGCCGTTGTCCCGGTCGATCACGTCGCAGGCCACCCAGGCAGCCACGCAGGTGCCCGGCTCGACCCGCAGGTAGAAGTTGTCCTGGTGGAGCGCCTGACCGCGCGCGCCCGGGGGCTTGAAGTAGAACATGCTCTGCGCGGCCAGCGGCTCCTCGTCGAGGAGGTAGCTGAGGATCATCCGCAGACGGGCGTCGAGGAGGTACTGCCGGGCGACGGCGCTGATCTTGTGCGGGTGCATCACCCGGGGGTAGTCGCGGAGCACGTCCACCGGCTCACCGGGCTCGTGCGGCCGCGGCTCGAAGTGGCCGGGCACCGGGCCGCGCGCGTGCAGGGCGGTGAACTCGTCCTGGAGCTCGGCGATCTCCGCGGGGGAGAACAGCGACCGGATGATGGTGAACCCGTCCTCGGCGAACTGCCGGGCCGCGGCGGCGACGGGAACGCCTTCTCGCCCGCGCGTGGACGCGGAGGGAGCGCTGGTGCGGACGTCCGTCATGGTGGAGGGCCTCCTCGGCTCAGGTCCTGGTGAGTACGGTCGTACCTGATGCAACTGCCTGTGACTCCTGACGGTACGGCGCGACCCGGCGGCTGGGGATGCCCGTGACCGCTGCCGACCTGCCTGATCCTGCTGCCGGGCCGACGGGGGAGGATCCCGACGGCCCCGGCTTCGGCGCGGAAACCGGCGCCAGCGAGGGGACGCCCGCTCCTCCGGCGGAGTTGGTGGTGGCCGCCCGCTTCGACGTCGGCGGCGGGTACGCCGTGCACCGGGCGCGGGGCGCGCCGAGCTGGCTGTTCGCCTGGACCCTGGATGGAGGCGGGCGGTTCCGGCAGGGCGGGGTGACCGTCCGCGCGGAGCCCGGCGACCTGGTGGCGCTCGGTCCCGAACTCGCACACGACTACGCGGTGGCGCCGGGCGCGCCGGGCTGGTCGTTCTGGTGGGTGCACTGCCCGGTCCGGCCCGGCTGGCACGGCTGGCTGGCACCGCACCAGGTGGGCGAGCGGCTCTACCACGTGGCGGGGGTGCCGGAGTTCGTCCGCGGGCGGGTGGAGTCGGCGTTCCGGAGACTGCACGCGGACGCCAGGTGGTCCGGCGAGGGCCCGCCACCGGACCCGGTGAGCTCGCGCCGCCGCGACGTCGTACCCGCCGCGGCGACCGGTGTGGCGGCCCGCGAACTCGCCCTCGGCGGCGTGGAGGAGGTGCTGGTGCTCACGACCGCGGCGGTGGCCGCGGCCGGACCCGGGCCCGCTGCCGGTCCGAGGTCTGCGGAGAACGCCGACCCGCGGGTCCGCCGGGTCGAGGCGCTGCTCGTCGCCGACCCGGCCGCGCCGCACACGGTCGCGTCGCTGGCCGCACGGGTCGCGTTGTCACCGTCGCGGCTGGCGCATCTGTTCTCCGCGCAGACCGGCCGTACGCCGATGCGGGCACTGCGGGACGCGCGGATGCGGCACGCGGCACGGCTGCTGGAGGCGACCGACCTGCCGGTCGGCAGCGTGGCCGCCGCGTCGGGGTTCGTCAGCGCGTTCCACTTCAGCCGGGTGTTCCGGGAGCGGTTCGGGGTGCCGCCGGGCGACTACCGCCAGACCAGCCGGCAGACCAGTCGTCAGAACAGTCGTCAGAACAGCCGGGCGGTCGGGTCGTCCAGCCCGCGGAGTACGTCGTAGTCGACCGTCACGCACTCGATGCCCCGGTCGCCCGCGAGGACCCGGGCCTGCGGCTTGATCTCCTGCGCGGCGAACACCCCGCGGACCGGCGCGAGCAACGGGTCGCGGTTGAGGAGTTCGAGGTAGCGGGTGAGCTGTTCGACGCCGTCGATCTCGCCGCGCCGTTTGACCTCGACGGCGATCGCCGCACCGCCCGCGTCGCGGCAGAGCAGGTCGACCGGGCCGATCGCGGTGGGGTACTCCCGGCGTACCAGCGTGAGTCCCTCCCCGAGCGTGGCGGGATGGTCGGCGAGGAGTTCCTGCAGATGCGCCTCCACACCGTCCTTCCGCAGCCCCGGGTCGGTGCCGAGTTCGTGGCTGGAGTCGTGCAGCACCTGGTCCAGCGTGATCACGAGTTGGCCGCCGTCCTTGCCGGTGACCGTCCACCGGGCCGGCTCGGACTCGCTCGCCGGCTGCTCGACGAGCTTGCACGGCGGGCTCATCCAGTTGAGCGGCTTGTACGCGCGGTCGTCGTTGTGAATCGACACCGAACCGTCGGCCTTCACCAGGATGAGGCGGTTCGCGCGGGGCAGGTGGGCGGTGAGCCGGCCGACGTAGTCGACCTGGCAGGAGGCGATGACGAGGCGCACGACGCCTCACCCTAGGGCATGCGCGGTGACCGGCCCGTCGTCCGCTCCGGGGCGTGGTCGGTCCCCGATTGCCGGATGCGTGCGTGATGACGCACAGAACGCCTGCCCTGCGTGGAATGCTTCCGGCATCGCCGCACAGGTTGCCGCGTGTGGCGCTGACACGGGGGTGTATCGATGCGTCGGCCGCGAACGGTTCTGCTTGCCCTGACCACAGGTGTTCTGACGACCCTGACAACGCTGGGAACGGCGGGCGCGTGGGCGGCAGTGCCGTCGGTGCCGTCGGTGGTGTCGGTGCCCCACGGGTCGCCGGTACGTACGGGGCCGTCGGCATCGTCGGGTGCGGTCAGGTCGGAACATCCGGCAGGCGCGGATCGACCCGGGGCCGGACGTGCCGCGCGGCAGCCGAAGGTCGCCACGGTGACACTGGTCACCGGCGACCGGGTACGCGTCGCGACCAGAAGTGACGGCGTCTCCACCGCCACTCCGATCCCGGCGGCGGGCCGTCGCGGAACGACGTTCGGCATCCGCCAGCACGGCCGCAACCTGGACGTCGTTCCGGCCGACGCGGCCCCACTGGTGGCGAGCGGACGGCTGGATCCGCGGCTGTTCGAGGTCGCCGGGCTCGTGCGCGCGGGTCTCGGCGACGAGCGGACGCGGCACCTGCCGCTGGTCGTCGCCCACCCGACGGCTTCGGGCGCTTCCACGACTTCCACCGACTCCGCCCGCTCGTGGATCCCGCGTGCGTTCCGGCCCGGCAGAGCCGTGCCGAGCCTGAGGGGGCGTGCCGTCGCCGAACCCAAGGCCGCGGCCGGAAGGAACTGGCGCTGGCTCGCCACCACCCCGAGCCACGTGTGGCTGGACGTGCCGAAGCGGGCCGGTGCCCCGGCCGCCGGCACCGCGAGGAGCGCGAAGAGTGGCGCCGCACAGGCGGACGCGACGTACACGCTCACCCTTCGCGTGATCGACCGCGCGGGCAGGCTGGTCACCGACCCGAGCCGGCTGCAGCCCTCGCCCACCGTGGTCGCCGACCTCGACACCGGCGACCTGATCGACCTGGCCGGGGGCCCGACCGGACTGGTGGCGCAGCTGGCGCCGGGCACCTACAGCTTCAGCGGGATCGTCTCCACCACCCAGGGCACCTCGCCGGCGAGCTACACGCTGCTGTCGGCCCCACGGATCAGCGTCGGCGCCGCCACCACGGTGACCCTGGACGCGCGGCAGGCGCACCTGATCACCACCCAGGTCGACGCGGCCTCCCCGACCACCGTGGTGACGACGTTCGGCCTGGTGGAAACCGTCGCCGGCGGGCCATTCACCACGCTGCTGACCCTGCAGGGGAACGTGCCCAACCAGCTCTACGCGCGGGCCACCGGGAGCGTCACCGACCGGACGTACGAGTTCACCGTCTTCCGTTCCCTGGCGGCCGGCTCGGTCACCTACGACCTGCTGCTCGGGCAGCAGGGCAGCGTGCCGGCCAACCCGGCGTACGTCGTGCACGACTCGGCCCTGACCCGCTACGACGCGGCGTTCGCGGCCCCGGGGGCCGGGCTGAACCTCGACGGCGTGTGGTTCCGCGAGGCGGAGCTGCCAGGCGACTCCATGATCGGGCTGGGGTGGTACTTCGACGTGCCGCTGCCCGCCCGGCGCACGCACCTGTTCAGCCCGCAGTACGCCGGCCGGTCGCTGGCGTGGTCGGACAACTTCGACGCACGGAGCAGTCCCACCCAGGTCTGGTACAGCGAGGTCCGCGACCCGCTCCGCTACGCGTCCGGCCAGCAGGTCCGGCACACGTTCAGCCCGGCGGCGTACCGGCCACAGGCGGAGGGCTACCGGCAGGGCGACGGAGTGATGAACTTCTCCATGGCGCCGCTGTCACCATCCCTGCGCGACGGGACGCTCATCGTCAACGACTCGACCGGCATCACCGCCACCAGCACGCTGCGCCGCGCCGGCTCGGTGGTGGCCACCTCGACCGACCCGTTCATCCTGAACGCGGGCGCCCAGCCCAAGACGCGCGCGTCCTACACGCTGGACGTCCGTGCCGGCCAGCACGTGCCGTGGTCGAGGTACGCCACGACGGTGACCGGGCACTGGGAGTTCGCCTCGGCCGCGCCGGCGGGCTACGTCGAGCCGATCCCGCTGCTGAACACGGTCGCGGTCGGGACGTTCGACCTGCTCGGACGGGCGCGCGCGGGACAGCCGTTCACGCTGAACCTCATGACGACGAGCCCCGACGTGACCGCCACGGTGACTCGGACGCTGCTGTGGGTGTCGTACGACGACGGCCACCGATGGACGCAGGTGCCGACGACGCCGGGCGCCTCCGGCCGCTGGTCGGCGCAGGTGGCCCACCCGAACCTGCCGGGCCGCTTCGTCTCGGTCCGGACGCTGGCCGAGGACGACCGGGGCAACGAGCTGACGATGACCTCGATCCGGGCGTACGGGCTGTCCTAGGACTCGTCCCCGCACACCGGCACCGGGGTCAGCGGCAACCGCAGGCGCCGCCGCAGCAACCGCCCCCGCCCGGCGGCGCGGCCGCCGGACCGGCGCCGGCCCGGCCGGCGAGCGCGACGGTGGACAGCAACTTCACCGTGTCCCCGTGACCCTGGGGGCAGGAGGCGGGCGCGCCCGACTCGCTCATCGGCAGGGCACGCTCGAACGTGTCGCCGCAGGTGCGGCAGCGGTACTCGTATCGCGGCACGCGCCCAGAGTAGGCGACCGCCGCGTCGACGGCACAGGTGCGCAGGCGACAATTGGGCCGTGCCCCGCCGCCGCCCGCGACCCCGCCGCTCCGAGCCTCCGCAGCGGCCGCTGTTCGGCGGTCACCAGCAGGTGGAGGAGTGGCCCGACGGCGACTGGGTGGTCCGCAAGCTCACCGGCTCGACGAGTACGAAGCCCTACCGCTGTCCTGGTTGCGACCAGTTGATCCCGCCCGCCACGCCGCACGTGGTGGCGTGGCCGGTGGATCCCGCCTCGTTCGCCGGCACCGGGCTGGACGAACGCCGGCACTGGCACAACGGCTGCTGGCAGGCCCGCGACCGGCGCCGCCGCCGCTGAGGCGACAATCGGTGGGTGACCAGTTCCGCCGAAACTCCCGCCGAGCCCGCCGGCCAGGGCAGTGCCGCCGAGGGCCGTGCCGACACCGAGGGTGCCGCCCGCCCGATCCGGGCCAACAGCGTCCTCCCGGCCAGGCGTACCCCCCTCGCCCTGGAAACCGCCGACGGTCCGACCCTGGTCGGTGAGGTCGCGCAGCCGCTGGACCGCGCGCCGGCCGCGACACTGGTCTGCGTCCACCCGCTGCCGACCCACGGCGGGATGATGGACAGCCACATCTACCGCAAGGCCGCCTACCGGCTGCCAGCGCTGGCCGGGATCGCCGTCGTACGGTTCAACACCCGCGGCACCCGCAGCGTCCAGGGCGCGAGCGAGGGGGAGTTCGACGGCGGGGACGCCGAGCGGTTCGACGTGGCGGCCGCGCTCGAGTACGCCGAGTTCGCCGAGCTGCCCCGGATCTGGCTGGTGGGCTGGTCGTTCGGCTCCGACCTGGTGCTGATGCACGGCTGCGACCCGGTGGTGGAGGGCGCGATCCTGCTCTCGCCGTCGCTGCGGTTCTCCCGGCCCGAGCACCTGACGGTGTGGGCGGACTCCGGCAAGCCGGTCACCGCCCTCGTGCCGGAGTTCGACGACTACCTGCGCCCTGCCGAGGCCCGGGACCGGTTCGCGGCGATTCCGCAGGCGGAGGTGGTCGGCATCGACGGCGGCAAGCATCTGTGGGTCGGTGACGCCGAGCGGATCCTGGACGAGATCGTCGCCAGGGTGGCGCCCGGGGTGGGTCCGTTGCCGAGGACCTGGGCAGGCGAGATGGAGTACGCCGACGCCAGCGCCTACGCGGACCGGACCGTGGCCGCCTTCGCCGACGTTCCCGTACCCGGCGACGGTTCCACCGTGTCGCCGTCCTGACACAGTCGGACCCGATCATGGAGCACAACTCTCGACCTCGCGTGCAGGGTGGCCGGGTTTGGCCAAGCTGCCCCCGACTCCGCGCCTTCGGGGCATACAGGTGCACTCCATAAACTGGGCGGCGATGAGCACCAATTCGAATCCGGCGCAGCCTCCGGCCGCCGGGCAGCCAGATCCTTCCCGTCCCCTCCGTGTCGGCGTCGTCGGCCTCGGCTTCGCCGGGCAGGCGGCCCTCAAGGGCTACCTCGCCCTGCCGGACGTCGAGGTCGTCGCCCTCGCCGGGCTCGAGGCCGACCGCCTCGCCGAGCTCGGCAAGGAACACGCCATTCCTCACCTGTACGCGCGCTGGCAGGACCTGATCGCACGTGACGACCTCGACGCGGTGAGTGTGGCCACGCCGACGCACCTGCACGCGCCGATCGCGATCGCCGCCCTCGAGGCCGGCAAGCACGTCCTGAGCGAGAAGCCACTTGCCCGGTCCGGTGAGGAGGCGCAGACCATCGTCGACGCGGCCGTGAAGGCCAACCGCGTCCTCAAGGTGTGCTTCAACCACCGCGAGCGCGGCGACGTCTCGATCCTCAAGCAGCAGTTGGATGCCGGCCAGCTCGGCCGCGTCTACTACGCCAAGGCGCACTGGATGCGGCGCAACGGCATCCCCGGCATGGGCAGCTGGTTCACCAACCGCGAGATGGCCGGTGGCGGACCGCTCATCGACCTCGGTGTGCACATGCTCGACATGGCGCTGTACCTCCTCGGCGAGCCGCGGGTGCTGTCCGCGAGCGCGTCGACGTTCTCCGAGCTCGGCCCGCGCGGGCTGGGCGGTTCGGAGTACGCCGCCAAGCAGACGGTGGGTTCGGCGTACGAGGTGGAGGACCTCGCCACCGCGTTCCTTCGGCTGGAGGGCGGCGGCGTCCTGCAGTTGGAGACCAGCTGGGCGACCTTCCGCAAGCCCGGCGACGACTTCGGCGTCTCGCTGTACGGCACCGACGGCGGCGCCGAGATCGGCGTGGAGAACTACGCCTCCGAGGACACGCTCCGTATCTACACCGACGTGGCCGGAGCGCCCGCCGAGGTGCGTCCGCGGGTCGTCCGCGGCGAGGGGCACCGCGCGGTCGTCCGCGACTTCGTGGGCGTCATCCGTGGTGGAGACTGGTCGGCGCACACCGGCCGGGACGGCCTGGCCCGCGCCCGCATCATCGACGCCTGCTACCTGTCGTCGCTGGAGGGCCGCGAGGTCCCCGTGGTGGAGGCCTGAGCAGCGGGTCCTTCCCGTTCGCCCTCACCACCCTCACCACCGGGGCCGGCCGGCCCCGCACAGCCTTCCCAACCAAGCAACCAGGGAGTTACCACATGAGCGTGTCCCCGATCCGGGTGACAGTCTGGGGCGAGAACGTCCACGAGCAGCGGGACGCCTCGGTCAAGGAGATCTACCCCGACGGCATGCACGGCGCGATCGCCAACGGCATCGCCAAGCACCTCGGTGAGGACGTCGTCGTCCGCACCGCCACCCTGCAGGAGCCCGAGCACGGGCTGACCGCAGAGGTGCTCGCGCAGACCGACGTGCTGACCTGGTGGGGCCACGCCGCCCACGGCGAGGTCTCCGACGAGGTCGTCGACCGGGTGCACGAGGCGGTGCTCGGCGGCATGGGGATCCTGGTCCTGCACTCGGGCCACTTCTCCAAGATCTTCCGCAAGCTGATGGGCACCACCTGCTCGCTGGACTGGCGCAGCGAGAACGACCGGGAGATGGTCTGGACGGTCGCGCCCGACCACCCGATCGCGGCGGGCGTGCCGAACCCCATCGTGATCCCGGCGCAGGAGATGTACGGCGAGTACTTCGACATCCCGCAGCCGGACGAGCTGGTGTTCATCAGCTCGTTCACCGGTGGCGAGGTGTTCCGCAGCGGGTGCGCGTACCGCCGCGGCCGTGGCCGGGTCTTCTACTTCAGCCCCGGCGACCAGGAGTACCCCGTCTACCACCACCCCGACATCCAGCGGGTGCTGTCCAACGCGGTCACCTGGGCGGCTCCGACCGGCACCGAGCGGATCACGCCGTTCGTGTCCCGCCGCCCGACCGGGTGGTACGACTCCGGCGAGAGCCTGCCGACGGCGGACCCGCGCCTCGCGCAGTCCTGACCGGAGCGGGGGATCCTGCGCAGGAATTCTGCCTGCGTGGGGACGTTCCCCGCGAAGAGATGTTTCAGGAGTAGGGAAGGTCCCGACGCCGGATTCTCACCGGCGTCGGGACCTTTCTCGTCGGTGGAAGGTCCGCGGCGTGGGAAGGTCCGCTGCGTGGGAAGGTTCCGGCCGCCGGGACGTTTCCGCCGTACGTTCCTTCCCCGTCGTCGGTACGTTCCTGCCATCGATACGTTCCCGCCGTCGGGAAGGTCGTGGCGACGGAAGGTTCCCGCCGTCGGGAAGTTCCCTACGCCTCTTCGAGGCGGGGGTGGAGCACCTCGCGGATGAGCAGCAGGATCGCGGCCGCGGTGGGCACCGCGAGCAGGGCGCCGACGATGCCCAGCAGCGACCCGCCGGCCAGGGCCGCGACGACGATGACCGTGCCGGGCACCTTCACCGAGCGCTGCATGATCCGGGGATAGATCAGGTAGTTCTCGATCTGCTGGTAGATGACGTAGTAGATGATGCAGGCGATCCCGATCTTCACGTCGGTGAGCAGGCCGATCGAGGTCGCGACCACCGCCGAGACGGCGCCGCCGATCAGCGGGATCAGGCCGAGGATCGCCACCACGATCGCCAGCGCGAGGGCGTACTCGCTCAGCCCGACGATCAGGAAGAACACGAACGACGCGGACGCCGCGATCGCCGCCACCGCCAGCTGCCCGCCGACGTAGCTGCCGACCCGGGCGAGGATCTCGTCGCCCAGCATGCTCACGCGGTCCCGGCGGGAGCGGGGGACCAGCTTGTAGAGAGCGGTCTTCGTGGTCGGCAGCGAGCCGAGGAAGTACAACGTGAGCACCAGGATCGTGAACGCGCCGAACACCGTGCTGGCCACGATCCGGCTGGCGCCCACGACGCCGCCGAACAGCCGCTCGGCCAGCCCGCCACTGGTGATGTAGTCCTGGACTTTCTTGGTGACGTGGTACTGGTCGTCCAGTGACAGGAGGTTGGGGTTGTTGCGCAGCGTGGTGAACCAGTCGGGCACCTGGTTGATCAACAACGTGACCTGCTTCGTCACGACCGGGATGATCGCCAGGCCGATCAGCGCGAAGACCACCACCAGGCAGAGGAACACCAGCGCGACCGCGACACCACGGCCGATCCGCCGGCGGACGAACCACTCGACCGCGGGGTTGAGCCCGACGGCGAGGTACAAGGACACCACGAGGAGCACGAGGACGCTGCTGGCCGAGGCCAGCAGGTTGAACAGCTGCCAGGCCAGCAAAGCACCGAGGGCGCCGAAGAAGCCGAGATAGAACGGTGAACGCCGGCTGATCCGTGGCCCGGGCCGCCCGAACCTCGGGCCGTCGCCATCGTCGCCGTCGTCGCCCCCGTCGGCCGCCGGGTCGTCCGGCTCGCTCCCGCCCCGGCTTCGCTCGGTGGTGCCGGAACCAGGCCTCGCCTCGGATCTCTCCCCGGCGCGGACGCCGGCCTCGGCTTCGGCACCCGGGCCGGCGGGCAGCGTGGCTGTCGACGCGGTCGGCGTGGCGCCTCCCGGACCCGACTCGTGGGCAGACGTCGAGCCGCCGTTCGGCACGGAGCCGCCGTTCGGCGCCGGACGGTCCTGCCCCACCGAGCCCGGGGCCCCGGACGACTGGCCGGCGTCGCCGGCTCCGGACCGTGCTCCGCCCGGCGCGTTCTGCTCACCCATGTCGCCTCCGACCATTGCCGGGGGCTCCTGGTGTGTCCTGCCCGGCGTACGCCAGTGCAGGTTCTCACGACCGACCCGGCTTTGCACCTGCCCGGCCGAGCCCGCTCGGCGCGGCTCCTCGACTGGCCGACCACCGACCCGATCGCCGACCCCGAGTGCCGGGACCCGGGTGCCGGGACCCGAGCGTCAGGACTCCGCGGACGTCCCGCCGTTGCCGGGCCGGTTGCTGTCCTGCGCCCCCGCCTGCGCGGCTGTGCCGCTGGCGGCGCCGACCGGCGCCGGCCGCTGCTGGTCGGGGACGTTGGCGCCGGAGATCACGTGGACGTTGTCCTTGAGCCGGGTGAGGCTCTCGATCAGCTCGTCGCGCTGCCGGTGGAGGTTGGCGATCTGGCGTTCGGCCGCCGTGGTGTCCTCCCGTGCCCGGGCCTGCGCGTCCCGCTCGATGCGCTCGGCCTCCGCGCGCGCCTCCCTGCGGATCTGCTCCGCCTCGCGGCGGGAGCGGGCCAGTACCTGTGCCACCCGGTCGTTCGCGGCCCGCAGGCGTTCCTCGGTGCGCTGGTCGCTGTCGTGCGCGCGCTTCTCGGCGTCCCGCAGCAGTTGCTCGGCGTGGCTGGTGTTGCGGTGGGCCTCGGAGGTGGCGGCGGTGTGCACGGCCGCGGCTTCGCGCTGCGCCTGCTCCAGGACCCCGGCGACGGCGTTGCGGCGTTCGGCGACCTCGCGCTCGACGTCCGCGCGCTTCTCGGCCACCTCCCGGTCGGCGGTCGAGCGGAATTCGGTGACCTCCTGCTCCGCGGTGGTGCGCAGCTCGGTGACCTCCCGCTCGGCGGTGGCCCGCAGCTCCGCCACCTCCTGCTCGGCGGTGGCCCGCAACTCTGCGACCTCCCGCTCGGCGGTGGTGCGCAGCTCGGTCACGTCCCGCTCGGCGGTGGCCCGGAGCGCGGCGACCTCCCGCCGGGCGGTGGTACGCAGCTCCTTGACCTCCCGGTCGGCGGTCGACCGGAGCTCGGTCACCTCCTGGTCGGCGCGGCCGCGCAGCTCGATGACCTCCCGCTCGGCGGTGGCGCGCATGGCCGAGACGTCGTGCTCGGCGCCCTGCCGCCGGGTCCTGAGTTGGTGTTCGAGGTCGCGCAACTGCCGGTTGGAGTTGTCCGAGGCGTGCCGGAGGATCTCCTCGCGCCGCTTCTGTGCGGCCTTGATGATGCGCTCGGCCTCCTCGTCGGAGGCGTTGCGGATCTTCTCCGTCTCGTCCGCCACCCGCCTGCGCAGCTCCGAGGCCGCCCGCTCGGCGTCGTCGGTGAGCCGCCGCGCCTCCGCCTGCGCCTCGGCCCGGATGTCGGCGGCGGCGTCGTCGGCGCGGGTCTCCACGTCGAGGGCCTGCTCCTCGGACAGGCGCAGGATCTCCTGCGCCCGCCGCCCGAGCTTGGCCCAGGTGGGCTCGCCGGCGTCCTCGAGGGCGCGCCTGGTCAGCGCGAGGTCTCGTTGGAGGTCACCGACGGTCCGGTCGCGTTCGTCGAGGGCGGAGTCGAGCTGCTCGACCACCTGGTCGACTTCCTGCCGGTCGTAACCGAGGAGGACGGTGGTGAACGTGCCGACCTTGCGACCATTCTCCAGAAGGGAAAGGCCTTCGTCCGGCTCAGACATCTGCGCTCCTCACAGCGTCGGTGGAACTCCCCCTATGGTGCCCCGGCCCGGCAGACACCCGCTACGACGGGACCACCGACAGGCGGCCGCCGGTGCGGCGACGAACCCTAGCCGGTGACCAAGCGTGCCACCCACCGGGGACAGGCCGCCGAATCGTACGACCGAAGCGCACGACACTATCCGCGCCACCCGCCCTGTCCAGCCCCCGTCCAGATCTTGCCCAGGTCCCGTCCTGAGCCTGTCCGGCCCCTCGTACAGATCTGTCCGGCCCGTCCAGCCCGCGTACCGCTCCGTTCGGTGAACCCCTCGACCACGCCCTGTCCCGCTGCGAGCAGGGCACCTCCACAACCTTGGCACGCGACCGTGTGCCCGTGGATGCCTGTGGCCAGGATTCTCAGATTTCTGCGGAACTGTTAAGGATTCGGTCCCGCCGGCCCGGCGCGGAGCCCGGGATCCTTCCCGGACGGACTCCCGGGGCCGGCGGTGGCCTACCGGTCCGGCTCCGGCGCGCCGTCGGCACTGTCCGGTGCGGCCTGGACGAGTTCGACGAGGAAGCCGCCGGCCGCCTTCGGGTGGATGAAGTTGACCCGCGTCCCCGCGGTGCCCCGCCGCGCTTCGTCGTACAGAAGTTCCACTCCGCGTGCCCGCAGCGTCGCCGACGCCTCCGCCACGTCGTCCACGGAGTAGGCCACCTGGTGCAGGCCCTCGCCGCGGGAGGCGAGGAAGCGGCCCACCGGGGAGTCGTCCCGCAGGGGAGCGATCAGCTGGAGCTGGGGCCCGGACGTGCCCACCTCGAGCATCGCCTCGCGTACGCCCTGTTCCTCGTTGGTCTCGATGTGTACGAGCCGCATTCCGAACGTCTGTTCGTACCACGAGATCGCCGCGTCCAGGTCGCGGACGGCGACGCCCACGTGGTCGATCGAGCCGAACACCGGAGGGACCGGTGGGGAGGCCGGCCGTGAAGTGGAGGTCTCGTCGGGCATGTGCCCCATCCTCCGCCATCGCCGGTCCGGGCGGTCCCAGGCCCGCCGACGAACCGGGACGAGCAGACCTCGCCCGCGTAGGGTGGGGTCGTGGAAACCGTCATCGTCAGCGGCGCGCGCACCCCCATGGGGCGTCTGCTCGGCTCGCTCAGGGACTTCTCCGCCGTCGACCTCGGCGGGATCGCGATCAAGGCGGCTCTCGACCGCTCCGGTGTGTCACCTGACCAGGTGCAGTACGTCGTGATGGGCCACGTGCTGCAGGCCGGCGGGGGACAGTTGACCGCCCGCCAGGCCGCGGTGAAGGCCGGCATCCCGATGACGGTTCCCGCGATCACGGTCAACAAGGTGTGCCTGTCCGGGCTGGACGCGATCGCGCTCGCCGACCAGCTGATCCGGCTCGGCGAGTTCGACATCGTGGTGGCCGGCGGGATGGAGTCGATGACGAACGCCCCCCACGTGCTGCCCCGCTCACGCACCGGCGTGAAGTACGGCAACGCCCAGCTCCTTGACTCGATGGAGCACGACGGGCTGTGGGACGCCTACACCGACGCGCCCATGGGCGTCCTGACCGACCGGCGCAACGCCGAGCTGGGGCTGACGCGGGAGGAGCAGGACGTGTTCGCCGCGCGCTCCCACCAGCGGGCCGCGACGGCGGCCAAGGACGGCATCTTCGAGGCGGAGATCGCCCCGATCGAGGTGCCCCAGCGCCGTGGCGAGCCGCTGGTGGTCAGCGCCGACGAGGGCATCCGCCCGGACACCACGGCCGACCGGCTGGCCGGGCTCTCCCCGGCGTTCACTCCCGAGGGATCGATCACCGCCGGTTCCTCCTCCCCGATCTCCGACGGCGCGTGCGCCGTCGTCGTGGCCAGCAAGGCGGTGGCCGGGCGGCTCGGGCTGAGCTGGATCGCCGAGATCGGGGCGCACGGCACGGTCGCTGGACCGGACTCCTCACTGCACTCCCAGCCGGCCGCGGCGATCGCGTCCGCCTGCGCCAAGGAGGGCATCACTCCGGCCGACCTGGACCTGATCGAGATCAACGAGGCGTTCGCGGCGGTCGCCGTGCACTCGGTGCGCGAGCTCGGGGTGGACGAGGAGCGCGTCAACGTGCACGGCGGGGCGATCGCGCTCGGCCACCCGCTCGGCATGTCGGGCGCACGGCTCGTTCTGCACCTCGCGCTGGAGCTCGACCGCCGAGGTGGCGGAGTCGGCGCGGCCGCCCTGTGTGGCGGTGGTGGTCAGGGCGACGCACTGGTCGTCCGGGCCGGCGGCGGATCCCGGTGAGCGAGCCCGCCCCGAAGGCCGAGGCCGGCGGGGCAGCCGCACACCGTGTGAGCGGCCGGCGCCGGCGTTCGGTCGCCGATCTCGTCGAGGGCGCACGGTCAGGTGACCCGAGGGCGGTCGGCCGGTTGATCTCCCTGGTGGAGGACGCCTCGCCGGAGCTGCGTGAGGTGGCGGCCACGCTCGCGCCGTACGCCGGGCAGGCCAGGGTGGTCGGCATCACCGGCGCGCCGGGCGTGGGCAAGTCGACCTGCACCTCCGCCCTGGTGGCCGCCTACCGCCGGCAGGGTCTGCGGGTGGGTGTCCTGGCGGTCGACCCCACGTCGCCGTTCTCCGGGGGAGCGCTGCTGGGCGACCGGGTCCGGATGCAGGACCACGCCACCGACCCCGAAGTGTTCATCCGCTCGATGGCAACCCGGGGGCACCTCGGCGGACTCGCCTGGGCCACACCGCAGGCGGTCCGCGTCCTGGACGCGGCCGGCTGCGCGGTGATCCTGATCGAGACGGTGGGAGTGGGACAGTCCGAGGTCGAGGTGGCCGGGCTCGCCGACACCACCCTCGTCCTCCTCGCGCCCGGCATGGGCGACGCCGTACAGGTGGCCAAGGCGGGCCTGCTGGAGGTCGGCGACGTCTACGTCGTCAACAAGGCCGACCGGGAGGGCGCCGAACGCGTCCGCCGCGACCTGCGCAACATGCTGGCGTTGGGCTCGTGGCCCGACGGCGTCTGGAGGCCGCCGATCGTGTTGACCGTGGCGACGTCCGGTGAGGGAGTCGACGCGGTCGTGGAGGCGGTGGACCGGCACCACGCCGACGGTGTGGACTCCGGTGAACTCGCCCGGCGCCGGGTCCGGCGGGCCCGCGCGGAGGTCGAGGCGCTGGCGCTGGTCGACCTGCGTACCCGCCTGGACCGGCTGCCCCGCGACCACCGTCTGGACGCCGTGGCCGCCCGGGTCGCGGGCGGCGAGCTCGACCCGTACCGCGCGGCCGACGAACTGGTCGGCCAGATGCTCGGTGACCAGCCGTCGCGGATGGGTGACCCCAACGGGGGTGCCAGGGCGGCGAGTTCTCGCTAACATCGTCCGCGATGCCCGTTTGGTCAGACCTTCAGGCCGTCTGAGCCCGCGGTGTGGACAAGTGTGCCGTGCCCCATTTGCCTTCCGGTCGAAACCACTTAGAGTTCATGCTGGGCTACAACACGCGAAGGCCGCAGGGAGCCCAACGAGGGAGGAGTACGGTCGTGACAGCCGGTACTAAGAAAGTGGTCACCTGGCTTGTGATCGCCTTTGCCGCGTTCTATCTGGTGACCAGGCCGGAGAACGCTGCCGGCGCCGTCCGCGGCGCGGGTGCCTTGATCGGACAGGGCTTCCAGGCCCTCATCCAGTTCCTCAGTTCCGTGTTCGCGTGACCGGACCCGTTCGATGGGTCAGGCTCAATTTCGCTGACCCTAAGATCGTGCGGCACCTCCTCGCCGACGAGGGCGAGGTGGTCGTCGATGAAGTACGCCACCACTGGGTGGTCTTCATCATTCCGGTACTCGAGTGTGTCGGCGCGCTGCTGTTGCTGGGGGCCATGATCAACCTCCCCGTCAACATGGCATGGGTGCCGTTCATCGCGGCGCTCGTGCTGCTCGCCCACGCCGGCGCACGCGCGCTGATCGAACACATGGACAGATTCGTCATCACCAACATGCGGGTGTTCCGGGTGAGCGGAGTCATGACCAAGAAGATCGCCACGACTCCGATCATGCGGATCCTCGACATCACCGTGGACAAGCCGTTCGTCGGCCGGATCCTCGGATACGGGCACTTCATCTTCGAGTCCGCCGCGCAGGAGCAGGGGCTGCGCGACATCAAGTTCGTCGGCAAACCCGACCAGCGTGACCTCACGATCCAGCGGCTGCTGCAGCGTTCCGGCCTGCGGGCCACGGCCAAGGAGGACGAGGGCGATGGTTCGAGTTCGACGAACGTGAAGGCACCGGCTGGCGCCCGGCCCCGCGCCAACCATCCGCGCCGCCCCGGCCCGCCCACCGCGCGCCGGTTCCCGCGCTGAGGGCCGCGCCGGCGTTCCGCCGACCGAACGCCGCGCCGGCTCCCTTCGGCCGCCGATCTCATCCTCGGGCCGCCGATCTCCTCGGGCCCGCGCCCCTCCTCGGGCCCTGAATTCTTCGTGCGTGGCCGCTCGTGCGCCCGCCGTGGCCGCGCCCAGCGGCCCGTTCACCAGTCCGGCCGCTCCCAGTCGTTGTGGGTATGCTCGCGAGGTCATCGCGACGGGTGGATGAATGATGAGATAACGCTCAGTGGTCAACACTCGTGGCGGAACCACCATCCGTCACCACTCGTCTATCGTCAGGTTGACTGACTGGGTGCCACCTGGCACTTGGGTATCGGCACGTCACCACACCCAGATCCCGCCGATATCCACCCGCACCGAGAGGAGCCGGCTGGTCGATGCATGGCCGAGTCTCCGAGCCGCACCGAGACGAGTCCCGTCGCGACGATGGCAGTCGCGAGGAGTCCCCGGACGCCGAGCTCGCCACCACCCCGTCCCGGACCGACGAGATCGTCCGCCCGGCGCCGCGCTTTCCGGTGCTGGCGGCCGTGCTGCTCGTCGGCGTCGTCGCCATCCTGCTCGACCTGGCGCGCGGCGGTCCTCTGCTCCGACTGGACGAGGTCGTCGCGCACATCTGGAAGTTCAAGGGTCCGTACGAGTACTCCTACGCCGACAAGGTTGACCGGATCGGCCAGCGGCTCATCTGTCTGCCCCTGCTGTTCGGGGTGGCGTACTACCTCAGTCGCCGCATCCGCAGCATCCGCCCGCTGGTCATCGCGGTGGGCGCCACCCTTGGGCTGAACTTCACCATCGGCGTCGTCAAGCTCGCCAGCGGCCGGGAGAGTCCACGTACCGGCGGGCCGGCCTTGTTCACCGGCGACAACGTGCTCTTCCCTTCCGGCCACACCGCCAACGTGATCTTCGTCTACGGGCTGGTCGTGGCGCTGCTGGTGCGGTACGGCGAGGTGCGCAGGCGGCTGCGCTGGCTGCTGATCGGGCTGGTCGCGGCGGCCGAGGTGCTGATGGTGGTGATCTCGGTCTACCGGCACACGCACTGGTTCAGCGATCTCATCGCGGGGACGATGGTCGGCGCCGCGGTGCTGCAACTGTCGCTGCTGGCCGACCTGCACTGGAACGAGGTGCGCCGGTGGCTTCGCCGGCTGGCGGGCCCGACCTGGGTGGCCGTCGAGTGGACGGTCGGGTTGATCCGGCCGCGGGTGGTGCCTCCGGCGAAGGCGGTCGCCCGGCGGGTGCACACCGGCAGCACGGACCCGCGCCTGTCCGGTTCCCGGCCGGATGCCCGGTCGGAGGTGCGGCCGGAGGTGCGGCGTGCGGCGCGAACCGGCGTGCGGGGCGATGCCCCCACCCGCACGCGGGCCGAGGTCCGGCCGGACGTCCGGCCCGAACGCCGGGGGAGTGTGCGACCTGACGAGCGCCCCGACCCCGCGGAAGCTGGGACCTCCAGCACGGGCCGTCCCGACTAGAACAGACCCCGGGTCGACCTGGCCACCCGTCGGCGAACGTGCCCGGGTGGCCGCCCAGGTCCGGACCGGTTCCAAGGGCCGTACGGCTCGCCTGTTACGTTCCTTTTCATGGCGAAGAGGCGGCCCCTTCCGTTCGACCCCGTGCAGGAGGCGGCTCGTCAGTGGGCACACCACTTCGGCGCGGACGCGGCTGTCGAGCCGATGCGCGCGGTCACCTCCCTGATGCGGGTCCAGCAGATCGTGCTCTCCCGCCTGGACGAGATCCTGCGGCGGTACGACCTGACCTTCGCGAGGTACGAGGCGCTGGTGCTGTTGACGTTCACCCGTACCGGCGCCCTGCCGCTGGGGAAGATGGGTGAACGCCTCCAGGTGCACCCCACCTCGGTGACCTCGATCGTTCGGCGGCTCGAACGCGACGGCCTCGTCCGGCGTACGCCTCACCCGGAGGACGGCCGCGGCGTGCTGGCCGAGGTGACCGACGAGGGGCGCGATGTGGTCAAGGAGACCACCAAGGACCTGGTGGGGATGAGGTTCGGTTTCGACGCCCTCGACGACGACAGCCTGGCCACGGTGCACGAACTGCTCACCCAGGTGCGCCGCGAGGCCGGCGACTTCCTCACCTGAGCCGCTGAGACAGGCCCCCGCCCCCCGGGGGACGATTCCTTCCGAACCCCTTACCGGCTGCGGATAGTTGGACATCCTACTATCGTGGCAGTGGCGCCTCACGAGGGCGGCCACGTCAGTCGGGAGGACCTATGCGGGCCGAAGACATCGAGGCGGGCAGGCGCCGCTGGCAGCAGCGTTACGACGCGGCGGCCGGACGGGCCAAACCGGGTGGGGCCAAGCCGGGCGCGGGCAACTCGGGCGAGGGTAAGCCGGACGAGGACGGCGAAAGGCGCGACCGGCGGGACCGCGCACGCCGTACGACACTTTCCGGCATGGAGGTGGACCCGGTCTACGGCCCGCCACCGGACACGGACGATCCCCGGTTCGAGCGGATCGGCTGGCCCGGTGAGCACCCCTTCACCCGCGGCCTGTATCCCACCGGCTACCGCGGGCGCACCTGGACGATCCGGCAGTTCGCCGGCTTCGGCAATGCCCGGCAGACCAACGAGCGCTACCGCATGATCCTCGCCGCCGGTGGCGGCGGACTGTCCGTGGCGTTCGACATGCCGACGCTGATGGGCCGCGACTCCGACGAGCCGAGCTCTCTCGGCGAGGTGGGCCACTGCGGCGTGGCGATCGACTCCGCTGCCGACATGGACGTGCTGTTCGAGGGCATTCCGCTGGGCGAGGTCACCACGTCGATGACCATCTCCGGCCCGGCCGTCCCGATCTTCTGCATGTACCTCGTCGCTGCCGAGCGCCAGGGCGTGGACATCGCCACTCTCGACGGCACCCTGCAGACCGACATCTTCAAGGAGTACATCGCGCAGAAGGAGTGGCTGTTCGCGCCGCAGCCGCACCTGCGCCTGATCGGCGACCTGATGGAGTTCTGCTCCAAGGAGATCCCGGCGTACAAGCCGCTGTCGGTGTCCGGCTACCACATCCGCGAGGCCGGCTCGACCGCCGCGCAGGAGCTTGCGTACACGCTGGCGGACGGGTTCGCCTATGTCGAGCTGGGCCTGTCGCGGGGGCTGGACGTCGACGTGTTCGCGCCCGGTCTGTCGTTCTTCTTCGACAGCCACGTGGACTTCTTCGAGGAGATCGCGAAGTTCCGTGCGGCCCGGCGGATCTGGGCGCGGTGGATGCGGGAGGTGTACGGCGCGAAGACCGACCGGGCGGCCTGGTTGCGGTTCCACACCCAGACCGCGGGCGTCTCGCTCACCGCCCAGCAGCCGTACAACAACATCGTCCGGACCGCGGTGGAGGCGCTCGCGGCCGTTCTCGGCGGGACGAACTCCCTGCACACGAACGCGTTCGACGAGACGCTCGCGCTGCCGTCGGAGCAGTCCGCGGAGGTGGCCCTGCGTACCCAGCAGGTACTGCTGGAGGAGACCGGCGTGGCCAACGTGGCCGACCCGCTGGGCGGTTCGTGGTACGTCGAGGCGCTGACGGACCGGATGGAGGCCGAGGCGGAGGAGGTGTTCGCCCGGATCAGGGAGCTGAGCGACGACGGCACCATCACCGCGGGGCTGCTGCGCGGCATCGACGACGGGTACTTCACCGGAGAGATCGCCGAGGCGGCGTTCGAGTACCAGCAGGCGCTGGAGCGGGGCGAGAAGAAGATCGTCGGGGTCAACGCGCACACCAGTACGACCAGCGGCCCGGTGGAGATTCTCCGGGTGAGCCACGAGGTCGAAGCCGAACAGTGTCGCGTACTGGGCGAACGCCGTCGGTCCCGTTCGCAAGCCGAGGTTGACGCCGCGCTGCGGAAGCTGGCCGAGGTTGCCCGCACCGAACAGAACATGGTGCCGGTGATCCTGGCCGCCGCCCGGGCGGAGGCGACGCTGGGCGAGATCTGCGGCGTACTCAAGGACGAGTGGGGCGACTACCGCGAGCCGGCGAGGTTCTGAACGATCGGGCGCGGACCCTCGTTCGGGGCTCGTTCGGGGCCTGGCCGCGACGGTCCTGTCCGGTTTGACGGGTCGGCTCCGCGTCGGTGTGATGGAGCCATGACCGATCACGGTGGTGGCACCGCGCGCGAGCCGGTGTGGCTCGGCGTCGACCTCGGCACCCAGGGCGTTCGCGTGCTCGCCGCGACGGCCGCCGGGACGGTGGTGGCGAAGGCCACCGCGCCGCTGCACAGCACCCGCGACGGCGTTCGTCACGAACAGGACCCGCAGGAGTGGTGGTCGGCGTTCGTGCGCGCCGCGGGTGAGGTGACCGGGCGGGTCGCCGGCCGGCCGGTGGAGGGCCTGGCGGTGTGCAGTACGTCCGGGACGGTGCTGTTCGTCGAGGACGTGCCCGGCGACCCGGCCCGCCCGGTGACGCCGGCGCTGATGTACGACGACGGACGGGCCGGTGACCAGGCCGCCCGGCTCGCCGCCGACCCCGCGCCGGGATGGGCGGCGGCGGGCGCGCGACCGCAGGCGTCCTGGGGGCTGGCGAAGGCGCTGTGGTTGCTGGCGGAGTACGACGTGCCGGAGTCCGCGCGCCTCGCCCACCAGGTCGACGTCGTGACCGCACGGCTGGCCGGTTCGGCGGTTGCCACCGACTGGAGCCATGCCCTGAAGAGCGGCGTCGACCTGGTGCGTACCGACTGGCCGTACGACGTGCTGGACCGGCACGGGTTGCCCGCCAAGCGGCTCCCACCGGTGGTGGCGCCCGGAGCGCCGATCGGCGAGGTGGGTACGCGAGCGGCCGAACTCACCGGCATCCCCGCGGGAACGCCGATCCTCGCCGGCCTCACCGACGGGTGCGCGGCCCAGGTCGCGTCGGGCGCCCTGGCTCCGGGTGCGTGGAACTTCGTACTGGGCACGACGCTCGTCCTCAAGGGCACGACCACCGAGCCGGTGCACGACCCGAGCGGCGCGGTCTATTCCCATCGCAGCCCGGACGGCGGCTGGTGGCCGGGCGGTGCGTCCAGTGCAGGTGCCGGCGTGCTGGCGCGGGAGTTCCCCGACGCCGACCTCGAGGCGCTGGACGCGGCAGCGGAGGCGTTCGATCCTGCGAGCACGTTGGCGTATCCCCTTGTGGGCAAGGGGGAACGCTTCCCGTTCGTCCGACCGGACGCGACCGGCTTCCTGACCGGCAGTCCGTCGAGTCGGTCGGGTCCGGAGGAAAGCTACGCGGCCTACCTGCAGGGCGTGGTGTTCGTGGAGCGGCTGTGCCTCGCACACGTTCAGCGACTGGGTGCGCCCGTCGGTCCGGTGGTGACCCTGACCGGCGGCGGCGCGGGAAGCGCGTACTGGCCGAGGTTGCACGCGGACATTCTCGACCGGGAGATCGTGGTGCCCGAGGTGACCGACGGTGCGTTCGGGATGGCGGTCGTCGCGGCCTCGCCGGCGCACGGTTCGCTCGCCGGCGCCGCGGCCGCGATGGTGCGCGAGCGGGTGCGCCACGCGCCCCGGCGGCAGGCGGTCGAACGGTTCGACGAAGCGTACGGGCGATGGCTGGACGAACTCACGTCACGCGGCTGGGTGCAGCGTCAATAGGTCTGTCCGGCCTGGCTTGCCCGGCTGTCCGGGCTGACGGTCAGCGAAGACCCTGATGGGCGGCCCACATCGCCGCAGCGCGGTCGCCGGCCCCGGCGATCAGCTTCGCCAGGTCCGGCCGGTCGGGGACGGCGAACGACACGTAGTTGCCCCGGCCGCCGGCGGTGGGACGGCCGTAGGCCTTCGCGGCGAGGTGCCCGCTGGGGAGGAGCCGCACGTTGAGGGTGGTCAGCGTGAACTCCTCACCGCGCCGGGTGTCCGTCCAGCGCAGTGCCTCCGGGACCGTGACGTTGATCGCCAGAGCACTTACCTCGATGTCGCCGTCCCTGCTGCCGTCCCTGTCGTCGCTGCTGACGTCACTGTACCTGTCGATTTCGATGCCGCCGCTCATGCGGGCATGTTCGCACGGGGTCGACCCCCAAGGGGCAGGACCGGACAGGCAGGACCTGACCGGTGGGTCAGTTCACGCAGAGGCAGAACGGGTGCCCGGCCGGGTCGAGGAACACCCGGAACGTCGTGCCGGGCTGGTGGTCGTGCTTGGTGGCGCCGAGCCCGAGGACAGCCGCTTCGGCGGAGTCGAGGTCGTCGACGATCACGTCGAGGTGCATCTGCTGGGGCACCTCCTGGTCCGGCCACACCGGCGGAGTGTAGGGATCCACCTGCTGGAACGAGATGCACTGGCCGTAGTCGGCGCGGATGTCTGCCCAGTCGGCGGAGATGTCGACCTTCCAGTCCAGCAGCTTGCCGTAGAAGGTGGCGAGGGCACCCGGGTCGGGGCAGTCGAGGACGATGCTCGGGAAGCGTGCGATAGCCATGGCCAGGATGGTACGGACCGTCCCGGACGATCCGCGTCCTGATTTCGGCGATGTCGGAGAGCGGTGCGGCAGGGTCGCGCCGCCACATCGCGCTCGGAAGCGCCGCGCCTCGGCTGGCGGCTGTCACGGTCGTTGCACTTTCTGGTGGACGTCCACCCATTCGGGCGGGATGTATTCGGGGTGGCCATGGCTGCCCATGCGGACGGTCCAGCCCTTGTGGTGGACGAAAGTGTGATGGCTCTTGCACAAGAGGACTCCGTTGTCGAGGTCGGTCGGGCCGAGGTCGTCCCAGGCGGTCATGTGGTGCGCGACGCAACGCCGCTCGGGTACCTGACAGTCAGGGAAGTGGCAGTGGCTGCCGTCGCGGACGGCGAGGGCTCGGCGTTGAGCTTCGGTGAAGAACCGGTCTGCCATGCCGACGTCGAGGACTTCGCCGTTGCCGCCGAGGACGACGGGGATGATGTTCGCGTCGCACGCCATCCGGCGGATCGTGGCGACGGAGAGCGGTTCTCCGCGCAGTCCGGTGATGCGGGCGGATCCGCCACCGCCGCACCTGTGGCAACCGTCGCGGGGATCGATGGAGTCGTTATCGATAGGGGTGCCGCGGTCGTAGCCGTCGGTTGAGGCGTGGGAGTCGGGGGCAGCCTCGGGTTCCGCCGCACCCTCGTCGAATTCGGGTTCGGCGTCGTCGTCTTCCGCTCCGAGGTTCCAGTCCCCGGGTCCGGTAGCTGGTTCCGGATTCCCGTTGTGTGGTTCGGGTTCCGGGTCGTGCCCGGGTCCCGGTTCAGCTTCGGGGGCGGTTCCGGTGGCGGTGTTCGGTTGTGGGTGCTGGCCGGGTTGTCGCGGTGCGGGTATCCGCTCCGCAGCCCCGACCGGCGGGTCCGGCTGGTCGGGCGGGGATTTCTCGTTGTCCGGTTGACCTTTCGAGGCGGTTGCTGTGGTCTCCGCGCCGCCGGGAGTCGCCGTCGGGTCGCCAGTGCCAGCCGGGGTGTTGGGCTGGATGGGGGCGCTTGTCACGTCCGGGTCGTCGACGTCGCCGACGTCCTCATGGTCGCCGGTCTCGCCGACGTCAGCAGGCTCGGCGGTGGGGCCGCTCGTGTCGTCGGGGTCGATGACTCCCTGGCCCGGACGGGGCTTCGGCCCGGTGTCATCTGTGGTCTCGCAGGGATCGGCGTTGCTGGGTTCGGCGTTGCTGGGCGCAGCGTTTTTGGGCTTGCAGGCATCGCCGGTGCTGGGCGTGGCCTTCGCGGGCTTGCTGTCCTCGGTGCCGTCGGCGTTCTTGCTGGGCTTGCGGGCCTTGCGCTTGGCGGCCTGGCGCTGTGCTTGGCGTTTGGCGTCGGGGGTTTGGCATCCGCATGGCATGGGGCGGACGGGGTTGAGGTCGTCGATGGTGCCGAACCCGATGCCGTTCATGAGTTGCTGCAGGTGGATCAGGACGGTGACGCAGTCGCGTCCGCGTCCGCGGTTGGGGGATGCTTCCCATTCGGCCATCGCGGCGACGAGTTCGGCGAACGCGTCCCCGCGGCGTTGGTCGAGGGGCCGGTCGTCGGGTGCTTGGGCGTTGTCGCGGGCGATGAGCATCTCGATGATCTTGCGGAGTTGTTCCATCTCCAGCACCGGCAGCTTGATCACCACCGTTTCCGACCCCGGGATGCCGTTCGGGACGTATTTCAGGGACCGTGCACGCTGCGCGGCCTGTTCCTCATCGCCGAGTTCCTTACCGAGCCGTTTCTCCCACTCTTCGGGTGCGAGGTACTGCAGCAGTGCCCGCCCCAGCACCCGCACGTCGTCGGGGTTACGCCGCCTGGCTTCGTCGATCAGGTATTCCTCGGCCTTGACGCGTTGTTCGAGGCTGATCCATTTGGGCAGGTCGGTGATCGCGGCGGCGATGACCTGGGCGTGCCGGAACGAGAGCTCTCCTCGGGCCATGGCGCGGGCCGTCAGGGTGATGGTGCGGTCCAGGTCGCGGGCGAGGTTGACGGTGGCGTAGGAGTCCTTCGTGCCCATCCGCTGCGCGGTCCGCAGCCACGCCGCCGTGGTGGCCGCGCCGGTGGTCTTGCCGATGTCGCAGGCCTCGGCCTGACGGACCCAGCCGAGCTTCAGCGCGTCGAACCGGGACTCCTCCACGGTCAGTTCGCCGATCAGCTCACCCAGGGCGCGGGCCTCCACATAGGTGGTGGGGGTGGACAGGGCGTCGTCGAGTCCGGCGCGGAACATGCCGACCGCAGCCTTCAACCGGGCGACGGTGCCATGGCCACCGCTACCGGGAAGGTCCTGCGCCGTCGAATGCATGTTCGAAGCCTACCGGCTGCCACCGACACCTAACTCGTTGTCCACAAGGGAAAGCCGATCAGCTACCTGTGGACAAAAAGCTGGCACTGGACGCCTCACCCAAGGGGCCGGTCGGGGGCCGACGCCAAGACGGGGCGGGTCGGATCCGGGCGTGAGCACGGAAGCCCTTCTCCACGGCAGTCGCGGCCTCGTCTATCGTCGAGCCCGTGACCCAAGATCGCTCCGCGGACCCCGCTGCCGGCCCGGTCACCGTGTTCCTCGTACGCCACGGTGAGACGCCCATGCACGCGGAGAACCGCTACGTCGGCAGGACCGACGCGCCGCTGACCGAGCGTGGCCAGGCTCAGGCGGCCGACCTGGGGGAGTGGGCAGCGGCCGCGCGGCTCACGGTGGTGGCGTCCTCGACGCTGCGCCGGGCGAAGGAGACCGCCGAGCCGGCCGCCCGCAAGGCGGGGTTGACACCGCTTCTGGACGAACGGCTGGTCGAGCTCGATTTCGGTGCCGCCGAAGGCCTGTCCGCCGCGCAGATGCGGGAGCGGTTCCCGCGGGAGCGGGCGGCGTTCGAGGCCGATCCGTACGCCAATCCGCTGCCGGGTGGCGAGTCTCCGGCGGCGGCGCTCGCCCGCGGCCGGGCCACACTGGACGACCTCGCCGACGGATCCCACGGCGACCGCGTGCTCGTGGTCGCGCACGGGACGTTCCTGCGCATCGTGGTGTGCGACCTGCTCGGCATTCACCCGCGTACCTACCGCACCGCGCTGCCGGTGATCCGCAACGCCAGCGGCGCCGTGCTCCGCCGTGACGGCGCGGGGCACTGGGGCCTGGTCGCCTGGAACCCACCACTGGCAGCCGGCACCGACGCCTGGTGAGGCTTCCGTGCTGACCGGGGGCGGTCGCAGCCGGTAACTGGCCGAAGGCGGTCGGTGTGGCTTGGCGGCTTGACCCGCCTGACGCCGAGGTCACAAGGTGAGGCGACCCGATCACGCCGTGAGGTGATCTCGGCGTGTGCCGAACCTGCACTGGGGGCTGCCATGACCGAGCCGACCGAGCCGACCGGCCCGATGCGCTGGGGGCGCCGGGACGTCCTCCGGCTGGCCGGAGCGGGAGTCGGCGCGGGTGTGCTCGGCTCGGCCGGCCTCACCGGATGCGGCTTCGGGTCACCGGCGAGCAACGGCGGCAAGGACTCCGCGGCGAAGAAGGTCTCCGGCGGCTTCGACTGGAAGAAGCACAAGGGGACCACCCTGCGGCTGCTGATGAACAAGCATCCGTACACCGACGCGCTGAAGGCGCACCGCGCGGACTTCCAGGACAAGACCGGCATCAAACTGGTCATCGACGAGTTCCCCGAGTCCAACTACTTCGACAAGGTGACGCTGGAACTCAAGTCCAGGCAGGGAAACTACGACGCGTTCATGCTGGGCGCCTACATGGTCTGGCAGTACGGCCCACCCGGCTACCTCGAGGACCTCGGTCCCTGGATGAACAACTCCTCCGCCACCCACGCGGAGTTCGCACCCGACGACTTCTTCCCCAACCTGATCAAGGCCGGGCAGTGGAACTTCGTCAACGGCGCACCGCTGGGAGGGAAGCAGCAGTGGATGCTCCCCTGGGGCTTTGAGACCAACACCGTCTGCTACCGCAGCGACGTGTTCTCCAAGCTGGGTCTCAAGCCGGCCGAGAGTTTCGACGACCTCACCGAACTCGCTCGTACGCTGAAGGCGAAGGCGCCCGGTGCGGGGTTCGACGGGATGTACGGCATCGCCGTGCGCGGCTCGCGGGAGTGGGCGACGATCCACCCGGGCTTCATGACGATGTACTCCCGGGAAGGCCTGAAGGACTTCAGGGTCGACGGCAAGAAGCTCGTCCCCACCATGAACACTCCCGAGGCGGTCGACTTCACCGGTAAGTGGGCGAAGATGGTGCGGGACGCCGGACCGTCGGGATGGACGTCGTACACGTGGTACCAAGCGTCCAGCGACCTCGGCGCCGGCAAGGCGGCGATGCTGTTCGACGCCGACACCGCGTCGTACTTCCAGAACACCGACACCGCGGCCGCGGGCAAGCTGGCCTGGCACCCCGGCCCGAAGGGCAAGGACGGATCGCTGGCCACGAACATGTGGATCTGGTCGCTGGCGATGAACTCGTCCTCGAAGAAGAAGCCGGCCGCCTGGTGGTTCCTGCAGTGGGCCACATCCAATGAACACTTGCTGTGGGCGGCCACGAAGCAACAACACATTGACGCGGTACGCCAGTCCGTGGCCGACGACGCCGCGTACAAGAAACGGTTGCGGGCGGTGCCGGGCTTCCTGGACACGTTCCAGGCAGTCATCGACCAGACGAAGATCCAGTTCACTCCGCAGCGGAACTTCTTCGACGCCACCACCTCCTGGGCCGCCGCCCTGCAGGAGATCTACGGCGGCGCCGACGCGAAGGCGACCCTGGACAAGCTGGCCAAGGACCTCGAACCCCGGGTCAACGGCTGATGGACACGACCGGGCGACAGGCGACCAGGGAGGGGGCGACCGGGGAGGGGGCGGCCATCCCCACCATGACGGCGACCCCGAGGTGGCGGCGCCGGTTGCGGCCCTATCTGCTCGCCGCACCGGCGGTGCTGTTGTGCGTCGGGATCCTGTATCCGTTCTTCGTCGGCGTCGCGTACACCGTCTACAACTTCTCCGACGCCAACCGCGAACCCAGCTTCGTCGGACTGAACAACTTCGCCGACATCCTCGGCAGCGACGCGTTGTGGCACTCGGCCCGGGTCACGGTGTCGTTCGCGGTCGCGGCCACCGCCGCCGAAACGGTGCTCGGCGTGGGAGTCGCCCTGCTGCTGCACCGGTCCAGTCTGCTGGGCCGGTTGCTGGAACGCCTGCTCATCGTGCCGTTGATGGTGGCGCCGATCATCGCCGCCATCATGTGGAAGCTGATCCTGCTCCCGGAGGTGGGCTGGGTCCGGCCGATCCTGTCGGCGGTGGGGGTGCACGGCTACCGCGGCACCGACGGCGCGGGTGCGGCGTTCTTCTGGTCGGTGGTCGTGGACGCCTGGCTGTACACGCCGTTCGTGGCGATCCTCGCGCTGGCCGGGCTGCGCTCGCTGCCGAACTCGCCGTTCGAGGCGGCGGCGGTGGACGGTGCCAACTGGTGGTTGACATTTCGCCGGCTCACGTTGCCGATGCTGTGGCCCTACGTCCTGGTCGCGGTCATCTTCCGCTTCATGGACTGCCTGAAGGTCTTCGACATCATCTACGGGCTCACCGCCGGCGGCCCCGGAGACGCGACCACCACCCTGCAGATCAGCGCCTACCTGGAGGCGATCACCTACGCCCGCTACAGCCGGGGCATGACGTTCATGCTGATCCTGTGGGTGGTCGTGTACGCGATCTCGTTCGTGCTCGTGCGCTATCTCGGCCGGGTGCAGAACCGCGCGGCCGGCATCTCGGCCGGGCCTTCGGCGGGAGCGCAGGCCGGTGCGCCGGCGGGCGCCGCGGCCGGGGCGGAGGCGGGGTGACGATGAAGAAGTCCGGAAAGGCCGGTGGGATCCTCGCCGACGCCGCACTCCTGCTCTACTTCGCGTTCTCCCTCGCGCCGGTCGTGTTCATCGTCGCCCTGAGCCTGAAGTCGAACGCCGACCAGACCTCGACGTACCTGCGCTTCGCGCCCACGTTCGCCAACTACCGCACGGTTCTCGGGCTCGGCGCCGGTGACTCGCCGTACCTTCGGTTCTTCGTCGCCAGCCTTATCTGCGCGGTCGGCGCCGTCCTGGTCTCGCTGGTGATCGGGATCCCGGCGGCGTACGCGGCGGCGCGTCATCGCTTCCGGGGCAGCGAGAGCCTGCTGTTCACCCTGCTCTCGTTCCGGTTCGCCCCCGAGCTGGTGGTGATCATCCCGCTGGGCGTGCTCTACCAGCAGCTCGGGCTGTACGACAGCTATGTCGGGATGATCTGGGTGCTGCAGCTGGTGACGATGCCGCTCGTGGTGTGGATCCTGCGGTCGTTCTTCACCGACCTGCCGGCGGAGCTGGAGCAGGCCGCCCTGCTGGACGGCTACTCCCGCCGGCAGGCGTTCGTACGCATCGTCCTGCCGCTCGTGCGCCCCGGGGTGGCGGCGGTCTGCCTGCTGGCGTTCATCTTCGCCTGGAACAACTTCATCTTCCCGTTCACGTTGACCTCCAGCCACGCGCAGACGGTGACGGTGAGCTCGCTGGCCTTCCTCGGCGGCAACCAGGTGCGGTTCAACCTGGTCGCCGCCGGCGCGGTGATGGCGGTCCTTCCGCCGCTGGTGCTCGCGTTGTTCATCCAGCGCTACCTCGTGCGCGGCCTGTCGTTCGGTGCGGTGAAAGCGTGATGGGCGGGCAGAACTGATGGGCGGGAAGAACTGATGGCGGGTCTGGCGCTCGCGGGGATCCGCAAGGAGTACGGCCGGCTGCGCGCCCTGGACGAGCTGTCGCTGGAGGTCGCCGACGGGGAGTTCTGCTGCCTGCTCGGACCGTCCGGCGCCGGGAAGACCACCACGTTGAAGGTCGTGGCCGGGCTGGAGGAGCCGACGGCGGGCACGGTCCGGATCGGCGGCGCCGACGTGACCGACGTGGAGCCGACGCACCGCGACCTCGCCATGTGCTTCGAGAGCTACGCGCTCTATCCGCAGCAGGACGTGTTCACCAACCTGGTCTCGCCGTTGCGTTCTCCGCGCCACCGGCTGCCCGAGGCCGATGCCCGGCGCCGGGTCGAGGAGGTGGCCGAGCTGCTGGGCATCGGCGCGCTGCTGGAGCGTTCGGTCACCCAGCTGTCCAACGGGCAGCGGCAGCGGGTCGCGCTCGGCCGGGTGCTGGTCCGCCCGGCCGCGGCGTACCTGCTGGACGAACCCCTGTCCCACCTGGACGCCAAGCTGCGCGCCACCATGCGGGCGGAGCTGAAGGCGATCAGCCGCGACCGCGGCACGACCACGCTGTACGTCACCCACGACTACGTGGAGGCGCTGTCGCTGGCCGATCGAGTGGGCGTGCTGGACGCCGGCCGGATCCGCCAGGTGGGCACGCCTCGCGAACTGTGGGAGGAACCGGCCGACGTCGTGGTGGCGCGTTCCTTCGGGCGACCGGCGATCAACGTCGTGCCCGGGGTGGTCGCCGACGTCGCCGGGCCGCGGTTCCTCGCCGACGACGGCGCACTCGACCTGCCGCTGCCGGGTCCGCGGGTGGGACCTGGCACCCGCGTACAGCTCGGGATCCGTCCGCGCGACCTGACCCTGCATCGCGGCGCCGGCGACGTGCCCGCGGCATCGCCGGAGACCGCCCGGCTGGAGGGCACCGTCTACGTGCTCGAACACCTCGGCCGGCAGGCGGAAGTCACCGTCCGCGTGGGTTCCTGCCTGCTGGCGCTGGTGGTCGCGCGTACGCAGGTCGCCGGGCTCGGCACCGACGACCGGGTGGTGGTGACGGTGGACCCGCGACGGGTGCACGTCTTCCTCGCCGACGACACCGGCCGGCGGGTGGAGACGACCCGGGTCAGCGAGGTGGCCGGATGAGCGACCTGGTGATGGACGGCGTACGCAAGGTCTTCACCACCCGGGGCCGGCCGCCGGTGGAGGCGGTGGCCCACTTCGACCTGGAGGTGCGAAGCGGCGAGCTGGTCGGCCTGCTCGGCCCGTCCGGGTGCGGCAAGTCGACCACGCTGCGGATGATCGCCGGCCTGGAGGACGTCACCGGCGGCGACATCCGGGTGGGCGGCAGGTCGATGCTCGGTCTGCGCCCGCAGCGGCGCAACATCGGGGTGGCGTTCGAGAACTACGCGCTCTACCCGCCGCTGTCGGTGGCCGACAACATCTCCTTCGGCCTGCGCGCGCGAGGCGGCCTGTCCGCGCGGGCGCTGCGGGAGCGGGTCGAGGACCTCGCCGAGCGGATCGGGCTGCGCGACATCCTGGACGACCGGCCGGTCAACCTTTCCTCGGGGCAGAAGCAGCGGGTCGCGCTGGCCCGCGCCATCGCCCGCGAGCCCGACGTCCTGCTGCTGGACGAACCGTTGTCCCACCTCGACGCGGCGCAACGCGACCTGACCCGGCGTGAGCTGCGGCGCCTGCAGCGGGAGCTCGGCTACACCACCGTCCTGGTGACGCACGACCAGGAGGAGGCGCTCAGCCTCGCCGACCGGGTGGTGGTGATGGAGGGCGGCCGGGTCCGCCAGGTCGGTACGCCGGACGAGGTGTACGACGATCCGGCCGACCTGTTCGTCGCGGAGTTCGTGGGGGAGCCGGCGATGAACCTGCTCACCGGGCTGGCCGGCTCCGGGCCGGCCGGCCAGGAGCGGGTCGTGGGGGTACGCCCCGAGGATGTCGCGGTGGTCTGCGACGAGAGTGGCGGCGAGCGAGGCGGGGGGCGAGGCAAACGGGGTGGTAGCGGGGGTGGCGTCGAGGGCGACGTCGGCGGTGAGGTGGTGGTCGTGGAGGATTTCTGTGAGTACGGCCTGCTGACGGTCGAACTCGCCGCGACCCGGCAGCGGATCGTCGTCCAGACTGGACCGGGTCCGGCGCAGCTGCCCGGGCAGAGCGTCGGTCTGGCCTTCCAGCGGGACCGGACGTACATCTTCGACACGACGACAGGAGGCCGGGTCAGATGAGCAGAGCGCGGATCCTCGCCGCGGGGGACGAGTTCGTACGCACCGACCTGCTGACGCGGGCGCTGGATGCCGAGCTCGAGCGGACCGCCCGGTCACGTCACCGGGTGTCCGTACGCACTCTCGACCTCGGCTGGCCGACGAGGCCGTGGGGCAAGGTCGGCGAGGTCGTGGAGGCGGCCGGCAACGAGGACACGATGATCGCCGCGCTGGACGGTGTGGACGCCGCGGTCACCCATCTCGCGCCGTTCACCCGCAGGGTCTTCGAGCGCGCACCCGACCTGCGCCTGGTCGTGGTCTCCCGCGGCGGCCCTGTCAACGTCAACTTGACAGCGGCCACCCGCGCCGGGGTCGTGGTCTGTTACGCACCCGGCCGGAACGCGAACGCGGCCGCGGAGTTCACCGTCGGCCTGATGCTGTCCACCTGCCGCAACATCGCCGCCGGGCATGCCGAGCTCGGCTCGCGCACCTGGCCCGGGCACTACTTCCGTTACGAGTCGGCCGGGTTCGAGCTCCGGGACGCGACCGTGGGGCTCGTCGGCTACGGCGCGATCGGGCAGCTGGTCGCGAAGCTGCTGGCCGCGTTCGGCGCGCGGGTGCTGGCGTACGACCCGATGGCGCCGGCGGAGGCGTTCGGCGCGGAGGCCGAACGCGTCGAGGACCTGAACGACCTGCTCGCCGCCTCGCGGGTGGTGAGCCTGCACGCCCGGCTGACCGAGGACAACCAGCACCTGATCGGGGCGCGCGAGCTGGCCCGGATGCCGGCCGGCTCGGTCCTGGTCAACACCGCACGCGGCGGGCTCGTCGACTACGACGCCCTGTGCGACGCCCTCGACCGCGGGCACCTCGCGGCCGCCGGCATCGACGTCTTCCCGGCCGAGCCGCTTCCGGCCGACTCGCGGCTGTTCAGCACGCCACGGCTGGTGATGGCCCCGCACATCGCCGGGTGCAGCCGTGAGGTGGCCGAACGCGCGGCGGCGATCTGTGCCGGTGAGGTACGCCGCTGGCTGGACGGCGAACCACCCGCGCACTGCGCCAACCCGGAGGTACTCTCCGGTCCCGGCGGTTCGGCGGGGCCGGCCGGTCCGAACCGGCGCTGAGGAGGACGGCCATGAGCGGTGAGACGGCGGGCGGAACCACGTACGTCGGAGTGGACATCGGCACCTCGGTCATCAAGGCCGCGTTGTTCGACGCGCACGGCGAACAACGCGCGCTGCGGTCCGCGCCCGCCCGGGTGGTGAACCCCCGCGAGGGCTGGTTCGAGCAGGACATGGACGAGGTCGTCGCCGCGGTCGGTGAGGTCGTACGGGCGCTGATGGATCGCGACGGCGAGGGCGCGGGGGAGCCACCCGCCCTGCTCGCCCTCACCGGCCAGGGCGACGGCGTGTGGCTGCTCGACGCCGAAGGCCGCCCGGTCCGCCCCGCGGTGTCCTGGCTGGACGCGAGAGCCGCGGGGATCGCCGACGGGTGGCGCGCGGACGGGACCACCGAGGCGGTGTTCCGGCGTACCGGCGGGGCGATGTTCCCCGGCTGCCCGGCGCCGGTGCTGGCGTGGTTCGACCGGCACGAGCCGGAGGTGCTCGACCGGTCGGTCACCGCGGCGTACTGCAAGGACATGGTGATGCAGCGGCTCACCGGCGTACGCGCCACCGACACCTCCGACGCCTCGCTGCCGTTCCTCGACCCGGTGACCCGCGACTACGCACCCGACGTGCTGGAGTGGTGCGGCCTCGGGCACCGGGCCGACCTGCTCGCCCCGGTCGCCGAACCGCTGCCGACCGGCACGCTGACCGTCGAGGGCGCCGCGCTGGTGGGGCTCCCGGAGGGTACGCCGGTGTCGGCCGGCCCGTTCGACCTGCCGGCCTGCGCACTCGGGTCGAGCCTGGCCGCCACGCCGGGCGACGGTCACCTGATCGTCGGTACGACCCTCGCCTGCCAGGTCGCCGTCGCCGACCTGCGGCCGGGTGGCGAGCCCGCCGGCCTGACGATCCCGCTCGGCCCCGGCCGCTGGCTGCGGTCGATGCCGGCCATGGTGGGCACCGCCGCGCTGGACTGGACGCTGAGGCTGGCCGGCCGTACCCACGACGACGTCGACCCGCTGCTGGCCACCGGCGAGCCGGGCGCGCACGGCGTGCGCTGCCTGCCGTACTTCTCCCCGGCCGGTGAACGCGCGCCGTTCGTGGAGTCCGGCGCCCGCGCGCGGCTGGACGGGCTGACCGTGCAGACCAGCACCGCCGACGTGGTGCGTGCGGTCTGCGAGGGCATCGCGTTCGCGGCGCGGCACTGCTTCGAGGCCGCCGGTCTGGAGGGTGAGGTCGCGGTGTGCGGCGGCGGGATCCGCAGCCGGGAGTGGCTGCGGCTGTTCGCCGACGCGCTCGGCCGGCCGGTCCGGGTGTCGGCCTGCCCGGAGGTCGGTGCGTACGGCGCGGTGCTGGCCGGGATCGCGGCCACCGGCCTCCCGGTGGACACCGAGGCGTGGGCCCGCGACCGGGCCGCGGACACCACGGTGGTCAACCCCGGTGAGGGACCCGCCAAGCGGTACGCGGAAGAGTACGAGCGTTACCGCGCGGCGGTGGACCGTGCGCGCGCCGAATGGAAGGAGCGTCAGGTATGAGGTTGGCGAACGAACGCGCCGAGCTGGTCCGCTTCGCCCAGCGGCTCCGCCCGGAAGGACTCGTGGTGGGCACGTCGGGAAACCTGAGTGTGCGCGTCGGTGACCTGGTGGCCGCCACGCCCAGCGGTCTGGACTACGACGTCCTCACCCCCGAACTCATCTGCGTCACCGACCTTCACGGCGAGCAACTGGAGGGGGAGCTGGACCCGACCAGCGAGATGCCGCTGCACCTGTCGGTCTACAACACCACCGACCACACCTCCGTCGTGCACACCCACGCCACCGCCGCCGCGGTCGCCTCCACGCTGGTGGACGAGCTCCCGGTCGTGCACTACCTGACCGCGCTGTTCGGCGGGCCGGTCCGGGTGGCGCCGTACGCGACGTACGGCACGCCCGAGCTGGCCGCGTCGGTCACCGAAGCGCTGAAGGGGCGGGCCGGCTGCCTGATGTCCAACCACGGCACGGTCACCGTCGGCGACTCGCTGGCGAAGGCGTACCTGCTCAACCAGTACCTCGAGTGGCTGTGCGAGGTGTGGCTGCGCGCGGCGACCGCGGGCGCCGCCCTCGGCGTCTCCCCGCGCGAGCTGCCGGGCGACGAGCTGGACCGGGTGATCGAGAAGTTCGGCAGCTACGGCCAGGTGCCGCCGCCGGGCACCGGCGAGGGCGCGGGCGAGGCCGGACGGTGAGCGCGAACGGACGGGCCCACCCGCAGGGCAGCCAGGTGGCGGCCGCCGCCGCCGACCGCACCGCGCTGTCGGCCGGCCGCCGGCGCGGCGACCTGGCCGGTGCCGCCGGCCGCGAGTTCGACCTGGTGGTGGTCGGCGGCGGCGTCACCGGCGCCGGGGTGGCGCTGGACGCGACGGCCCGGGGCCTGTCGGTGCTGCTGCTGGAGGCCGACGACCTGGCCAGTGGTACGTCCTCGCGGTCGGGCAAGGTCTTCCACGGCGGCCTGCGGTACCTCGAGCAGCTCAACTTCGCGCTCGTCCGCGAGGCGCTGCTGGAACGCGACCTGATGGTCGAGCGGCTGTGCCCGCACCTGGTCGAGCCCGAGCCGTTCCTGTTCCCGTTCACCAGGCGGTGGCAGCGGCCCTACGTCGGCGCCGGCGTCGCGATGTACGACCTGTTCCGGCTGACCGGCCCGCGCAGCGTCCCCGGCCACCGGCACCTGACCCGCCGGGCGGCGCTGGCGCAGATGCCCGGCCTGCGCCCGGACGACATCACCGGCGCGGTGCAGTACCACGACGTACGCGTGGACGACGCCCGGCACACGATGACGCTGGCGCGCACCGCCGCGGGTCTCGGCGCCACCGTCCTCACCCGGACCCGGGTCGTCGGCATGCTCCGCGACGGCCAGCGGGTGACCGGCGTACGCCTGCAGGACCTCGAGGACGGCGGCCACGTCGACGTACTCGCCGGCGTGGTGGTCAACGCGGCGGGAGTGTGGGCGGACGAGGTGCAGTCCCTGGGCGGGGCGCCGAGCATCGCGGTCCGCCCGGCCAAGGGCGTCCACCTCGTCGTACCCGCGGACCGGATCGAGTCGCAGACCGGTCTGATCGCGCGTACCAGCGACAGCGTCTTCATCATCCGCAAGTGGTTCGACCACTGGCTGATGGGCACCACCGACACCCCGTGGGACCACGACCGTGGGCACCCGGTGGCCTCCCGCGAGGACGTCGACTACCTGCTCGGCCAGGCCAACCGCTGGCTGAAGCACCCCCTCGGCGACGCCGACGTGGTCGGTGTCTACGCCGGGCTGCGGCCGCTGCTGGCCGGGGTGCCCGTCCGGACGCGCGGTGGGTCGGACGGATCGGCCGATCGTGCGACCACCGCGGCGCTGCGCCGCGACCACACCGTCGTCGAACAGCCCGCCGGCCTGGTGACCGTGGTCGGCGGGAAGTACACGACGTACCGGCTGATGGCCCGCGACGCCGTGGACGCGGCCGGCCGTTCGCTGGGACGGACGATCCCGGCGTCCAGTACCGACCGGCTGCCGTTGCTCGGCGCCACCGGCTACGTCGCGGTACGCCACCAGCGGGACCGGCTCGCCCGCGAGGCCGGGCTGGAACCGGAGCAGGTCGACCACCTGCTCGGCCGCTACGGCGCGCTCACCCCGGACGTGCTCGACCTGCTCACCGACCGGCCCGAGCTCGCCCGGCCACTGCCCGGGGCGTCGCACTACCTCGCCGCCGAGATCGCCTACGCCGCCCGCAGCGAGGGCGCCCTGCACCTGATGGACGCGCTCGCCCGCCGGACCCGCGTCTTCATGGAGACCGCGGACCGTGGCGTGGCGGCCGCTCCGGAGGCGGCCAGGGTGATGGCGTCGGTCCTCGGGTGGGACGAGGAACGCCGCGCCGCCGAGGTCGCGGCGTACACCACGGCCGTGGAGGCCGAGAGGCACGCCGCGACCATGCCGACGGACGACCAGGCGGTTCGGGCCTGGCAGACCGTGGCCGGCGCCGCGGCTCAGTAGGTCGGCGCCAGGTCGGCGCCGGATCGGCGCCGGGTCGGCTAGAAGATCCAGGCGCCGGCGTTGGAGTAGCGGTGGTCGTGGATGGTGACCGGGTTGCCGGCCAGGTGGTCCACCCGGGTGCGCACCAGCACCCGGACACCGCACCCGCCGCCCCGGTTCACCCGGACGCCGGGCAGGGACAGGTTGACCTTGTAGTGGTGGACGAACGTCGTGATGGTCGCCTGCCGGGAGACGGTGCCGGGCGCCGCGCACGCGCGACCTGCCGACGTCGCCGGGATCGCCTCCAGGGTGACCCGGACCCGGCTGGGGCCGCCGGGGTACTTGCCGTACTCCCGGGTCATCTGGACGTCGGTCACGGCGGTGACGTAGCGCCTGCTACCGGCCGGCAGCAGGCGGGCCATCACGAACACCGCCGACCGTGCCCGCGAGCAGCGGGGGAGGCGGGGCATCGCCCGCGCGCCCACGCAGGTGTCCTGGCCGGCGAACCAGCCCTGCGCACCGGGGCCGACCGGGCTCACCGCGAGCCGGCTGCGCCCCGGTACGAGGTTCAGCCGGGCGACCCGCGGGTCGATCATGGTGGCCGAGACGGCGCGCAGCTCACAGGTGTAGTTGCCGTCGTGCGGCGCGGTGAACACCCACCGGACCGCGACGTACTGCACGCCGTGGGCACGGCCGTCGTGGTTGCGAACCGTGAACGTCCCGCCGCTGCCGCCCAGGCAGATGATCCGGATGCCCATCATCGGGCCCCGCGGGACGTTGGTGGTGGCGCCCATCTGGCCGCGGACGTAGATGGACTGGCCGGCCCGCATCCAGCGCGTGGGCAGCCGCAGGATCGGGACGGCCACCCCGCCGGTCGCCGGGATGGAGCCGCGCAGCAGCTGCGAGGTCGCCATCCGGCCCATCGGCGGAGCGGGCGGCGGGGGAGCCGCCGGTGCGGACGTGGTCGCCATCGGCGACAGGACGAAGAACATGGCAAGTGCCAGCGCCGCGCAGACGACGGCGGTGGTTCGGGGACGCGGTGACATCGGGAGACTCCCAGACATCCGGTCGACCCGCGGGGTGCCTCCGCCGGGCGCATCCGTCGAGGGTGCGTCCGGCCGGCCGAGCATCCGCCGGTCGTACGTTCGGCTCGTGTCCCGACCGTGGTCCCCCCGGGGTCGGGCCCCCCGGGTGGCCGTCCTCCCCACCCCGCGGGCGTTCCAACCCGGGAGTCCCGAGTACGACGAAAGTCGTGCCGCCGTGCGCGGCGTACCCACTATCGTCTGGACCTGCCCGGCGACGCTGGCCCGCGACGAGGACGGTCGCCTACCGTTGCCTGGTGAGTGAACGCGAGACCGCCGGCCCGGACGGTGACCGGGCTCCCTGCCCGGCCCGGCTGCCCCGGTGGGCGGGCCGGTGGCTGCCACCGGTGGGACGGGACGTCGTCCTCGCGCTCGCGTTCGTGGTGGGTGACACCCTGCTCACGCTCTCCCATGGCTCGTGGTGGCCGCAGCGGCCGGGCACGGTGGCCTGGGTCCTGCTCGGCGTGCAGGTGCTGGTGGGCGCCTCCCTGGTCCTGCGCCGGAGGGCGCCGCTGGCCGTGCTGGGCGCGGTGACCGCGTTCACCGTCCTCGTCACCGTGCTGGTCTCCGCCGGCGCCACCGGCGGACGCCCCGGCCCGTGGACGGTCTGGGCCCCGATGGCGGCGGTCCTGGTCGCCTACCTGCCGGTGGCCTACCCGGCGATCCGCCGCCCGGGCTGGGTGCTGGTCGGCCTGCTCACCGCCGTGTCGGCGCGGCTGTGGGACCCGTCGGCGGCGGTGATCACCATCGCGGTCCTGCGCACCGCGCTCGGCCCGCTGCTCGCGCTGTACTTCGGCGCCCGGCACCGGCTGGTGTCCGTGCTGCGCGAACGCGCCGAGCGCGCCGAACGCGAGAAGTACCTCCTGGCCGCGCAGGCCCGGGCCGACGAGCGCGCCCGGATCGCCGCGGAGATGCACGACGTGGTGACCCACCGGCTGTCGCTGATGGTGCTGTCCGCCGGCGCGATGCGGGTGCGCGCCCGGGACGAGGAGACCCGGCGGTCGGCCGAGGAGCTGCGGGCGGCCGGCTGCCAGGCCCTGGACGAGCTACGGGACCTGGTCGGGATCCTGCGGATGACCGAGGACTCCGGGCACCCGCCCGTCGGCGACCTCGCGACGCTGGTCGCCGAGTCGGAGTCGGTGGGCATCGCGACCGAGCTCGCCCAGGTCGGCGATCCGGGCCGGGCCTCGCCGGTGGTCGGGCGGACGGCGTACCGCGTCGTCCAGGAGGCGCTGACGAACGTCCGCAAGCACGCGCCGGGCGCCTCGGTTCGGGTGGAGGTGCGCTACGACACCGACCGGGTGCACGTGCGGGTCGCCAACACCGCACCCGCCGAGCCGCCCGACCCCGCGCTGGCCGCGTCCGGTTCGGGTACCGGCCTGGCCGGGCTGCGGCAGCGGATCGAGCTGATCCGGGGAACGCTGTCCGCGCGGCCCGCGCCCGGCGGCGGGTTCGAGGTGGTGGCCGACCTGCCGGCGTACGTACCCACGGCCGCGCCCGCGGACAACGGCGCGGGGAAGATCGCGGCCACTCCGGTGACCACCCCGGAAGCCACCCCGGAGAACACACCGGAGACCACGGAGGCGGTGCGATGATCTCGGTCCTGCTGGTCGACGACGAGCCGATGGTGTGCGCGCACCTGCGGACGATCCTGGGCGCGGCCGAGGACATCGAGGTGGTGGCCGAGGCACACGACGGCGCGGACGCGGTCGAGGCGGTGATCCGGCACCGCCCCGACGTCGTGCTGATGGACCTGCGGATGCCCGGAGTCGACGGGCTGGCCGCGATCGAACGCATCAACACCTTCGCCGAGCGGCCCGCGGTGGTCGCGCTGACCACGTTCGACGCCGACCACTACGTGATGCGGGCGCTGCGCGCGGGCGCCTCCGGCTTCCTGGTGAAGTCCACGCCGCCGGAGGACCTGGTGGGCCTGGTCCGGGTCGCCGCGGACGGGCACACCGTGCTGTCCCCGGACGCCGCCCGCCGGCTGGTCGGCGCGTCCGCGGGCGCACACGCCGCCCGGGACCGGGCCAAGGACCTGGTGTCCCGGCTGACCGAGCGCGAGGTCGAGGTGCTGACCTGCCTCGGCGAAGGCCTGTCCAACGCGGGCATCGGGCGCCGGCTGCACCTGTCGGAGGCGACGGTGAAGGGCTACGTCTCCCGGATGCTGGACAAGCTGGGCTGCGAGAACCGCACCCAGGTGGGGCTCCTGGCGCACGAGGCCGGGCTCACCGGCAAGGGCTCCCCGGGCGTCTGATCACCACTCGCCGTACCGTCCGGCGGCCGGTGCCGGGCACGGTCCCCCGTACGCCCTCCTCCCTCGGCATGCTGTGACGGGGAACTTCGGGGGCGGAGGAGGCAGCCGATGACCGGTGTCACCGGTGGCAGCGGTGTGGTCGTCGGGGTGGACGTCGGCACCACCGGCGTCAAGGCTGTGGTCGCCGACGCCGGTGGACGGGTGCTGGCCGAGGCCGGCGAGGAGTACCCCACCCGATACGTTCCGCCGCACGGTGCCGAGCAGGACCCCGGCGACTGGTGGTCGGCGACCGCGCGGTGCGTCGCGCAGGCGCTGCGGTCCGCCGCCGAGACCACCGGCCTGGGCGCGGCGGACGTGGAGTGCGTCGGGGTGAGCAGCCAGGCGCCCAGCGTCGTCGTGCTGGACCGCTCCGGCGCGCCCGTCGGCCCGGCGCTGCTGTGGCTGGACCGGCGCGGCCAGGGCGAGTGCCGGGCCAGAGCCGAGGCCGCCGCGGACGTCGTGGCCACCACCGGTAACCGGATGGACGCCTACTTCGCGGCGCCGAAGCTCGCCTGGCTGCTGGCCGAACACCCGGAGGTACGCCGCGCCGGTGCCGCGGTGGTGATGGCCAACGGGTACGTCGTACACCGGCTGACCGGCGTACCCACCTGCGACACCGGCCACCAGGGCCTCACCCTGCTCGCCGACCTGGACACCGGGCGATGGTCCGACGCGCTGGTCGACCTGTGGGGGATCCCGCGCGGCTGGCTGCCCGAGGCGGCGCACCCGAGCACGGTGGTCGGCCGGGTCGGCGCGGAGGCGAGCAGGGTGACCGGACTGCTCGCCGGTACGCCGGTGGTGGCCGGCGCGGTCGACGGCGCCGCCGCCGCGCTGGAGGCGGGCCTTGCCCGGCACGGCGACGTGTGCGAGATGACCGGCCAGTCGACCGTGGTGAACGCCGCGGTCGAGGCGTCCCGGCTGCGCCGGGACGCGCTGGGGACGATGAGCGTGCTGCCGTACCCCCTGCCGGGCCACCACCTGGTCTACGGGTCGATGGTGGCCACCGGCGGGATCCTGCGGTGGTTCCGGGACGAGTTCGGTGACCGCGAGGTACGCGGGTCGGCGGGCGGGTCCGGCTCGGTGTTCGCGGCCCTGGACGCGCTGGCCGGCACGGCGCCGGTGGGCAGCGGCGGCCTGGTGCTGTTGCCGTACTTCCTCGGCGAGCGGTCACCGGTGTGGGACGCCGACGCGCGCGGCGCGCTGGTGGGCCTGTCGATGGCCAGCAGCCGGGCCGAGGTGGTCCGGGCGATCTTCGAAGGTACGGCGTACGGCCTGGCGCACAACCTGGAGGAGCTGGCCCGGCTCGGCCTGCGCCCGAAAGAGTTGCGCAGCGTCGGCGGCGGCGCCCGTGGCCGTACGTGGACCCAGATCAAGGCCGACGTCACCGGGCTCCCCGTCGAGGTGCCCCCGAACACCCGGGGCGCGCCGGTCGGGGTGGCACTGGTGGCGGCCGCCGGGGTGGGCCTGGTGGCAGACCTGGCCGAGGCGGTCGCCGCGCGGTCGCGTCCGGAGGTCGGCGGCACCGGCGACGGCACCGGCGACGGCACCGGCGACGGCACCGGCGACGGCACCGGCGACGGAGGCGCTCGGGTGGCGCGTTTCTGCCCGGACCCCGGCCGGCACGAGGCGTACCAGCGCTACTACGCCGTCTACCGCGAGCTGTACCCCGCGCTCCGGCGCAGCTACGACCTGCTCACCGAGGCCCGCGCCGCCCAGGCGACCGGCCTTGATCCACCGAACCGGGCATGATCCACAGAACCGGCCCCGACCCCGGTCCGCGGGTGTCCGCGGCCACAACTGGCCGGACACCCCGAGGGCCTGTGTGGCCGCGCGGCCCCGGTCGGGGACAATCGTGAGCATGACCGGAAACTTCTCCCGCTACGGCGCTGTCGACCTGTCCGGGCTCGCGAACCGGGCCAACCAGCCGGCCGGCGCTCCGGGCGGTCGCCCCGGCCCCGCCGGTGCCGCGGGCGCTCCCGCCGCCACCGGTGCCCCGGGAGGTGCCGGCGGCGCGGGCGGCGGATTCGTCATCGACGTCACCGAGGCCACCTTCCAGGCCGACGTCGTCGACCGGTCCGCGAGCGTGCCGGTCGTGATCGACTTCTGGGCCACCTGGTGCCAGCCCTGCAAGCAGCTCAGCCCGGTGCTGGAGAAGCTGGCTGGGGAGTACGCCGGGAAGTTCGTCCTCGCCAAGATCGACGTCGACGCCAACCAGCGCCTCGCCCAGGCGGCCGGCATCCAGAGCATCCCGCTGGTGGTGGCCGTGGTCGGTGGCCAGCTGGTGCCGTTGTTCCAGGGTGCGGTCCCCGAGTCGCAGGCTCGCCAGTTCCTCGACGAGCTGCTCCGGCTCGCGGCCGGGCAGGGCGTCACCGGCACCGCGCAGCCCATCGGCGGCGAGGCGTCCGCTGCGGAGGAGGCTCCTGAGGAGGACGCCGGCGACCCGAGGTTCGCCGAGGTCGACGAGGCGCTGAGCCGGGACGACCTCGACGGCGCGGTCGCGGCGTACGAGAAGATCCTGGCCCAGACGCCGGCCGACGAGGAGGCCAAGAGTGGGCTGGCCCAGGTCCAGCTCGTACGCCGGGTGCGCACCCTCGACCCGACCGCGGTGCGCTCTGACGCCGCCGCCCGCCCCGACGACGCCCAGGCTCAGTGCCTCGCCGCCGACGTGGACGTGGCCGACGGTGACCCGCGAGCGGCGTTCGACCGCCTCATCGACGCCGTCCGCCGGTCCGCCGGGGCCGACCGCGACACTCTGCGGGTGCATCTTCTGGAGTTGTTCGAGGTGGTCGGCGGCGACGACGAGCTCGTCCGGACGGCTCGGCGTCAGCTCAGCGCCGCGCTCTTCTAGGACAGCGCCCAGGCCCCACGGTCACTCCCGGGGACGACTCGTCCACAGCCGGGCGGCAGGTGGGGCCGTTACCCGCCGTCGCTTGGTTAGGCTAACGGGCCTGGGGGTGCATCGAAGCGTCTGCCAGCCGGTCAGCCGTTCGTCCGCGGCCGGCGGGGTGGCCACTTCGAGACCCGCCCCCAAGGGTCTGTGTCAATGGTTCGCGGGGGTCGGCGGGTGAGCATGCGCGTGGTGCGGGCGGTGACAGGTGTCCTTGCCGGGCTCCTGGGACTTCTCGGTGCCGTCGCGGGCGGGGTCGCGGCGTTCGCCCTGATCGGCCCCGGCGACATGCTGACCGCCGGCACCCACCGCCTCACCACCGACGGCGTGGCGATCGCCACGGCGCCCAGCCTCATCCGCCACTACGACGCCCGGCTGGTGGTCACCGCCGAGCCGTCGCGGCGCGGGCAGCAGGTGTTCGTCGGCGTCGGCAACCACATCGACGTGGCGAGCTACCTCGCAGGGTCCGCGAGCGCCCGGGTGGTGGAGTTCGGCTTCCCCTCGACCATGCGCACCAGTCCGGTCTCCGGCGCGGCCAACCGCCGCGTACCCCCTGGCCGGCTCGGCTGGTGGGTCGCCGAGGAGTCCGGTCCCGGTGCCCGCACGTTGTCGTGGCGCCTGGCCGACGGACCGTACGACATCGTGGTGATGAACGCCGACGGCCGGCCCGGCGTGGACGTCCGGGTCTCCGCCGCGGTGCAGTTCCCCGGCGCGAACCGGCTCGCGGTCGTGGTGTTCGTCGCCGGACTGGTCCTGCTCGTCGTGGCCGCGGTCGTGCTCTTGTGGGATCGGCTGCCCCGGGTGCGGCGCGGCGGGCGTGGGCAGGCCCGCCCACGCCGGCGGCGGCGTGAGGACGACGAGGACCTGCTGTGGGAGGGCAGGGAGGCCTGGGAGGAGAACGAGTACTGGGCCGCCGGGCCGTCGGCGGAACGCCCGGTCGACGAGCGGCCGAGCTGGCTCGACTCGTCCGGTGCGAGGGACGGCGACGGCGCCGAGCCGCAGCCGCCCGGCTCGGCCGACGAGCCAGCACCGGACCGGGAGCCGGACGACCAGGATTTGGCCTACCAGGATCCGGCCGACCAGGCGCCGACCGACCCCGACCCGTCCGGAGAGCACGGGAGTGACGGTCGCCGCGTCCCGGCGGGACCGCCGCCTGGTTCGCCCGCTCCGCGCCGTACCCGCCCCGGCTGGGAGTCCTCCGGAAAGGGCACCACGTCCGGCCCTGTCTCGCCGGCCCTGCCCTGGCGGCCCGGTGGCACCCGCCGGCCCGCGCAGCCGGCGCCCCCACCGACCTCACCGGGCAGCACCTCGGGCCGGCCGGACCGGCTGCACGACGGCCGGCCCAGCCGGCCGGACACCCCACGTCCGGACCCCCAGAACGAGAACAACCGAGACGGCCAGCGCAGGCGGGACACCGGGGACGGCCATGAGCTCAGGGACACCAGGACCACCGGAAACTCCAGAACCACCGGAGACAGCGGGGACAGCCGTGGGACCGGAGACGGCGATGACCAGCGCCGGTAGGCGCCGGCCGAACCGGCGGCGCCGGGCGGTCCTGATGCTGGCCGCGCTGACGTCCGTGGTCGCCGCCACCGCGTCCGGCTGCGTGACGATGCCGAAGGAGAAGACCGGGGCCGCACCCGCGTGGGCCCCGATCAGCGCGGAGGACACGCAGGGGGTCGTACGCCAGTACGACCGGCTCGAGGCGAAGGCGCTCCGCACCGGCAACGCGGACCTGCTCAGGTCGGTGGAGTCCGGACCGTTGCTGCGGGCCAGGCAGGGCGCTCTGCGGGTCGCCCGCGGGCTGGATTCCGAGGGCACGTCGGCACCCACCTCGCCGAAGCGGTCCGGCACGGTGGTCCGGCTGCCGAGGTTCTCCGGCTACCCGGTGTGGTTCCTTGCCGTTTCCACCGACGGTGCCCGGAAGGTGGTCGACATGATGTCCCGGCCGAGGGCCGGGTCGACGTGGAAGGCCGCGCAGTCGGTGGTCCTGGACCAGGGTGTCCAGCTGCCCGCCCTCGCCGGCCCCGCAGGTACGCCGGTCGTACTGCCGCCCGCTGCCGCCGGCACGCTGATCCGGCCGGCGGACAAGACCGCGAGCGCCTACGCCCTGCTGCTGGCCGGCGGCCCGAAGTCGCCGCAGGCCTGGGCGTTCGTGCCGCATCCGCAGACCGACCGCGCACAGCAGGCGGCCGCGCGCAACGCGCAGTCCAAGGCGTTCGTCTACCGCCACCGGTACGAGGTGACGTCGGTACGCGCCCTGGCCACCGCCGACGGGGGCGCGCTGGAGCTGTTCACCCTGAACGAGATCGAGAACTTCCAGGCCCGGCCGCCGGCCACCCTGGAGTTCGACAAGGCGGACCCGATCGCCGCCTTCACCGAGCACCGGACCGGGCAGGCCCTCGTCCGGGCGACGTGGGTGTGGCAGGTCGTCGCGCGGGTTCCCGCCAGGGGCAAGGGCGACGGGAAGGTGCGCCTGCTCGGTGTCGACCGCGGGCTCGCGTCGGTGCAGACGAAGTAGACCGATCCGGCCGGCTTCCTCAGACCAGGGGTTCGGGGGAGCCGGGGGTGACGCCGCGTTCGAGGTAGAGCACCGCGCCCTCCGGCGCACCCAGCACGGCGGCCAGCCGGCGGTACGTCCCGGGCAGGCAGCGCTCACGCACCTGGTCGAGGGTGCAGAACTCCACCTGCCTGATCTCGTGCGGCGCCAGCGTGAACGTCGAGAGCAGCGCCTCCGGCTCGTGGATCCCGCCGTCGAACAGCAGTTCTACCGCGTCGTCCCATCCCCGCCACGGCGGAAGCCAGTCGACGCTGAGCAGCTTCCCGATCGGAAGCTCGATGCCGACCTCCTCCCACGTCTCCCGGGCAGCGCCCTCGCGCGGGGACTCGAACGGCTCGACCACGCCCCCGGGCAGCTCCCAGTCGGGCTTGTACGTCACCTGTGCGAGCAGGATCCGCTGCTGCGGGTCGCGGATCACCACGTGCGCGATCAGCCGGGTCCGCGGCAAGCTGGAGTTGACGAGGCCGATGAACCCTTCGTGGGTGTCGGGTTCGGGGTCGCCGGTCAGCCGGGCCAGCACCACGACGTCGTGTCGTTCCCCCTCTGCCGTACGGTGCGCGCGCAGCAGCCCCTCCCGGCGCAGCCCGGCCCGGGCGGCGATCCGCAGCGACGCCCGGTCGTGCGCCGCGACCTCGGCCTGGACCCGGTGCAGACCGAGGGTCCGCAGGGCGTGCACGGTGACCAGCCGGACCGCGCGGGTGGCGTACCCCTGCCGACGGTCTGCCTCCTCGATGCCCCAGGTGAGTTCGCCCACCGCACCACCGAGGTCGCGGAGCTCGACGTGGCCGACCTCGCGCTCGTCGGTGACGACGGCGAAGTGGTACGAATCGGCCGACGCGGTGGGGCGCAGGGTCACCAGGCCGTCGGTGAGCGGTCCGGCGGGCTCGCCAGGATCGGGCGTGGGTGCTGAGGAGGTCACGCTGGGCAGGCTACCGCCCGCCCGGGCCGTCCCTCTCCGCCAGCGCGCTGCCGCGGGGACCGTAGTCGGCCAGGTCGATCGCGTTCGCCGTCCGGCGGATGGACGCCGCGATCCGGCCCTTCCACGGCACGTACGGGAGCAGTCGGTAGTTCTGGTGCACGAACCACGCCATGAAGCGGTTGCCCGGCACCATCCAGTTGGCCACGCCGTCGGCCTGCTTGGCGCACCCGCGTACGTATTCGTCCATCACCTCCTGGTACCGCGCGAACGCCACCAGGTGGTCGCCGTCGGCCGCGGCGAGTTCGCCGGCCAGCACGTACGCGCCGACGACAGCCAGTCCGGTCCCCATCCCGGACAGCGGTGTCGGGCACCAGGCCGCGTCACCGAGCAGCGCCACCCGGCCGCGGCTCCAGGAGTCCATCCGTACGGCACTGATCGAGTCGAACCAGAAGTCGGCCGCGGACGGCATCGCGGCCAGCAGGCGTTCGGTCTCCCACCCGTTGCCGGCGTAGGCCCGGGAGACGATCCGCTGCTGTTCGGCCCGGTCGTGACGGTCGTGGCCCGGCGCGTCCGGCGCGGCGAAGTAGAACACCGCCTTGGCCTCGGTGTTGTTCCGTGCGCTGTAGACGGCGACGAGCCTGCCGGGGGTGAGGTAGGCCCGGCCGGCATGGTCGAGGCCGAGGTGGTTCGGCGTGGTGAAGATCGCGGAGTACAGCCCGGTCGGGTGGACGTAGGCATCCTCCGGCCCGAACGCCAGCGACCGCACGGTGGAGTGCACGCCGTCCGCGCCGACCACCAGGTCGAACCGCCGGGGTTCGCCCCGCTCGAACGACACCGTCACACCGTCGGCGTCCTCGGCCAGGGCCGCGATCGAGTCGCCGAAGACGTACTCGGTCCGCTCCTTGGTGGCGTCGTGGAGGATCCGGCCGAGGTCGCCGCGGAGGATCTCCAGGTCGCCGGAGAACACGTCCGCGGGCATCCGGGACACCTCCCGCCCCGCACTGTTGACGTACGCCATGGCGCCCATGTGTGTCTGCGCGGCCCGGACGCCGGCCAGGATGCCCATCCGCTCCAGGACGGACAGGTGCGCCTCGCCCCGGAAGTCGACCGCGTACCCGCCCTCGCGCAGGGCGGGCGCGCGCTCGACGATCGTCGGGCGGAAGCCGTACTTCCGCAGCCAGTAGGCCAGCGCGGGTCCGGCGATCCCGGCGCCGGAGATCAGGACTGTGCGGTTCTCGGTCTTCGGGGTCTTCCGGGTCGGGGTGGTCTGGACGGTTGGGATGGTCCGGCGGTGCTGGGGCTGCTGTTCGTTCGTCATGGGCAGGACAGTGGCCGGGCCCGCTCACCGCGCTCACACCGAACGCTCACCGCCGTCCGCCGGCCCGGTGAGCGGCCGCCCGGTGAGCGGTTCGGCGAGGTCGCGAGGGGAGGACGCCAGTACCTCCTCCGGTACGCCCGCCAGCCGGCAGGCGGCCGCCTGGGACAGCCCGGTGCCGGCGGCGTGTGCGGCGGCGTAGGCGTCCTCGCCGAGCGCCGTCCGGGCATCGGCCCGGATCCGGGCGACGTCCGGAGCGTCGGGAACGTCGCCACCCCGCAGGCCGCCGGCCGCCGCCAGCAGCCGGACCGCGGCGGCCGGATCCGCGTCCGCCAGAGCGATCCCGGCGAGCGCCTCGACGGCAAGGGCGCAGTCGGTCAGTGGCCCCCAGGACACCGCGGCCGCGGCCGCCGCGCTCACCCGGGCACGTGCGGTGGTGAGGTCGCCGCGTTCCTGAGCAATCCGGCCCAGGCCGACCAGGGCCCGGGTCCGGTGCCCGCTGCTCTTCACCCAGTGCGGGTCGAGGCGGTCCAGCGCCTGGTGGTAGCACCGGGCCGCCTCGTCGAGGTTCCCCGCGAGTCGTGCGACGTCGCCGAGACCGCGCAGCGCACCCGCGGTGTAGGTGCGGCTGCCGACGCGACCGGCGACGGCGGCGGCGCGTTCGTAGTCGGCCCGGGCCGCCTCGCCGGCGGCGGGCCCGGCGGCCCGCAGCCGGTAGTCGCCCCGGTTGCAGAGGAGGTCGGCGATGTCCTCGGCGGCGTCCAGTTGTTCGGTGAGGGCGAGCGCCTCGTCGGTGAGCGCGAGCGCCCGGGCATGGTCGCCGCTCAGGTCGGCCCGGCCGGCGAGGGCGTCCAGGGCGAACGCCGTACCCCACCGGTCGCCGAGTGCCCCGAAGCCGTCGGCGGCGGCGGAGAACTCCCGGCCGGCCGAGTCGAGGTCACCGGCGGCCAGCAGCGGGTAACCCCAGATGACCCGGGCGACGGCTCGCTCCCACGGGTCCGGGCTGTCCAGCCCGGACCGGAGCACCGCGAGCACGATCCGGGCGTCGGTCGCGACCGCGTTGATCATCGGCCACAGGAAGGTGATCGTGGGGTGGTGCCGCGGCGTGGCAGTGACCAGCGACTCGGCGGTCGCCCGGTGCCGCTCCCAGGCCGGACGGCCGGCCCGGTCGGCGGCCGCGGTGAGCGCGGCGAGGAGGTAGCCGTCCTCGGTGCCGGCCGGCGGGTCCGAACCCAGCAGGTCGAGGAGCGCGACCGCCGGGCCGGCGACCGCGCCGCGCAGCCCCCGCATCCACAGGTACGGCGCCGTCGCCGCGAACAACCCGGCTGCCCGCTCGGCGTCACCGGCCTCGACCGTACGCCGCAACGCCGCCAGGAGGTTGTCCAGCTCCGCGTCCAGCCGGCCCAGCCAGGTCAGCTGCTCGGCCCGGCGAAGGTGCGGGTCGGCAGTGGCGGCCAGGCTCAGGAAGTGGTCGGCGTGCGCCCGGACGCAGCCCTGGGTTTCGCCGGCGGCCGCGAGGCGTTCCGCGCCGTACGCCGCGATCGTGGCGAGCATCCGGTAGCGGCCCTGCTCGACCTCGACCAGCGACTTGTCGGCAAGGGAGTCCAGCAGCTCCTCCGCGGCGGCCACGCCCCACCCGCACACGTGCGCGGCCGACGCGGCGGTCGCGCCGCCGGCGAAGACACTGAGCCTGCGGGCCATCGCCTGCTCGGCCGGGGTGAGCAGGTCGAAGCTCCAGGCCACGACCGCACGCAGCGTCCGGTGGCGGGCGTCGGCGGTCCGGCTGCCGCGGGACAGCACCGCGAAGCGATCGCCCACCTGCTCGTCCCGTGTGCCGCTCACCCCGTCGCTCACCGTGCCGCCCACGCCGGCGTTCACGCTCGCGTCCAGCCGGTCGGCCAGGTCGGCGACGTCGAGCGTCCGCAACCGTGCCGCGGCCAGCTCGATCGCCAGGGGGAGCCCGTCGAGGCTCGCGCAGATCCGGCGTACGACGTCCTCGTTCGCCCGTCCTGGAACGAAGTCGGGCCGCACGGCGGCGGCCCGGTCGGCGAACAGCCGGTCCGCGGCCGGCGCCGCCAGTCCGCGTACCGGCCACAGCTGCTCACCGGTGATGCCGAGCGGCTCGCGGCTGGTGGCGAGGACCCGCAGGGCCGGAACGGCCGACAGCAGCTGGTGGGCGAACGCCGCGACCGGCTCGACGAGGTGCTCGCAGTTGTCCAGGACCAGCAGCAGCGGCCGGTCGGCCAGCGCCGCCACCAGCCGGTCGGCCGGGTCGGCGTCCGCGGCCCGGGCGAAGAGACCGCCCTCCCGCAGGCCGGCCGCGGCGAGCACGGCGTGGGCGAGCCCGTCCGCCGTACGCAGCGGGGCCAGCTCCACCAGGCACACCTCCTGGTGACGTCCCGCCACCTCCACCGCCAACCTGGTCTTGCCCACGCCGCCGGGGCCGACCAGCGTGACCAGCCGCCCGGAGCCGAGCAGCGCTTCGACCCGCTCGACGTCCTCGTCGCGGCCGACGAAGCTGGTGAGCTGGGCCGGCAGCGGCGACGGTCGCGGACCCGCCTCGCCACGCAGCAGGTCACGGTGCAGCGCGGTGAGGTCCGGACCCGGGTCGGTGCCCAGTTCGTCGGCCAGCAGCCGCCGGACGTCCTCGTACGCCGCCAGTGCCTCCGCCTGCCGCCCGTCCCCGCGCAACGCACGGACCAGCAGCAGGTGCAGGCGTTCGCGCAGGGGATGCCGGCCCACGAGGTCCCGAAGCCGGGGTACGACGGCCCGTTGCCCGCCCAGCGCCAGGTCCGCCTCGATCAGGTCCTCCAGCGCGCCGAGATGACCCTCGGTCAGGCGTACGACGTCGCCTCGGACCGACTCCGCCTCGGCGGCGTCGGCGAGTGGCTCTCCCCGCCACAGGTCCAGCGCGGCGCGCAGCACCTCGGCCGCCTGGCGCGGGCGGCCCGCGGCGAGGGCGGCCCGACCCTCTCCGGCGAGCCGTTCGAACTCGGCCACGTCGACCGCGTTGGGGAGTACGGCCAGCCGGTAGCCGGTCGCTGTTCCCTCGACCGCGACCTCGGGGCGCAGCGCCTGGCGCAGCCGGGACACCTGGGACTGCAGGGCGTGCCCGGCTCCGGCCGGTGGCCGGTCGCCGTAGAGATCGTCGACCAGCCGGTCCGCCGGGACCACCTCACCGGCCCGGGCGAGCAGCAGGGTCAGCAGGGCTCGGCGGACCGGGCCGCCGAGGGAGACCTCGGAGCCGTCGTCGCGCCAGGCCCGGGTGGGGCCGAGGATGCCGAACCGCATGGTCCGCATCCTCGCACCGGCCCACCGGCCCACCGGCCCACCGGTCCGGCTGCGGCGCAAGGCCAGGTTGACAGTCACACGCAGAAAACCCGTCGACGCGGTCCGGATGCTGTGGAAGCCTTGCCGGGCAACACCGAGGGTGGCCAAGAGCCGGCCGACGCCCACCTACTAGGCTTGGTTCGCAAGACCGGGCCGCAGGTGTGGCGACGACCACATCGACGCCGCTCGGGAATGCCCCGCCGGACCCCGGCGTTGGAGCACACGTGAGTCGAGAGGTGCACTCGGCAAGAGAGTGCATCCAGTCGAAGCATCGGGGAAACCTCAGCGCCACATTGCCCTGTCACCATCGAGGTGGTGACCAGGTACGCGTGTGCTGAGGAACGTCGGTGGTCGCCATCGGGGGAGTCAACGAAGACGCCTGCGAGCCCGACACGACTGGTCGTGGGGGACACCTCATCTCGGCCAACCGCAAGCAACTGCTTTGGAGACAAGAACAAGATGTGGCCTGCCATTGGTAATTACGCCGATGACTACAACGAGCGGCTCGCTCGGCGGACCCGGGTTCCGGTCACCGCCCCGAAGAACCGTTGGGTAGTCCGGTCGCTTCGCGGCACCGGCGTTCGGCTCGGTCGGCTTGCCGACCGGCTCGACGCGCCGCGTCCCGGCGCCGAGATCTGCTGACCGGCAAGCGCCCCCTCCGGCTCGGCGCCGGCAGCATCAGCGCACCTGATGACCAGCCGCCCGCCGACCTGAGCGTCCTGTAGTCCCAAGACCTACGCCGCGGATCCAACGGGATCCACCAGATTCACCGGGATCCATCAGCTCCACCGGATCTTCGCGGCACAACGAGCACCGGCCCCCGGCGATCACTTCGCCGGGGGCCGGTTCGTTTGCTGTCCGGGCTTCGTCGCCCGCGTCAGGCGTTCACCAGGTGTTCGCGGAACGTTTCTCCGCCGGCTGCCCGCCCCCGGACGACCGCTCGACCTCGGGGTCGAACCGCAGCCACAGGGTGCCGAGCGGCGGCAGGGTCAGCGTCGCCGACGCGGGCTGTCCGTGCCAGGTGACCGGGAGCGCCTCCACCGCGCCGAGGTTGCCGACACCGGAGCCGGTGTAGGTCTGGGCGTCGGTGTTGACGATCTCCCGCCACCTGCCCGCGGCCGGCAGGCCGAGCCGGTAGTTGTGGTGGGGTACGCCGGCGAAGTTGGCGACGCAGGCCAGCACGCTGCCCCCGGGGCCGTATCGCAGGAAGCTGAACACGTTGTTCACCGCGTCGTTGGCGTCGATCCAGGAGAACGCCTCGGGCAGGTGGTCGGTGGCGTACAGCTCCGGCGCGTTCGCGTACACCGCGTTCAGGTCGCGGACCAGCGACCGCATCCCCTCGTGCTCGGGGAGATCCAGCAGTCCCCACTCCAGCTCGCGCGACTCCGCCCACTCCTGTGGCTGCGCGAACTCGCAGCCCATGAACAGCAGCTGCTTGCCCGGGTGCGCCCACATGAACGCGAGGTAGGCGCGGAGGTTCGCCAGCTGCTGCCAGCGGTCACCCGGCATCTTGTTGATCAGGGAGCCCTTGCCGTGCACCACCTCGTCGTGCGACAGCGGCAGGACGAAGTTCTCCGAGTGGGAGTAGACCAGCGAGAACGTCATCTGGTGGTGGTGGAAGGAACGGTAGACCGGCTCGCGGGAGAGGTAGTCCAGCGAGTCGTGCATCCAGCCCATGTTCCACTTGAAGCCGAAGCCCAGGCCGCCGAGGTGGACCGGCCGGGTGACCCCGGGCCAGGACGTGGACTCCTCCGCGATCGTGGTGATTCCCGGGACGCGGCGGTAGCAGGCGGAGTTGACCTCCTGCAGGAAGCTCACCGCCTCGAGGTTCTCCCGGCCGCCGTACTCGTTCGGCGTCCACTGGCCCTCCTCGCGGGAGTAGTCGAGGTAGAGCATCGAGGCGACCGCGTCCACCCGCAGGCCGTCGAGGTGGAACTCCTCCAGCCAGAACAGCGCGTTCGCCACCAGGAAGTTGCGCACCTCCCGCCGGCCGAAGTCGAAGATCAGCGTTCCCCAGTCGGGGTGCTCGCCCCGGCGGGGGTCGGCGTGCTCGTAAAGCGGGGTGCCGTCGAAGCGTGCCAGCGCCCAGTCGTCCTTCGGGAAGTGCGCCGGCACCCAGTCCAGGATCACGCCGATGCCGGCCCGGTGCAGCGCGTCGACCAGGGCGCGGAAGCCGTCGGGGTCGCCCATCCGGGCGGTCGGCGCGAAGTACGACGACACCTGGTAACCCCAGGACCCGCCGAACGGGTGCTCCATCACCGGCAGCAGCTCGACGTGGGTGAAGCCCATCTCCACGACGTAGGCGACCAGCTCGTCGGCCAGCTCGCGGTAGCCGCGGCCGCGCTTCCACGACCCGAGGTGTACCTCGTAGGTGCTCATCGGCGCGGCGTACTGCTTGGTGGCGGCCCGCCGGGCCAGCCACTCCTCGTCGCCCCAGTCGTACCGGGAGGTGTGCACCACCGACGCGTTCGCCGGCGGCACCTCGGTGTGGAAGGCCATCGGGTCGGACTTCTGCCGGCGCACACCGTCGCGGCCGAGGATCTCGTAGCGGTAGACGGTGCCGTCGCCGACGTCGGGGACGAACAGCTCCCACACGCCGCTGCTGCCGAGTGAGCGCATCGGGTGCGGCCGGCCGTCCCAGCCGTTGAGTCGCCGACGACGCGCACGCCGCGGGCGTTCGGCGCCCACACCGCGAACGACGTGCCGGTGACCGTTCCGTTCGGGGTCTCGTAGCTGCGCACGTGCGCGCCGAGCACCTGCCAGAGGTTCTCGTGCCGGCCCTCACCGATGAGGTGCAGGTCGACGTCGCCCAGCGTGGGCAGGAAGCGGTACGGGTCGTCGGCGGGAACCGTCACCCCGTGTGGGTAGCCGACCTCCAGCCGGTAGTCGGGCACCTCCGAACCGGGCAGCGTTCCCACCCACACGCCGTTGTGCTCGTGCTCCAGTTCGACCCGCTGGTCACCGACGCGGGCGGACACCCGCTCGGCCATCGGGCGCAGCACCCGCAGGGTCACCTCACCCTCGTGCACGTGCGGCCCGAGGATCGTGTGCGGCGCGTGGTGGTCACCGTCGACCAGCCGGTCGATCTCGGCCGGGTCGACCTTCGGCGGCTCGCCGGTCGGGCGGGGCGTGCCGGTCTGCTCCGTGCCGGCCTGCTCCGCGGCTCCGGACCGTGGGCGGGTGGTGCCGACGCCCTTCGACCGCTTCGACGTGGAACCGTTCGACGGTTCGGGAGTGGTGCGGTGGTCGGACATCCGGGGGACACCTTCTTCGTCTGGCTTGGTCTGGCTTTCGGCTGGCTTCGTGGTGGGTGTTCCGTTCGTGTGCGGGTCGTACCCGGGACCCGCGCCCGCAACCGGCCCGGTCAGCCGGCGAGGCGCTGGATCGCGGTCAGCGGAATGCTCACCCAGTCGGGCCGGCTCCGCGTCTCGTAGACGACCTCGTACACCGCCTTGTCGGTTTCGTACGCACGCAGCAGCACGGCGTGTTCGTTCGGGTCGGTGCCGGCGACCTCGCCGTACCCCTCGCAGAACGCGGTCCGGTTGCGCTCGGCCCACTCCGCCGCGCGGTAGCTCAGCTGGTGCTCGTCTGCCCGGCTGTGGTCGGCGAGCAGGTGCTGCGCGGCATAGTCGAACGAACGCAGCATGCCGGCGACGTCGCGGACGGGGGAGTCCAGCAGGTTGCGCTCCTCCCACGGCCGGTTGGGCTCGCCCTCGAAGTCGATGACCCGCCAGCCGAGGACGGTGCGCATCACCTGGCCGAGGTGCAGGTCGCCGTGCACCTGCTGGACGGGCACCGGCGCTTCGGTGCGGGCGAGGTCGTCGTAGGCGCCGCGCAGCCGGTCGGCGTACTCGCCCAGCGCGGGCACGATCGACACCGCGTCGTCCAGCCGGGACCGCATCGCCGCCGCCAGTCCCGCCAGCTCCTCCCGGCCCCACTCGCCGGTCGGGAGGTACCGGGCCAGGTCGGCGTGCACCTGCGCGACGGTGGCGCCCAGGCGGTGCGACTCGCCGGCGAAGTCGCCGCCCACCTCGTCGGCGTGCAGGTCGGCCTCGGCGTAGAGGTCGCGCACGCTGGCGATGGCGAGCTCCCAGCCGTCGGTGGCGGTACGGAAGAAGGTGCTGAACATGCCGAGGTCGCCGCGGCCGGTCTTGCCGTCGGCGTCGGGCCACTCCGCGTCCATCCAGCCGAACAGCCGGGCCACGTTGTCGCAGTCGTTGCGGGCGAACGCCTCGTGCACCTCGATGTCGGCGTTGCGGCCGTGGTGCACGCGGCGGAAGAGCTTGAGCAGAACGTCCTCGCCGTACACCAGCGAGGTGTTGCTCTGCTCGCCGGTCAGCACCAGCGAGGGTTCGTCGGCGGGCACGTCGAGCTCGCCGATGCGGTGGAACGCGAGGTCGGTGCGCGCCACCTCGCCCAGCAGCCCGCCGAGAAGCAGCGACATGGCCGCCTTGTCGTGCGGCGCGTCGTACACCCAGACGGGTTCGGAGGACAGCTCGTCCTCGGTCCATTCCGACACCGCGGCGTGGCCGAGGTGGTCGGCGGGCTCGGGGTAGTAGCTGAGCGGGACCTGGTAGACGTCGGGGGCGGCGTTGTCGGCGTCGGCGTACCGCACGGACACCAGCACCACCCGCACCGCGGGCCAGGCGCCGCGCTCGGACAGCCAACTCAGTGGGTGGACGGACTCGACCGTGAACTCCCGGCCCTTGCCCGCGAACCACCGCTGCCGTTCCAGGAAGTCGTGCAGGCCGGTGGTCTGAGTGGCTTTCACCATCATCGCCTTTCGTTCACTAGGTGGCCGGGCTCACGGGGAACGCACACCCCCGCGAGCCCGCACCGCGCTGACCGTGCTGAGCGCACTGACGGACCGGCCCCACCGGACGGGTTCACCCCGTGGCCTCCTCCCCACCCAACTTCGGGAGGAGGAACCAGTAGAACCCGTGGCCGCCGAGAGTGAGGAGGTACGGCAGCTCGCCGATCTTCGGGAACCGCACCCCTCCCAGCAGCTCGATCGGCTCGGCACCCTCCCACCGGCGCAGGTCGAGCTCGACCGGCTGGGGGAACCTGGACAGGTTGTTGACGCAGAGTACGACGTCGTCGCCGAACTCGCGGACGAAGGACAGCACGCTGGGGTTGCTGCCGCCGAGGTCGGTGAAGCTGCCCGAGCCGAACGCGGGGTTCTGCTTGCGGACGTGGATCATCCGGCGTACCCAGTGCAGCAGGGACGACGCGTTGGACAGCTGCGACTCGACGTTGACCGCCTGGAACCCGTAGATCGAGTCCATGATCACCGGCAGCGCCAGCCGGCCGGGATCGCAGTTGGAGAAGCCCGCGTTGCGGTCCGGCGTCCACTGCATCGGGGTGCGTACGCCGTCGCGGTCACCGAGCCAGATGTTGTCGCCCATGCCGATCTCGTCGCCGTAGTAGATGATCGGCGAGCCGGGCAGGGACAGCAGGAGCGCGGTGAACAGCTCCATCTGGTTGGTGTCGTTCTCCAGCAGCGGGGCCAGCCGCCGGCGGATGCCGATGTTGGCCTTCATGCGGGGGTCCTTGGCGTACTCGCCCCACATGTAGTCGCGGTCCTCGTCGGTGACCATCTCCAGCGTCAACTCGTCGTGGTTGCGCAGGAAGATGCCCCACTGGCACCCGTCGGGGATCTTCGGCGTCTGCGCCATGATCTCCGAGATCGGGTAGCGCGACTCCCGCCGCACCGCCATGAAGATGCGCGGCATCACCGGGAAGTGGAACGCCATGTGGCACTCGTCCCCGCCGCTGCCGAGGTCGCCGAAGTACTCCACCACGTCCGCCGGCCACTGGTTGGCCTCGCACAGCAGCACCCGGTCGGGGTAGTCGGCGTCGACCTCCTTGCGGACCCGCTTGAGGAACTCGTGGGTGCGGGGGAGGTTCTCGCAGTTGGTGCCCTCCTCCTCGAACAGGTAGGGCACCGCGTCCAGCCGGAACCCGTCGATGCCGAGGTCGAGCCAGAAGCGCAGCGCGTCGACGATCGCTTCCTGGACCGCGGGGTTCTCGAAGTTCAGGTCGGGCTGGTGGGAGAAGAACCGGTGCCAGAAGTACTGCTTGCGCACCGGGTCGAACGTCCAGTTGCTGGTCTCGGTGTCGACGAAGATGATCCGCGCGTCGGCGTAGCCCTCGTCGGTGTCGGCCCAGACGTAGAAGTCGCCGTAGGGGCCGTCCGGGTCCGACCGCGACGCCTGGAACCACGGGTGCTGGTCGGAGGTGTGGTTCATCACGAAGTCGACGATCACCCGGATGCCGCGCTGGTGAGCCGCCTCGATGAACTCGACGAAGTCCTCGTGCGCCCCCACGTCGGGGGAGATGGCGGTGTAGTCGGCCACGTCGTAGCCGCCGTCGCGCAGCGGGGAGACGTAGAACGGCGGCAGCCACAGGGCGTCGATGCCGAGCCACTCGAGGTAGTCGAGCTTCTCCTTCAGGCCCTTGAGGTCACCGACGCCGTCACCGGAGGAGTCGTGGAAGGACCGGATGAGGACTTCGTAGAAGACGGCGCGCTTGTACCACTCCGGCTCGGAGCTCAGGCCGCCCTCGTGCAGTAGCTGGGTCTGGGTCATGCGGAACCCCGCTGAAGAGTGAGGATGTGGGCAGGGTGGTACGCCGGGTCGAGCCGGACGTAGTTGTGTTGGCCCCATCGCCAACTGTCTCCGGTGAACTCGTCCTGGACCACGAACGAGTCGTGCCAGTCCAGTCCGAGTGCGGGCATGTCGAGGGTGATCACCGAGTCGTGCGGCCCGTACGGGTCGATGTTGATCACCACGATCACCGTGTCGTCGCGCCCGTCGGGGAGCACGTCCCGCTTGGAGAAGACCAGCAGGTTGGGGTCGGGCACCTGGTGCAGCGCGAGGTTGCGCAGCCGCTGCAGGGCAGGGTGCCGGCGGCGGATCTCGTTGAGTTGCCGGAGGTACGGCGCGATCGACTCACCCGCGCGTTCGGCGCCCGGCTCGTACGCCGCCCAGTCGCGCGGGCGGTATTGGTACTTCTCCGAGTGGAGGTACTCCTCGCTGCCCGGGCGGAGCGCGACGTGCTCGCCCAGCTCGAACCCGGAGTAGACGCCCCAGGTCGGCGAGCCGGTGGCGGCCAGCGCCGCGCGGATCCGGAACGCCGGCAGCCCGCCGGTCTGCAGGAAGGACGTGAGGATGTCCTGGGTGTTGGTGAAGAAGTTCGGGCGTACGAAGTCCGACGACTCGTGGCTGAGCTCGGTGAAGTAGGACTCCAGCTCTTCCTTGGTGTTGCGCCACGTGAAGTAGGTGTACGACTGGTGGAACCCGACCTTGGCCAGGGTCTGCAGCATCGGCGGCCGGGTGAACGCCTCGGACAGGAAGAGCACGTCGGGGTCGGTACGCCGGACCTCGGCGAGCAGCCACTCCCAGAACCGCACCGGCTTGGTGTGCGGGTTGTCCACCCGGAAGATCCGGACGCCGTGGCTCATCCAGTGCCGGACGACGCGGAGGACCTCGGCGTAGATCCCGGCGGGGTCGTTGTCGAAGTTGATCGGGTAGATGTCCTGGTACTTCTTCGGCGGGTTCTCGGCGTAGGCGATCGTCCCGTCGGCCAGCGTGGTGAACCACTCCGGGTGTTCCTTCACCCAGGGGTGGTCCGGCGCCGCCTGCAGCGCGAGGTCGAGGGCGATCTCCAGGCCGAGCTCGTTGGCCCGGGCCACGAACGCGTCGAAGTCCTCCAACGTGCCGAGGTCGGGGTGCACGGCGTCGTGCCCGCCCTCGTCGCTGCCGATCCCCCACGGGGAGCCGGGGTCGCCGGGCGCGGGGTCGAGGGTGTTGTTCGGGCCCTTGCGGTTGACCCGCCCGATCGGGTGGATCGGGGGGAGGTACACCACGTCGAAGCCGAGGTCGGCGATCGCGGGCAGCCGGTCGGCGGCGGCCTTGAACGTGCCGGACACCCAGCGGCCCTGGTGCTCGTCGTAGTAGGCGCCCTCGGACCGGGGGAAGAACTCGTACCAGCTGCCGTAGAGCGCACGCTCGCGGTCGACCCGCAGCGGGAACTCCTCCGAGGTCGTCACCATGTCGCGCAGCGGGTGGGCGGCGAGGATCTCCTCGACGTCCGGCGCGGTGGCGGCGTAGAGACGGGCCTGGGCCGGGCGCGAGTCGTCGCGCAGCGCCCGGACCGCCGCCTGGAGCAGGTCGCGGCCGTGCGCCTCCTCACCGGGCAGGTTGGCGCCGGCGCGCTCGAGGACGATCGCGCCCTCGGCCAGCATCAGCTCGACGTCGACGCCGGCGGCGATCTTGACCTCGGCGGCGTGCCGCCAGGTCGCCACCGGGTGGCTCCACGCCTCCACGGAGTACGTCCAGTCGCCCTCGGCGTCGGGGCGGATCTGCGCCGACCATCGGTCGGTGCCCGGCTCGTCGCACCGCATCGGCGTCCAGCCGAGGGTGCGGCCACCGGGTCCGCGGGTCACGACGTTGGCCCCGAGGGCGTCGTGGCCCTCCCGGAACACCGTCGCCTCGACCGTGAGGGACTCGCCGGCGACGGCCTTCGCGGGCAGCCGCCCACCGGCGCGTACGTCGGGGGTGACGTTGATGATCGGGATCCGGCCGACGACCGTGTCGAAGACCGTGGACGTCGCCGCGGTCGCGGCAGGGGAGGCGGGGCTGGGACTGGGACTGTTCGGGGTGCCGGAGGCGCCGCCGTCGGTGGCCGCGGTCACCGGACTGGCGGTCGGGGCGGTCCCGGTCGTGGTCCTGGGCTGCTCGTTCTTGGCAGGCATCGGATTCCGAGTAGGGAGTCGGCGGGTTTTCTGTCGGCGCGCAGGCACATCGGTGAACCTACCTACCCCAGTATCAGGGTTTGTGGCCGGGCGTCCACCTCGTCGATCTTCCGGTCGATCCTCTGGTCGACCTTCCAGGTGGTCCGGCCGGTCCCTGCGGGCATGCGATCCGGGGGTGCTCATAACGGAGTGGTTCCCCCTGGAACGTTGCAAAACCTTGCTCTTCCTGCAACAGGAAGGCATGCCGACGGCGTGTCGGACCCTTCTCTGGGTTAGCCTCTGCCCTCGTGCGTGCCATCCGTCGATTCACTGTCCGGCCGGTCCTACCCGAGCCGCTCGCGCCGCTCGGCGACCTTGCCATGAACCTCCGCTGGTCCTGGCACCCGCCGACCCAGGACCTGTTCGCCGCCGTCGACCCCAGACTGTGGGCGTCGACCGGGCACGACCCGATGCGGCTCCTCAGCGAGGTCGCCACCGACCGGCTCACCGAGCTCGGCTCGGACGAGACCTTCCTGTCCGACCTGCGCTCGGTCGCCGCCGACCTGGACGCCTACGTGCACCAGGACCGGTGGTACCAGACGCTGGGATCGGACGTACCCCGCCAGATCGCCTACTTCTCGCCGGAGTTCGGCCTGACCGCCGTCCTCCCGCAGTACTCCGGTGGCCTCGGCATCCTCGCCGGTGACCACCTGAAGGCGGCCAGCGACCTCGGCGCCCCGCTGATCGGCGTCGGCCTCCTCTACCGCCACGGCTACTTCAAGCAGTCACTGTCGGGTGACGGCTGGCAGCAGGAGCGCTACCCGATCGTCGACCCCCAGGCGATGCCCCTCAGCCTGCTGCGCGAGGCCGACGGCACCGCCGCCCGAGTCTCCGTGGGCCTGCCGGGCGACCGCCGCCTGGTCGCCCAGGTCTGGGTCGCGCACGTCGGCCGGGTGCCGCTGCTGCTGCTCGACTCCGGCATCGAGGACAACGAGCCCGCCGAGCGCGACACCACCGACCGCCTCTACGGCGGCGGCACCGAGCACCGGCTGCTGCAGGAGATGCTGCTCGGCGTCGGCGGCGTGCGCGCGTTGCGCGCCTACTGCCGGATCACCGGCGCTCCCGCGCCCGAGGTGTTCCACACCAACGAGGGCCACGCCGGCTTCCTCGGGCTGGAACGCATCCGGGAGTACGTCGAGGACCGAGGGCTGGACTTCGACGCCGCGGTGGAGGTCACCCGCGCCGGCACCGTGTTCACCACCCACACCCCCGTACCCGCCGGAATCGACCGGTTCGCCCGGGATCTGGTCCAGCAGCACTTCGGCGGCGACAACGAGGCGGACGGCGTCCCGGTCGACCGCATCCTCGCGCTCGGCGCCGAGGACTACGAGGGCGGCGACCCGGGCCTGTTCAACATGGCCGTGATGGGCTTCCGGCTCGGCCAGCGCGCCAACGGCGTGAGCGCCCTGCACGGCGTGGTGAGCCGCGGCATGTTCGCCGGCCTGTGGCCGGGCTTCGACGAGACCGAGGTGCCGATTGCGTCGATCACCAACGGCGTGCACGCGGGGACCTGGGTGGCCCGGGAGATGACCGAGCTGGTGTCCCGCCCCGAGGTGGACCCCACCGACCGCGACGGCGCGGAGGACTGGGCCGGCGTCGACCAGGTTCCGGAGTCGGCGATCTGGAAGACCAAGGCCGCCATGCGCGCCCGGCTGGTCGACTACGCCCGCGACCGGCTGCGGGAGTCGTGGCTCGCCCGCGGCGCCTCCGAGGCCGAGCTGGGCTGGGTGGCCGACGCGCTCGACCCGGACGTGCTCACCATCGGGTTCGCCCGCCGGGTGCCGTCGTACAAGCGGCTCACCCTGATGCTGTCGGACCGGGACCGCCTCAAGCGGATGCTGCTCGACCCGGAGCGGCCGATCCAGCTGGTCATCGCGGGCAAGTCGCACCCGGCCGACGACGGCGGCAAGCGGCTGATCCAGGAGATCGTCTGGTTCGCCGACGACCCCGAGGTCCGGCACCGGATCGTGTTCCTGCCCGACTACGACATGGGCCTGGCCCACCCGCTGGTCACCGGCTGCGACGTGTGGCTCAACAACCCGCTGCGGCCGTACGAGGCCTGCGGTACGTCCGGCATGAAGGCGGCCCTCAACGGTGGGCTCAACGTCTCCATCCGCGACGGCTGGTGGGACGAGTGGTACGACGGCCAGAACGGCTGGGCGATCCCGTCCGCCGACGGGGTGAACGACCCCGACCGGCGCGACGACCTCGAGGCGCACGCGCTCTACGACCTGCTCGAGCACCAGGTGGCGGCGCGGTTCTACGACCGCGACGAGCACGGCCTGCCGCGCCGGTGGCTGGAGATGGTCCGGCACACGCTGAAGTCGCTCGGGCCGAAGGTGCTGGCCACCCGGATGTTCGACGACTACGTGACCAAGCTCTACGCCCCGGCGGCGCTGAGCTCGCGGGCGATGAACTCCTCCTTCGACGGCGCCCGGCAGCTCGCCGCGTGGAAGCGGCGGGTCCGGGAGGGCTGGGGCGGCGTGCACGTCGACCACGTGGAGTCCGTCGGCACCGGCGAGGGCGCCGAGCTGGGCGGAGCCGCGCGGCTGCGGGTGTTCGTCAGCCTGGGCGGGCTCTCACCCGACGACGTGGACATCCAGGTCCTGCACGGCCGGGTCGACGAGGCCGACCGGCTGCAGACCCCGAGCATGGTGTCGCTGGAGCGGGCCGAGGACTACGAGGCGGGCCGCTATCGCTACGAGGGACAGGTGCGCTTCGACCGGACCGGCCCGGTGGGCTACACCGTGCGGATCCTGCCGAAGAACGCCGACCTCAGCTCGCCGGCCGAACTCGGCCTGGTGGCCTGGCCGCCGGCGGCGTCGCCGATGGTCAACGGCGACCTGCGCTGACCCCGGCCTGATCACCGCCGGCACGTCCTGAGGTACGAACGGGGGAGCGGTGCCGACCTGGCTCGACGACGCGGTGCTGTGGCACCTCTATCCGCTGGGCTTCGTCGGCGCCGAGACCTCTGTTGGTGAGGTTCCCGGAGACGGTGCGGACCGGCCGGTTCAGCACAGGCTGGACCGGCTGGAGGCGTGGCTGGACTATGCCGCCGACCTGGGGTGTTCGGGACTGCTGCTCGGTCCGGTCTTCGCCTCCGGCACGCACGGCTACGACACCGAGGACCACTTCCGGATCGACCCCCGGCTTGGCGACGAGGCGGACTTCGACCGGCTGGTGGCCGCCGCCCGGGCGCGCGGGCTGCGGCTCGTCCTGGACGGGGTGTTCAACCACGTCGGCCGGTCGTTCCCGGTGTTCGCCGAGGCGAAGCGGTCGGGCCCGCACTCACCGGCCGGCCGGTGGTTCCGGCGTACCGGCGGCGGGCCGGACGACTACGCGACGTTCGAGGGCCACCACCAGCTGGTCGCCCTGGACCACACCGAGCCGGCCGTCGCCGACCACGTGACCCGGGTGCTGACGTACTGGCTGGACCGCGGGATCTCCGGCTGGCGGCTGGACGCGGCCTACGCCGTGCCGCCCGCGTTCTGGCGTACGGTGCTGGCGCCGGTCCGCGCCGCGCACCCCGAAGCGTGGTTCCTGGCCGAGGTGATCCACGGCGACTACGCGGAGTTCGCCACGGAGAGCACTGTCGACTCGGTCACGCAGTACGAACTGTGGAAGGCGATCTGGAGCAGCCTGAACGACCGCAACCTGTTCGAGCTGGAGTGGGCGCTGCGCCGGCACGGTGAGTTCGCGGCCGCGGAGCTGCCGCAGACCTTCGTCGGCAACCACGACGTCACCCGCCTCGCCACCCGGCTGGACGACCAGCGCCACCTCGGGCACGCGCTCGCGGTGCTGATGTGCGTGGCGGGGGTGCCGAGCATCTACGCCGGGGACGAGCAGGCGTTCCAGGGAACCAAGGAGGAACGCGAGGGCGGCGACGACGCGATCCGCCCCGAGTTCCCGCTCACGCCCGCCGGTCTCGCGCCGTCCGGCCGGCCGATGTACCACCTGCACCGGCGGCTGCTCGCCTTCCGCCGCCGCAACCCGTGGTTGACGCACGCCCACACCACCACCGAGCACGTCGTCAACCGCGGGTTGGCGCTGCGGTCGAGGCCGGCGAGTGGTGCGGCAGAGGGAGCGGCGGGCACGGAAACCCTGCTGCTGTTGAACCTTGACGACGAGGCGTACGACTTCCCGGTCGACGCCACCGGCTTCCACCTCGCCGAGACCGACCGGGGCGGCGGCTCCGACAGGGCATCGGCAGCGGCCGCCGCGACCGGCCGGGGCGAGGACACGCCGATCACGACGGTCCCCGCCCACGGCTGGTCGATCCTGCTCGGCGACTGACGTTCAGTCTCCGGCGTCGCTGCTGTCGTCGCTGTCCTCGCTGCCATCGTCGATGCCGACGGTCACCGACAGACCGTCCGCGGCGGGGTCGGGTGCGAGGTCAAGCGTGCGGATCCGGCCGGCGGCGGCGAGGTCCGCACGCGCCGACGCCAGCAGGTCGAGGTCGGCGGCCGGGCCGCGCACCTCCACCCGGTCCAGTTCGGTACGCATGGACAGCCTGCGGGCCGACTTCTCCCCGCGCACCGCCGACAGCGCCGAACCCACCAGGGCCAGCAGCCGCGCGTTCGCACCCCCGGTCG